>JANOWE010000030.1:0-10138 GCA_031417735.1 Betaproteobacteria bacterium
CCGGGCGCACCGGGACCGACGGGCAGGGGCCGTCATAACCGGCGTAGGCGCCGGCCAGCCCGGACTGCCCGCTGAACCAGCGGCCGTAGTCGTTCAGGCCCTCGCGCGGTCCGCGGCCCGGGTTCCGCTGCGCAGGCTCATGGCCACCGGGCTGAAAGGCGCGCCGCCACTGGCCTTCGTCCAGGCCCGACCCGTCGGGCGGCAGATCGACCAGCACCCAGTGGAAAAAATCGCCACGCGCAGACTCGGTGGCAAGCGCTGTGGCCAACGGAGCCACGGCGTCCAGGCTCTGCGCATGGGCGGTGGCGTCGAAGTCATGGCACAGCAGCGCCAGCGAGCGGCAGGCCGGGGGCAGGTCACGCCAGCACAACGGTGGGCTCAGGTTGGCACCCGCGCCCACGCGGCCACCGAGATCGCGTCGGCCAGCCGCAAAGCGCGGGGCAAGGCATCGCCGTTGAGCCAGGCCGGGCTGAACAAACGCATCTCAGGCTTCGCCCAGCGGTGCGCTCAGCCCGGGCTCAAACGCCCCAGACCACCGGCTCGTTGGCGGCCAGCGCGCGTTTGAGCATGTCGTGCATGGGCCACAGCCTTTGGCGCAGGTTGACGCGGTCGGCGCCAGCACCGGCGAGCTTGTCGGCAGCAGTCTCATCGGTGCTGCCGGCCTGCGCCCGCGCGGCTTCTTCGTCGGCCACCGCCTGCTCCAGCGCGGCCAGGGCCTGCGCCATCTGCTGCGGCTCGATGATGCCCTTGGGCGCGGGCTCTCGGCCCAGTGCGCGGAGCAGCGCGTCACCGTTGGGGCCCATCATGATCAGGTCACCGGTGGCCTGGCTCTTGAACTTGTAGATCACTGCGTCGACCTCCATGGGGCTAAGCAATCGATTGTGCATGCAGGTCTGCAGGCGCGTTCGGTCAGACCCGATCAGGCACGCACCAGACTCAACCTGGGCCGGCGACCGGCCGGATCGTGGCCCTGGATGCGCTGGGCAAAGGCGGCGGCGTCTAGCGCGGGTGCATACAGGAAGCCCTGAAACTCGTCGCAACCCAGCTCGGCCAGAAAGCGGCGCTGCGGCTCGGTCTCGACGCCCTCGGCAATGACCTTCATGCCCAGGGCCAGGGCCATCTGCACGATGGCGCGCACGATGGCGCCGCCGCTGAGGTCGGCCGGCACACCGCCGACGAAGCTGCGGTCGATCTTCAGCCGGTCGATCGGGAAGCGTTTGAGGTAGGACAGACTGGAGTAGCCGGTGCCGAAGTCGTCGATGGCCAGGCGTATGCCCTGCATCTTCAACTGCGACAGGCGGGCCAGGGCTTCATCGGCTTCATGGATCAGGATCGATTCGGTCAGCTCCAGCTCCAGCAGCTCACCCGGCAGGCCATGTTCGTGCAGCACCTCGGCCACGCGCTCGATGAAACCGGCCTGCTGAAACTGCAGCGCCGAGACGTTGACCGAAACCGGCATGTGCAGCCCCTGCGCGCGCCAGGCTGCGGCCTGGCGCACCGCCTGCACCAGCACCCAGTCGCCGATGGGCACGATGAAGCCGGTGTCTTCGGCCACCGGAATGAACTGGCCGGGCGAAACCTCACCCAGCTCGGGGTCATGCCAGCGGATCAGCGCCTCGGCGCCGATGACCTCGCCGGTGCGCAGGTTCACCTGCGGCTGGTAGTGCAGCCGGAAGCGGTGGCCGGCCAGGGCCTGGCGCATGGCGTGGTCCAGCCGCATGCGGTGGCGCAGGTCGGCGACATGCTCGGGCTGGTGAAAGCGGAAGCAGCTGCGGCCGCCCTGCTTGGCCCGCGCCACGGCCGTTTCGGCATGGCGCAGCAGTTGCTGGGCGTCGGCCGCGTCGGTGGGGAACATCGCGATGCCGATGCTGCAGGTCAGCGTGAACTGCAGGCCGTCCACCGCCAGGGCGGCCGACACCGCGTCGATCATGCGCCGCGCCGCGCTTTCGGCGCCCCGGCCGTCGCTGTCATGGGCCAGCACGGCGAACTGGTCGCCGGCCATGCGCGCCACCACATCGCCCTGGCGCAGGCTGGCCGACAGGCGGTCAGCCACCTCCAGCAGCACGCGGTCGCCGATCTCATGGCCCAGGCTGTCGTTGAGCTGCTTGAAGCGGTCCAGGTCCAGCAACAACAGGGCCAGGCCCGTGTCGTCGCGCCGCGCCAGGCGCAGGGCCTCGTCCACCCGCTCGACCATGCGCTGGCGGTTGATCAGGCCGGTCAGGGTGTCGGAGGTGGCCAGGGCCTCGATGCGCTGACCTGCCTGCACCAGTTCGGTCATGTCGCGAAACGACCAGACCCGACCGCAGGGCCGACCCTGGCTGTACTGCGGCCGGCTAACCTGCTCCAGCACCTGGCCCGAATGCAGCACCAGCCGCTCCTGGGACACCAGCAAGGTGTCGTTCTGGATGCAGGCCATGCGCCGGGCAAAGGCCTCGGGTTCGGGCACGCTGCGGCGCATCCAGTCCAGCACGGCGGCGTCCTGGCGCTGCACCAGCAGTGACTCAGGCAGGCCCCAGATCTGAGCGAAGCGGCGGTTGAAGGCGCGGATGCGGCCGGCCAGGTCAGTGACCAGGATGCCGTCGGCGGTGGATTCCAGCGTGGCCTGCAATTCGGCCAGCAGCAACTCACGCTCTTCAGACTCGCGCTGCTGGACGCTGCGGTCGCGCAGCAGCACCAGGCAGTGGCGTGGCGGTGCGGCGGCGTCCAGCGCCAGCGGTCGGATGCGCCGGGTCACCGGCAGCAGCGAGCCGTCGCCGCGCAGCAGGCTCACGTCGGAATGCAGCGGGCCCAGCCGCCCGTCCGTCGCGTCCTGCAGGGCCACCTGCCAGTAGGCGCCGTCCTCGGGTGTGGCGATCAGGCTGTCGGCGGCCTGGCCGAGCACCTGGGCCTCGTTGCGGCCCAGCAGAGCCAGTGCGTCCTGGTTGACGGCGCAGACCTGCAGCGCGGCCAGGTCGACCAACCAGGCGGCCTCGCCCAGCGCGTCCAGCAGCGCGCGCCAGCTGGCCTGGGGCTGGCCGGGCGCCGGCGCGGGTGACGGAGCTTGGGCTTTCACGCCTGCTGCGCTTCCATGGCTGGCGCAGGCACTGCCGACGCTGTCGCTGCCGCTGCCGGCGCCACTGTGGGTGCCGCTGTGGGTGCCGCCAGGGGCTCGAAGAAATAGACCATGCGCTGGCAGGGCACCAGGTAGTCGCGCACCACCACCGGCAACTGGGCCGGCTTGACGCTGCGGCGGATGCCCAGATGGGTCTCGCCGTCCAGGTTCAGCAGCAGCGCATGTTCGGCCGGCACCGCCGGGTCGCAGACCAGGACCCTGGGCTTGAGCGGACGCGACGAATTCACACTGACCACCGAGGCATAGCGGTCGTCGGTGAGCTGCACCACCGAGCCCGGCGGGTAGACGCCCATCATGCGGATGAAGGCGTTGAGCATCTCGCCGTCGAACTTGGCGCGGCATTGCGCAAACAGCATCGACAGGGCCTCGTGCGGCGTCAGTGCCAGCGCGGCCTGGCGCGGGTTGCACAGATTGTCGTAGCGGTTGACCAGGGCCACGATGCGTGCGCCCAGGCTGATCTGCCCCTGTGCCAGCCGGCGCGGAAAACCGCTGCCGTCGGCCATTTCATGGTGTTGCGCCAACACCGCCAGGGCGCCGGGGCTCAAGCCCATGTTGCAGCCCTGCACGATGCCGAAGGCCACATGCTCCTGGTAGCGCTGCAACTCGCTCGGGCTGGTCAGGCCGTCGGCATGCTGGGCCCGTTCGTCCAGCTCGAGCTTGCCGATGTCGTGCAACAAGGCACCCACGCCGAGGTCCTGCATCTCCGGTCGGCTGAGGCCGAAGATCCGGCCCATCAGCAGCGAGATCACGGTCACGTTCAGCGCATGGCCGGCCACCGGGTCGGCGGGCGACTGGCTCAGCACGCGCACACACATGTCCTGCTCGACCATCAGCTTGTCCAGCAGGGCCGCGCTCAGGCCCAGGGCCATGGCCAGTGCCTCGGTCGGTCTGCTGGCCACCAGCTTGCTGGTCGCCACCCAGGCACTGCGTGCCTCGGCCACCTGCTCGCAGCAGCGCTGCGTCGCGGCCTGCTGCTGCGCCAGCGCCATGGCCTGGGGTGAGGCCGCCGCCAGCGGGGTCTCAACCCAGGCCATGGCGCTGATGGGCCGGGTGTCTTGATGTGCTGACCCGGCGGCCAAGGCCTGGCCTGCCGTGGCTGCCGTGGCTGCCGTGGCCACGGTGTCGGCCGCCAGCGGGATCGTCATGGCGGCCGGCGTTTGGGCTGTCGCCGGTGCGGCCTGTGCTGGCAGGCGGCTCTTGTCCGGGCTCCAGCGCAGCTCGCGCCTGCCCAGGCCGCGGATGGTGGTGATCTGCGCCTCGGATTCGATCAGAAAGCTCGACAGCGCAAACGGGTGCGCCCACCAACCCAGGTCGAGGTGGACGAACATGCCCACCTGCAGGTTGTCGATGTTCACCGTCGTTGCCATGTCTCGCCGTGTCGCCCAAGTCAGTGAGGGCGGGCATTGCCCGCGTTGCCGGTGCTTTCGGCATCAGCCGGTGGAAACTTGAAGCATGAGCGGCGCTCTGGGCCCACGCGAAAGGCACTGGCAGGCGCTGCAGGCCACGGTGGGCGGCCTGGCGTGATGCCCGTCACACCGCGCCAGGGCGGCCGCTGGCGTCGAACCTCATCAACAACAGGGTTTTTGGCGCTGCACTGCCGGTCGGGCACATGCGAGCATCGCGGCCATGACACTGAACGCTTCCGCCCCCGCTGTGCCACGCGCGCTGCGCCGAACCCTGCTGGCCCTGCTGCTGGGCGCTGGCCTGGTTGGCGGGCTGGCCAGCGGCTGCGCCTCGCTGGACGAGCGACAGCGCCAATGGATCTTTCAGCCCAGCGACCGCACCTGGTCCGGCGGCCTGGCCGCGGCCCAGGGCATGGCCGATGTGCACATCGACTTCCATTCGCAGGAAAGTGGCCAGGCTGTGCAGCTGCATGGCCTGTGGTTGCCCCAGCCACGCGCCGACGCGCCGGTGCTGCTGTACCTGCATGGCGCCCGCTGGGACGTGCGCGGCAGCGCCCACCGCATGCGCCGCATGCATGAGCTGGGCTTTGCGGTGCTGGGCGTGGACTACCGGGGCTTCGGCCAGAGCACCAGGGTGCTGCCGTCCGAGAGCCTGGCCTATGAAGACGCCCGCGCGGCCTGGGACTGGTTGGGTCGCCAGCACCCGCAGGCGCCGCGCTACCTGTTCGGCCATTCCCTGGGCAGCGCCATCGCGGTGCACCTGGCTGCGCAGGTGCGCGACGACCCGGCCCTGCGCGGCCTGATCGTCGAGGGCAGCTTCCCGTCGATGCCCGAGGTGGTCAGCCACTTCAAATGGGGCTGGTTGCCGGTCGGCCCGCTGATCACCCAGCGCTTTGATGCCGGCGGGCGCATCGCCGACGTCAAGGTGCCGGTGCTGGTGGTGCATGGCAATGAAGACAGCCTGATCCCGCAGGCCCTGGGCCGCGCGCTGTACGAGCGAGCGTCGGCGCCCAAGCGCTGGTTGCTGGTCGAAGGGGGCTCGCACCACAACACCAACCAGCTGGGCCAACCGCAATACCGGCAGGCGCTGGCCGAGCTGTTTGGCCTGCCGGCACAGGGCCAACGCACGGCCTGGGCCGACCTGCCCCTCGATTCAGGACCCGCAGGACCCGCAGGATCAACAGGCCGCCCATGACCGTTACCCCCCGCCCCATCGCCCTGCCCGCAGAACTGCACCGCCAGACCCTGGCCGACCTGCTGCGCCGCACCGCCGCGCGTCTGCCGCACAAGACCGGCATCGTCTGCGGCGAGGTGCGCTGGACCTGGCGCGAGTTTGATGCCGTCGTCAACCGCCTGGCCGCCGGCCTGCACGGCAGCGGCGTGGTCGGCGGCGACCGGGTGGGCGTGCTGGCCCGCAACAGCCATGGTTTTGCCGCGCTGCGCTTTGCGCTGGCCCGGCTGGGCGCGGTGCTGGTGCCGGTGAACTTCATGTTGAACGCCGACGAGGTGGCGTACGTCCTGCGCCATGCCGGCGCCCGGCTGCTGGCGGTGGACAACGGCCTGGCCACGCTGGGCCGTGAGGCCGCGGCGCGCGGCACCGCCGTGCAGCAGCTGCTGTGGCTGCCGTCGGAAGCGCCCGGCCCCAGCCCGCAAGATTGGCCCGCCGCCGACCTGCACTTCGACACCCTGGCCAGCTGCACCGATGCCCCGCCGCCGATCACCGTGGCCGAGCACGGCCTGCTGCAGATCGTCTACACCAGCGGCACCGAGTCGGCGCCCAAGGGCGCGATGCTGAGCCACCGCGCGGTGATCGACCAGTACGTCAGCTGCATCGTCGACGGCGAAATCGCCGAGGGCGATCTGGTGCTGCACGCGCTGCCGCTGTACCACTGCGCGCAACTCGATGTGTTCCTCGGCCCGGCGGTCTACCTGGGCGCGACCTGCATCATCACCGCCGCGCCGACGCCCGAGAACCTGCTGCCCATGCTGGCGCGCCATGCCATCACCAGCTTCTTCGCCCCGCCCACGGTGTGGATCGGCCTGCTGCGTTCGCCGCTGTTCGACGCCCAGGCACTTGGCGCGCTGCGCAAGGGCTACTACGGCGCGTCGATCATGCCGGTGGCGGTGATGCAGGAACTGCTGCAGCGCCTGCCGATGATTCGGCTGTGGAACTTCTATGGCCAGACCGAGATTGCGCCGCTGGCCACCGTGCTCAAGCCCGAAGACCAGCTGCGCAAGCCCGGCTCGGCCGGCCGGCCCACGCTGAACGTGGAAACGCGGGTGGTCGACGACGACATGAACGACATCGCCCCCGGCCAGACCGGCGAGATCGTGCACCGCTCGCCGCAACTGCTGCAGGGCTACTTCAACGACCCCGTGCGCACCGCCGCAGCCTTTGCCGGTGGCTGGTTCCACAGCGGCGACCTGGCCACGGTCGACGACGAGGGCTACATCACCGTGGTCGACCGCAAGAAGGACATGATCAAGACCGGCGGTGAAAACGTGGCCAGCCGCGAGGTCGAGGAAGCGCTGTACCGCCTGGCCGGCGTCAGCGAGGTGGCGGTGGTGGGCCTGCCGCATCCGCGCTGGATCGAGGCCGTGACCGCGGTGGTGGTGGCCAAGCCCGGCGCGGCCCTGGACGAGGCGGCGGTGATGGCGCATTGCCAGCAGCAGCTGGCCGGCTTCAAGTCGCCCAAGGCGGTGCTGTTCGTCGACGCCCTGCCCAAGAACCCCAGCGGCAAGCTGCTCAAGCGGGAGCTGCGGCAGCGCTTTGCGGCGCATTTTGGCGGCGGCTCGGAAGCCTGAGCCGCCGAAACCCGATCCATTGGCTTGACGGCCGGGGACCTGACCGTCGATCGGTCAGGCTGCATCAGCCCCTTTGCACGGCGCACATGAGCGAACGGTTGGCAGCACCTGGGGGACGCGAAGAGCCGCGACTTCTAGTGATATCTAAGCATGTATATTTACTTTTTGATAGACTGTTGTATCAATGCTTAGACTTATACCGGAGCAAGAATCATGGACGCAGTGAGGAACCCTTTCGCCCCGGGCGCTGGCAGCAGACCACCGGAGCTGGCCGGCCGCGACACCATTCTTCAGGACGCACAGACAGCCATTCAGCGGGCTCTACTGGGCAAGCCCAGCCGGTCGCAGATGTTGCTGGGTCTTCGAGGCGTTGGCAAGACGGTGCTGCTGAACAAGATCGAAGAGATGGCCGAGGCGGCAGGGCACGTGACTTCGGCTATCGAGGCACCGGAGGGAAAGGTGCTTAGTGAACTCCTTGCACCGAAGATCAGCCAAGCCTTGCGCAAGCTTTCGACCTCGGAGAATGCCAAGGCCAAGGCGCATCAGGCCCTTCGGGCGCTGCGCTCATTCGCCTCTGCGTTCAAGCTCTCGTACGGTGATGCTTCCATTTCGGTTGACCCGGAAGTGGGAGTAGCCGATAGCGGCGACATGGAGGCCGACCTCCCTGAATTGTTCGTGCGGGTAGGGGAGGCAGCAAAGGCAGCCGGCAAGGCTTGGACGCTCCTGATTGACGAGGTTCAATACCTCCGCTCTGAGGACTTGGCAGCTTTAATCGTTGCGTTGCACAAGGTCAACCAGAAAGATCTGCCAGTTCTGTTCTTCGGTGCTGGACTGCCGCAGGTTGCAGCGCTTTCAGGCGATGCGAAATCCTACGCAGAGAGACTTTTTCATTATCCTGCGGTTGGCGCTCTTGAGGAGGCGGATGCGAAGATTGCCATCAGACAACCGGTCGAAGCTGAGGGAGAGACCATTGACGGTGAGGCGCTCGATGAGATTCTCGTAAGGACCAAAGGCTATCCATACTTTCTGCAGGAGTGGGGCTATCAGTGCTGGAACATCGCCGCCGGACCGGGCATTGGGCTAGAGGACGCTTCGAGGGCTGCAGGGGAAGCAACACGGCGACTGGACGATGGCTTTTTTAAGGTCCGCTTTGATCGGCTAACTCCGAAGGAGCGAGAGTACGTTATCGCGATGGCGAAACTTGGTCCCGGTCCGTATAGGTCATCAGACGTTGCTGCCGCACTAAACGAGACCCACCAAAGCTTGGGTCCGCGACGTGCAAAAATCATCAGCAAAGGAATGATCTACAGCCCGTCCCACGGCGACATTGCCTTTACGGTTCCCATGTTCAACGAGTACTTGATCCGTAACTACGTAAAGAATTCAAGTAAAGGGTAGTCTGCGCGGGTGGCACAGGGCGTGGCTGTCAATTACTACATGACCTCTGAGCTCCATGCTTGCTGAATATGTCGAACCCGTTCGAGAGCGCGACGCCAGGTATCGATGTTAATGTTGCCAATAGTAAACGCCAGTGATAGTAACTTGTGCGCATTTTGATATGAGCGGCATGTGAGAGTAAGAGGCCTACGCAGCAATGTCAATGTATTCGACTTGACCAGACGGCTCAGGAACGGGAATTCCGTCTTCACGCATTCCGTCAAGATGAAATGAAATGGCTTCTCGAATCTCAGACTCAACTTCGTTGACGGTGCCTCCGGTTGCAATGCAACCTGGAAGATCTGGCACATATGCAGAATAGTTTCCTTCTGCCTTCTCAATTACGATTGCATATCGCATGACATTGATCCTTGCTACTTGAGACCGGCTTGTTTCAGTATGCTGTTTAGAGTGCCAGGCGCAACATCATTACTTGGCTTTCCTGGAACAGTTACACGACCACGTTTTTCCTTGTGTTTGAACTGACGATGACTCGCGTTGCGATAAGTTGCCAACCATCTGCCTGAAGTAGGCGCAGCACTTCACTGATTTTCATAGGCAAAGTGTATCAGCGCGCATATTTGACTGTCCAGCTTCAACATCAAATTGTGTTCAAACTAGCGAACACCACTGTCCTTAAGCGGATGCCGCAGGCATTCCGCTTCATTGGCGGGTTGGCCCCGCTGCGCTGCAAGCTGCGCGAAAAAGCATTGTCGGACCGGTGATTGATGGACCAACATGAAATAGGTTCATGGGTCTGCGCGCTTAAGAACGGAAGAACTCTGATTTTACAGTTACGGCAGCCAATTTGTTCCCATCAAGGCCTGCAAGATCTTCGATTGAAATTCGTTGTTCACCCAACAGCCGCGCAAGCACTGATGCGAGAATTGAATAGCGATAGTCGTATTTCTGCTCGAACTGGTATCGCCTGTTCTTCATCTGATCGATCAATGTCCAAAGCTGGTCTGCATCATCAATTTTGGCTGCGTCAGCCTTAAACGATTGAATGACTTCGTCCAACTCAGCGGTTCTCGCCTTCTCGAATGCGCGATTCGCAATCTTCTTCTCAGAATCTTTCCACTTGAACTCAGTCATGATTAGAGCCTTTCAGCGGTGGAGCACTCAAGGAATCTTTCTGCGACGCCTAACGAATCGAAGGGACTTCCCCACCCCGAGTTATCCGCTGAGCGGAGACCGGCAACAAAGTGCCATGATGGGAAGCGCAAACTTTCATCAACTCACCCGGAAGGAGAAGTCCCACGGCCATTATTGCGACGGGAATCGATCTTGCGAAGAATGTTTTTGCAGTGCACGGGGTCAATCAGAGCGGGAAGGTCGATCTGCGCCAGCCACGGGTGGCGCGAGCAAAGCTCAACGCGTT
>JANOWE010000031.1:0-12575 GCA_031417735.1 Betaproteobacteria bacterium
TTGATCTTGCCGCCGCGGATCATCGCAAAGCTGTCGTGGCTGCCGAAGATGCTGCTGCCGGGCAGCGTGGTCACGGTCTGCTTGCCGGCGTTGATCAGGTCGGCGTCGACCTCGCTCTCGTCGGGGAAGGCGCCGATGCCCAGCATGCCGTTTTCGCTCTGCAGCCAGACCTCGATGTCGGGCGCCACGAAGTTGGCCACCAGCGTGGGCAGGCCGATGCCCAGGTTGACGTAGAAGCCGTCCTGCAATTCCTGTGCGGCACGGGCCGCCATCTGGTCGTGGGTCCAGGCCATCTCAGGCTCCCTTCGGGTTTTGCTTGGTGGTGCGTTTTTCGATGCGCTTCTCGGGCGTGGCATTGAGCACGATGCGGTGCACATAGATGCCGGGCAAGTGCACCGCGTCGGGGTCGAAGCTGCCGGTCTCGACGATCTCTTCAACCTCGACCACGCTGATCTTGCCGGCCATGATCGCGGCCGGGTTGAAGTTGCGCGCGGTGCGGCGAAAGATCAGGTTGCCGCTCTTGTCGGCCTTCCAGGCCTTGCCCAGCGCCAGGTCGGGCACCAGGGCTCGCTCCATGACATAAGTGTGGCCGTCAAATTCGCGCTGCTCCTTGCCCTCGGCCACCAGCGTGCCCACACCGGTGCGGGTGAAGAACGCCGGAATGCCGGCGCCACCGGCACGCAGGCGCTCGGCCAAGGTGCCCTGGGGCGTGAACTCCAGCTCCAGCTCCTTGGCCAGGAACTGGCGCTCGAACTCCTTGTTCTCGCCCACATAGCTGGAGACCATCTTCTTGATCTGCCGCGTGACCAGCAGCTTGCCGAGGCCGAAATCGTCCACGCCGGCGTTGTTCGAGATCACCGTCAAGTCCTTGGCGCCAGCGGTCTTCACCGCCTCGATCAGCGCCTCGGGGATGCCGCACAGGCCGAAGCCGCCCACGGCCAGCAGCTGACCGTCGCGCAGGATGTCGGCCAGCGCCGCGTCGGCACTGGGATAAATCTTGTTCATGCCAGTCTCTCCATCAGTTGAATCGGTTGCGGTCAGGGTTTACCGCTCAAGCCTTCCAGCTTACTACGTATGGCATTACGTAGGATCTACGTAAAATCGCCTAAATCTGCCGTGGAGCCGCGATGACCAACAGCCCTCTTGCCCTGCCCGCCAGCGCTGAGCTGGACCTTGCCGCGCTGCAGCGCCTGCTGGAGTCGGTCTGTGCGCCCTGGGTCCAGGCCATGGGTCTGCAGGTGCGAGAGCTTCGCGCCAACGGCTTGCTGCTGGCCCTGCCACTGGCGCCGGCCCTGGTCCATGGCGGCGGTGTCCTGTGCGGCCAGGCGCTGATGGCCGCGGCCGACACGGCCATGGTGCTGGCCGTGAGCCGGCAACTGGGCGGTTTCAGGCCGATGACCACGGTGCAGTTGCAGACCAGCTTTCTGCGGCCCATCCCCGCCAACAGCGGCGACGCGGCAGTGCTGGCCAGCGTGCTGCGTGCTGGCAAGAGCCTGATCTTCGGCGAGGTGCAGGTGCATGACGCCGCCGGTCGCCTGGCCGCGCATGCCACCACCACCTATGCGCTGCTGTGAGCGCCCACCGAACTGAACCTGAGGCCACGCCGCTGGCGCTGGACTACCGCACCGCGTTTGATCTGGCGCCGATCGGCCTGGTGTTGTCGCGCCAACGCCAGATCGTCGACTGCAACCGGCAACTGCTGGCGATGTTCGGTGCCGAGCTGACCCAGTTGCAAGGGCACAGCTTCGAGGTGCTGTACCCCACGCATGAAGAGTTCGAACGTACCGGTGAGCGCATCGTCGCCAGCCTGGACGCACAAGGCTGGTATGCCGACGACCGGGTCATGAAGCGGCTGGAGGGACCAGCCCGGGGTGAGCTGTTCTGGTGCCATGTCAGCGGCCGCGCGCTGGACCCGGCGGCGCCGCACGCGGCGGGCATCTGGGCCTTCGAGGACCTGTCGTCCAAGCGCAAGCTGAAGCTGGCCTTCACCGCGCGCGAACGCGAAATCGCCGCACTGCTGATCGACGGCTTGACCAGCAAGCAGATTGGCAAGCGGCTGGACATCAGCCCGCGCACGGTGGATGTCTACCGTGGCAGGCTGATGCGCAAGGCCGGCGCGGCGACCACGCCCGATCTGGTCAACAAGCTGCTGACGGGCTGAGGCCTCGGGCCGTGACTGAAGCCGGCCCGGCGGCCGGCATCCTTCAAACGCTCACTTCTTGGCGTACTTGGCGATCAGCGCCTCGGCCTCGGCGGCCAGCTTCGGGCCGTCAATGCCCTTCTCGCCCACTTCCTTGTACCAGATCGCGCGCACACCGGCTGCGGCGCGCTGCCAGCGTGCGGTCTCGGCGGCGTCCAGCGTGATGATGTTGTTGCCAGCAGCCCTGGCAGCAGCCAGACCGGCCTTGTCGCCCTCGTCCATCGCGCGGCCGAACAGGCCTGCGGTCTCGATGCCGCTGTTGTTGTCGATCACCTTCTTCAAGTCGGCGGGCAGCTTGTTGTAGGCCGCCTTGTTCATGGCCACTACAAAGGTCTGTGTATACAGACCCTTGTCGCCGGAGAAGGTGGTGTGGTTCTTCACGATCTGCTGCACCTTCACCGACGGCACCACCTCCCAGGGGATGGTGGTGGCCTGGATCACGCCTTTCGACAGCGCCTCGCCCACCGCCGGCACCGGCATGCCCACCGGCGTGGCGCCCAGTTGCTCGAGCATGATGTTGATCACGCGTGAGCCGCCACGCACCTTCAGGCCCTTCATGTCTTCGAGCTTGGTCACCGGCTCACGGCTGTGGATCAGGCCGGGCCCATGCACATGCACGGCGATGATCTTGACGTCGGCAAACTCTTCCATCGCGTACTTCTCGACGAAGGCATGGAAGGCCTTGGACGCGCTTTCGGCAGAGCCGCTGGAGAACGGCAGCTCGAAGGCCTCGGTCTTGGGAAATCGCCCTGGCGTGTAGCCCAGCACCGTCCAGGTGATGTCGGCCACGCCGTCCTTGGCCTGGTCGAACAGTTCGGGCGGCTTGCCGCCTAATTGCATGCTCGGGAACTGCTGCACCTTGATGCGACCACCACTTTCCTTCTCGACCTTGGCCGCCCAGGGCGCCAGGGCCTTGGCCGGAATGGTGGCCTGCGGCGGCAGCATCTGGTGCATGCGCAGCGTGACATCGGCGGCCAGGCTGGTGGCGCTGGCACCGGCCAGGGCCAAAGCGGCCATCATCAGTTTCAACGTGGGTTTCATCGCTTGTCTCCGCAGGTGAATGGGGTCAGATGGTGGCCGCGCGGGGCGGCAGCACAACCCGCAGATTTTGGCATTTTTCAGACTCTGGCCCGCCCGCACCTCTGCGGCGGTGGGCGCCGCGCTTCAGGCGCTGGCTTCGCGTTCCTGCAGCAGCCGCCACATCACCTTGCCCGAACCGCTCTTGGGCAGGGCGTCGGCAAATTCCACCAGCCTGGGCACCTTGTAGGCCGCCATGTGTTCACGCGCCCAGGCCATGATGTCGTCGGCGCTGGTCTGGCCGCGCGCGGCCTCGCGCAGCACGATCACCGCCTTCACCGTCTCGCCCCGGTAGGCGTCGCGGCTGGCGATGACGCAGGCCTCTTGCACCGCCGGGCACTTGAACAGCAGCAACTCGACCTCGCTGGGCCAGACCTTGTAGCCGCTGGCATTGATCATGCGTTTGAGCCGGTCGGTGATGAAGAAGTAGCCCTCTTCGTCCATGCGGCCCAAGTCGCCGGTGCGGAAGAAGGGCTTGCCGTCGATCTCGATGAAGGCCGCTGCCGTGGCCTCGGGGTGGCCCCAGTAGCCCTTGAACACCATCGGCCCATGGCTGACGATCTCGCCGGTCTCGCCGATGGGCAGTTCAGCCAGCGTGTCGGGGTTGATGATGCGTGAATCGGTGCCGAAGATCGGGATGCCCAGGCACTGCAGCTTGGCCCGCTCGGGCAGGTTGCTGTGGGTGGGCGCCGCAGTTTCGGTCAGACCATAGCCTTCGGAGAAGGTGATGTTGAACTCGCGCTGCAGGCGCTCGGCCACGGCCTGCGGCATGGCTGCACCGCCGCCGGACACGAAGCGCAGGCTGGACAGGTCGAAGCTGGCGTAATTCGGGCTGCCGAACAGGTCGATGATCATGGTCGGGATGCAGGTCCAGTGCGTCACGCCATGGCGGCTGATCAGGCGTCCGGCCAGGTCACGGTCCCAGCGCGGCAACAGCACCGTGGTGGCGCCGGTGGCCACCGAGGCCAGCGCGCCGTACACAAAGCCGGTGATGTGGAACATCGGCACCACGCCCAGGGCCACCGTCTCAGGGCCGGAATGGCCCCATTGCGCGCCGCCCATCACGTTGTGCATCAGCGTGCGGTGGGTGTGGATGCAGCCTTTGGGCAGGCCGGTGGTGCCGCTGGTGTAGGGCAGCAGCGCCATGTCATCGGGCCGGGCGGTATGCGGGCCAGGCACATGGCCGGCGGCCAGGGCGTCGGTCCAGCGCGTGACTGGCGTGCTGCCTGCCGGCAGGGGCGGATCGGACAACAACCATTGCAGCACCGCCGCGCCGGGCTTGTCGGCCTCGTCCAGCGTGGCCGGCATGGCGTCGGTAAAGCGCGTGGCCACGATGTGGGCCAGGCGCTGGTGCGGCGGCAGCGCCTCGTTGGCCTGGGCCACGATGCCTGCCAGGTCGGCGGTGGTCAGCACCACCCGGGTGCCGGGGTCGGTGATGTAGTGGCCGAACTCGTCGGCCTTGTTCATCGGGTTGACCGGCACCACCACCGCGTCGGCGCGCAGCACCGCATGCACGGCGACCACGAACTGCGGGCAGTTCTGCATGAACACCGCCACCCGCTCGCCCTTGGCCACGCCATGGGCCTGCAGCCAGCCGGCCAGCGCCTCGGCCTGCGCCATCAGATCAGCAAAGTTCAGTTCGCGGCCAAAGAAGCTGTATGCAGCCTTGCTCGGGAAGCGCCGGGCTGACACCTCCAGGTTGAACCACAGGCTGGTTTCAGGCAACACCAGGGCGCGCGGCAAGCGACGCGGCCAGATGGCCAGGTGGGGACGGGGCAGGGACGGCATGGGCAGCAGCGGCATGAGGACGGAGCCTCGGGTGTACCCCACAGCGGTGCCCGCGCACAACCCGATGAACCCGCGAAATGTCGCCGACGTGACGGCCCGGTGTCTGCCAGACGCAGGCCAAGGGCAGGCCAGGGGCAGGCCATTCGGGCGCCCGGCAGCCTGCACGAACCAGGCGTTACCATCCGGCCGGTTTCAACGCCTGGACCGCCCTGCCATGCTCCGACGCTCACTGCTGCCGCTGGCCATGCTGCCCTGGGCCGGCAAGGCTCAGACGCTGGCCGACAACGCCAACCCGTCCGGTGTGGTGCTGAGCATCACGGGCCGGCTGGATGAGCGCCATGGCAAGAAGGGCTGGGCCATCGACATGCCCACGCTGGCGCGCATGCCGCATACCCGCTACCCGGCCCGAACACCCTGGTACGGGAAGGCCAGGTCCTTCAGCGGCCCGCTGCTGCGCGACCTGCTGCAGGCCGCCGGTGCCAGGCCGCAGGGGCCTGATCCAGCGGTTCGGGCACTGGCGGTGAACGACTACCGGGTCGACATACCGCTGACCGATGCGATGCGCTATGACGTCATCGTCGCCCGGCTGATCGACGACGAGCCGATCTCGCTTCGCGACCGCGGTCCGCTGATGATCATGTACCCGTTCGACAGCCAGCCGGGCTTGCGCAACGCGGTGTACTACGGCCGCTGCGCCTGGCAGCTGCAGCGGCTGGACCTGTTGTGAGCACGGCCACCGCCGACCCTGGCGCGGGCGACGGGCCCATCCCGACCGCCAGGTCGCAGCAGCTGTCGCCCTGGTTCGGTGCCGCCGGCCTGCTGCTGCTGGCCACCTTGCTGGCCGCCGTCTTTGTGCAGGCACGGCAATATGCGCTGCTGGATGTGAATTCGCGCTACCAGGGCGACTACCTGGTGCTCAGCCTCTACCAGACCGAGATCGAGTACCTGCGCCTGCGTGAGCAGTGGCAAGCCCAGGCCGCCCAGCCCGGAACCCCGGCCCGCCTGGCACTGCGCTACGAGATCTTTCTCAGTCGGGTGGCCTTGCTGGCCAACAACCGGGCCCAGGCACTGATCGGTGAGCGCAGCCCGCTGCAACCGACGCTGAAACAGATCGACCAGTTCCGCCAACGCGCCGACAAGGTCCTGGCCGGCGCGGCGCCGGCGGCGATGGATGAGGTACAGCTGCGGGCCTTGGGGCTTGAGCTTCAGGCACTGGGTGAACCCATCCACGGCATGGTGCTTGCAGCCACGCACCAGCTGGCGCAGCTGGTGACCGACCGCCAGGCTCAGCTGCAGAACCACAACCGCATCGGCCTGGCACTCACCGGCTTTCTGTTGGCCATGCTGCTGGTGTTTGCACTGATCGCACTGCAGCAGATGCGCCAGCTTGAGCGGCGCCGTCGCGCCCAGCAGGCCTTGGTCGATCAACTGCGGCTGGCCCGCCGCGAGGCCGAGACCGCCAACGCGGCCAAGACCGAGTTCCTGGCCGACATGAGCCATGAACTGCGCACGCCGCTGAATGGGCTGATAGGCATGCTGTCGTTGGCACATGACGCACCGCAAGACCCGCGCGCGGCGGGCTGGCTGGCGGTGGCCCAGGACTCGGCGGCGCATCTGCTGCGCCTGCTCGACGACACCCTTGACCTGAGCAAGCTGGAGTCCGAGGCCCTGGTGCTGAGCCCGCAGCCGGTGCACCTGGGCCGACTGCTGCAAGAGGTCCTGCACCTGCTGCGCCCTGCGGCCGACGCCAAGGCACTGCAGCTGGTGCTGCAGGTCGACCCCGCTCTGCCTGAGCATTTGCTGGCCGACCCGACCCGCTTGCGCCAGGTGCTGCTGAACCTGCTGGCCAACGCCATCAAGTTCTCTGACACCGGCGCCGTGCTGCTGGACTGCCGAATTGCCCAGAGCGACGAGGGTCAGGCCAAGCTGCAACTGGAAGTGGCCGACACCGGCATCGGCATGGATCCGGCCACGCTGGCGCGCTTGTTCCAGCGCTTCAGCCGGTCGGACGATCCCCGCGCCCTGCGCCAGGTGGGCACCGGCCTGGGCCTGGCCATCTCGCGCAAGCTGGTGCGGCTGATGGGCGGCGAGCTGAGCGTGCGCAGCGCGCCCGGCCAAGGCAGCGTGTTTGCCTTCGCCGTCGCGCTGCAGGCCCGGCCGGCGCCGGCCGCGGCAGCGGCCGCGCCGCCGCCCTCGCATGCCCAGTGCCTGCACGTGCTGGTGGCCGAAGACCATCCGGTCAACCAGCTCTACCTGGCCGCGCTGCTGCAACACCTGGGCCACCAGGTGGTGGTGGTGGCCGACGGTCAAGCCGCCCTGCGGGCCGTGACCGCGCAGGCCGACCCGCCCTTCGACCTGGTGTTGATGGACATGCACATGCCGGTGATGGACGGCGCCAGCGCTACCGCCGCCATCCGCCGGCTGGGCGGTGGCCTGGGCCAGGTCTGCGTGGTGGCACTGACCGCCGACGTGTTCGCCCAGACGCGTGACCGCTGCCTGCAGGCCGGCATGGACGAGGTGCTGTGCAAACCCCTGGCCATGGCCGACCTGCGCGCCCTGCTGTCGCGACGCTTCGGCCCGGCCACCGCCCTGGACGTGGCCACGCCAGCGTCAGGTGCGCTGCCGCCGCCAGCCATGACACCGGCCGCCGGACCGCAGTTGCTCGACCACGAAGCGATCCGGGGCGTGCACCAGGTGATGGGCAGCGACAAGGCACCCGCGTTGTACAAGGACTTCTTCGAGCAGGTCGGCCAGGCCCTGGGGCAGATGCGCGAGGCCATGCGCCAGGCCGACAGCGAGACCCTGCGCCGCAGTGCCCATACGGTCAGGGGCGCGGCGTTGAACCTGGGGCTGCCGGCCCTGGCCGCCGCCGCCGAACTGGTGAACCGCGACGCTGGCAGCGAGGTCAGCGCGGCGGAACAGGCGCTGTCACTGCAGCGCCTGGAAGGCACCGTCAGCGCCACCCACCAGCTGTGGCGGCTGCAGGAGCCGGGTGACTGATCAGCCGCAAGCCCCCGCTCGGGCTCAAAGCAGCAAGGGCTCGGGTTCGAGCCGGATGCCGAAGCGCCCGTACACACTTTCCTGGATGGCGCGGGCCAGGGTCACCACCTCGGCGCCGGTGGCGCCACCCCGATTCACCAGCACCAGCGCCTGCCGTTCGTAGACCGCTGCCTGGCCCACGCTCTTGCCCTTCCAGCCGCAGGCCTCGATCAACCAGCCTGCGGCCAGCTTGAAGCGGCCATCGGCCAGTTCGTAATGCACCACATGGGGGTCGCGGCCGATGATGTCGCGGCACTGCTCCTCGCTGACCACCGGGTTCTTGAAGAAGCTGCCCGCATTGCCCAGCCGCTGGGGATCGGGCAGCTTGGCGCTGCGCACCGCCACCACCCAGTCGCGCAGCGTGGCGGCGTCGGGCGCATGGTTGCCACTGTCTGCCATGCAGCGTTCAATGTCCTGGTAGCCCAGCACCGGCTGCCAGGGCTTGGGCAGGCGCAGGCGCACGCGGGTGATCAGGCTCTTGCCCGCCAGGCCGCCAAAACCGGCCGCCTTGAACACGCTGTGGCGGTAGGCGAAGTCGCAGGCAGCCCAGTCCAGTGTCAGGCCTCGGCCGGTGACCAGGTCCACTGCGTCCAGCGAGTCAAACCGGTCTTGCAGTTCGAGCCCGTAGGCACCGATGTTCTGCACCGGCGCGGCACCCACCGTGCCCGGAATCAGGGCCAGGTTCTCCAGCCCCGGCCAGCCCTGCTGCAGCGTCCATTGCACCGCCTGGTGCCAGTTCTCGCCGGCGCCGAATTCGACGATCCAGGCGTCGTCCAGTTCGGCCACCAGGCGGCGTCCGGCGACCTCGACCTTCAGCACCACCGCCAACGGGTCGCGGGTCAGGACCAGGTTGCTGCCCGCGCCCAGCACCAGCTTGGGCGCACCACCGTGCACCGGGTGCTCGAGCAGGCGGCGCACGTCGGCGTCGCTGCGGATGCGCACCAGCGTGTGCGCCACGGCAGGCAGACCAAAGCTGTTGTAGCCGCGCAGGTTGCAGCCATGTTCGATCTGCAGGGGGCTGCTGGCAAGGTCCATGGTGTGCATTGTCTCGCACCGGTCGCGCCAGGAAGCGACCAAACCGCGCCCAAGACACCCCCGTCTGCAGGCACACTTCGGGGCTTCACAACCCGCCACCGTCACAGCCATGTCGTACCCTCCCTGTGGTGCCGTTCGGCGCCGCCTGCTGCTTGCCGCTGCGGGCAGCTGCGTCGGACTGTTGCCGCACTTGTCCACTGCCCAGGCCAAGGTCTTGCTCAGCGTGACCGGCCTGGTCGACCCGGGCAACACGCCAGCGGGCACCGACTTCGATCTGGCCACACTGGACGCCCTGCCCCAGCACAGCTTCGTCACCGCAACGCCGTGGTTCACAGACAAACGCCGATTCAGCGGTCCGCTGTTGCGCAACGTGCTGGCCGCGGCCGGCGCCAAGCCCCAGGCACGCCTGCTGCTGGCCGTGGCACTGAACAACTACAAGATCGAAATGCCGGTCGACGACAGCCGCCGCTACGACGTGATCGTGGCCAGCCGGTTGGACGACAAGCCGATGTCGGTGCGCGACAAAGGCCCGCTGTTCATCGTCTACCCCTTTCATGAGCATGCCAAGCTGCGGTCCGAGCGCTACTACAGCCGCTCGGCCTGGCAACTGCGCCGCCTGGAGCTAAAGGCGTGATCCATTGGCGCCGCGGCAGCGCCTTGCTGGTTCTGCTCGGCAGCGGGCTGCTCTGCGTGCTGGCCGCGGTGGCCTGGGTGCAGTACCGGCAGGTGGCCTTGCTGTCCAGCCAAGTTCGTCACGAGGGCGACAACCTGGTCTGGAGCTTCGTGCAGCTGGAAAGCGAGGCCATGCAGTTGCGCGACCTGCTGCGCGACCAATTGCGCTACCCCGAGGGCGACCAGCGCGACGCCGTGCGCCTGCGCTATGAACTCTTCGCCAGCCGGCTGCCGCTGGTCGACCCCCAGCGCACGCAGAGCATTGCCGAACTGGGCACGGACCACGGCCCGACATTTGCCCGGCTCAAGGCCCTGGTCGACCGCTTCGACCCGGTGTTTGCCCTGGCCGAGACCGGCCCATTGCCGCCGGCCCAGAGCACCGCCTTGCTGCAGGCGCTGGAGGCCCTGCACGAGCCCATGCACGACCTGTCGATGCATGCCAACCAGGTTGTGGCCGACCAGGTCGGCCAACGCAACGACACCGTGCGTGACCAAAGCCAGCTCAGCGTCGGCCTGACCGCTTTCCAGAGCCTGCTCGCACTGGCCTTTGCCGTCATCACCGCGCGCCAATTCCGCAGCCTGCAGCGCCGCCGACATGAGCAAGAGCGCCTGGCCCGGCAATTCCAGCAGGCGCGGCTGGAGGCCGAGCGCGCCAACCAGGGCAAGACCCAGTTTCTGGCCAACATGAGCCATGAGCTGCGCACCCCGTTGAACGGCATGCTGGGCAATCTGTGGCTGCTGCAACGCAGCGCGCTCGACCAGCAGCAGGCCGACCAGCTGCGCACGGCCCATGACTCGGCCACCCATCTGCTGGCCCTGCTCAACGACATCCTGGACATCTCGCGGCTCGAATCAGGTCGGGTCGACATCGTCAACGAAGCCTTGTCCTTGCGCCAGCTGCTGGACAAGGTGCGCGCCCCGATGGCGCTGGACGCGCAGGCCAAAGGCCTGCGGCTGGACGTGACCATGGACGACGGCCTGCCCGAGTGGGTGCTGGCCGATGCGCAGCGCCTGCGCCAGATCCTGTTCAACCTGATGTCCAACGCGCTGAAGTTCTGTGAGCAAGGCCAGGTTGGCATGCAGCTTCGAATGGACCCTCAGTTCAAGCCCAGGCCGGGCTGGGTCGGCCTGTGCTTCGTTGTGCGCGACAGCGGCATCGGTATCGATCCGGCGACCATGGCCCTGCTCTTCGAGCGCTTCACCCAGGGCGACAACAGCACCGCGCGGCGCTATGGTGGATCAGGCCTGGGTCTGGAGATTTCGCGCAATCTGGCCCGGCTGATGGGCGGTGACATCGAGGTTGCCAGCAGCGCCGGCCAGGGCGCGGAATTCACGCTGCGTCTGGGCCTGGCCGTGGCCACCGCACCGCCCGACGCCGCCCATGGCGCCGCTGAACTGGCGCAGGCCGACGCGGCATGGGTCGGCGCCCGCTTGCCCAGCCTGGACCTGCTGGTGGTGGACGACAACGCCACCAACCGCAAGTTCATGGCCAGCCTGCTCGCGCGCATGGGCCACCGGGTGCGCCTGGCCGAAGACGGCGCGCAGGCCGTGGCCGCCGTACAACAACAAACGCCCGACCTGGTGCTGATGGATCTGCACATGCCGGTGCAGGACGGTGAACAGGCCACCCGCGCCCTGCGCGCCCTGCCTGCCCCGGCCAATGCACTGCCGGTGGTGGCTTTGACCGCCGACGCCTTTGCCCAGACCCGTGACCGCGTGCTGGCCGCCGGCATGAACGGCTTCCTGAGCAAGCCGGTACAGGTCGACGAGCTTGAACGCCTGCTGGTGGGCCTGTTCGGCAAAAACCAACGGCCGGTCACCACCACGCCAGCCATGGCCCTGACAGCTGCGCCGGCCTTGCCCGAGGCAGGGCCGCCTGCCACACCTGCCGCGCCGCCGGCAGCCGCCTGCCCTCGTCCACGCGCCGGCGACCTGGCCCGTTTGCTGGACATGTCGGCCCTGGGCCAGCTGTGCCTGGGCGTGGGCGTTGACGGCTGCAGGCAACTGTTGCAAGGCTTCTTCGACGACAGCATGGGCGCCCGGACCAGGTTGTTCACCCTGCTGGACCAGGGGCAGACCCACAGCGTCGAGGCCCAGGCCCATGGCCTGCGCGGCGCCGCAGCCAACCTGGGACTGCGCGCCCTGCAGCAATGCGCGCAGCAACTGGAACAGCAGGCCCAGGCCGGTTCGCTGGACGGCGCGGGCTGCGGCGCCCACGCTCAGGCCCTGCGCGAGGCCCTGGCGGGCAGCCGGGTCTTGCTGCAGCGCATGGGCCTGCTCGGCAAGTGATCGGCACCCGATCTGCGACCGATCCGCGCCAGGGTGGTGCCGCCAGACCCGCATGGCAAAATTTGAGGCCCAAGCGCCGCCGCACCGGCGGCGCCGCAGACGACCTTGAAAGCCCGCCACCATGCCCAGCTTCGACACCGTGCTTGAACCCAACCTGGTGGAACTGCGCAACGCGGTCGACCAGAGCAACAAGGAAATCGGCACCCGCTTCGACTTCAAGGGCTCGTCGTCGCACATCGACAGCACCGAGCAGGGCAAGGACCGCAGCCTGACCCTGCTCGCCGACAGCGACTTCCAGATCGCCCAGGTGCACGACATCCTGGTCGCCAAGCTGACCAAGCGCGGCGTGGACCTGCGCTTCCTTGACTTCAGCGCCAAGATCGAGAAGATGGGCGGCGACAAGGCCAAGCAGACCGTGCCGGTCAAGCAGGGCATCGACAGCGAGACGGCCAAGCGCATCCAGACCCTGGTCAAG
>JANOWE010000032.1:0-6981 GCA_031417735.1 Betaproteobacteria bacterium
ACATGCTTGGCCACCACCACGCGCTCGGTCAGGCCCTTGCTGCGGGCGGTGGTGACATGGTCGAGCCGCACCACGTCGAGCATGGACGAGCGCACGTAGCGGGTCCAGCTGGCGGCCTGGAACAGCCCGAGCACCAGCACCGGCATGATCGACTGGCGGATGTGCTGCCACCACCAGTCCCAGCCGGTGGCGGCGATGTCGGCGCGAAACACAAACGGCAGCCAGTCGAGCTTGATCGAGAACAGCAGGATCAACATCAGGCCGGTGAAGAAGGTGGGCAGCGAGAAGCCGACGAAAGCCAGCGTGCTGGTGATGCGGTCGAACAGCGAATAAGGCTTGACCGCGGCGTAGATGCCCACCGGCAGCGCGATGGCCAGCGCCAGCAGCTGCGACGCACCGATCACGGCCAGAGTGACCGGCACGCGCTGCATGATCAGCGTGTCGACGTTGATGCGGCTGATGAACGAGAAGCCCCAGTCGCCTTTGAACATGGAGAACAGCCAGCGAAAGTAGCGCTGCCAGATCGGGTCGTCCAGACCGAAGCTCTTGCGGATAGCCTCGCGCACCTCGGCCGGCACGTTGGGGTTGAGCGCCAGCTCGCCGAAGGGATCACCCGGCGCCAGCGCCAGCACGGTGAACAGCACCACGCTGATGCCCAGCAGGCTGGGCACCGCGATCAGCAGGCGGCGCAGGAGGTAGGTGCCCATGGCTCAGCGTGCTTGAGCGCCAGCCGGTGCAAACCAGGGGCTGGCGCTGATCGTCGGGCGCCGGGGGCTCAAGCCTCTCTGAACCAGTTGTGCAGGCCGGAAAAGTCCAGGTCCCAGCCCGACAGCGGCTTGGCCAGCTTGAGCGCCGAGCCCCGAATGCGCGGCCGGCTGATCAGCGGAATGATGAAGCCGTCCTTGACCACCATGTCGTTCATCTGGATGAACAGCGCAGCGCGCTTGACCGGGTCGAGCTCACCTTCGGCGGCCACATAGGCCTTCTCGTACTCGTCGCTGCTCCAGCGCAGGATGTTGCGGCTGGCCCATTTGTTGGCCTTGGCCGAGATCTCGCGCTTCAGGTACTGGTCCATGAAACGCTCGGGGTCGGGCTGGGTCATGGTCGTGGTGTACATCTGGATGTCGCACCAGAACTTGCCATAGGTGTCGGGGTTGCCCACGTCACTGGAGAAGAACACGCTGGCCGTGACCGACTTGAGCTCCAGGTCGATGCCGGCCTTCTGGCAGGCCTGCTTGACCACCGCCTGCTCTTTCTGGCGCAGTGAGTTGACGGAGGTCTGGTAGACGAACTTGAGCTTCTTGCCGCCCTTCTCGCGCACGCCGTCGGCGCCCTTTTTCCAGCCCGCGGTTTCCAGGATCTGGTTGGCCTTGTCGACGTTGAATTCGAACCTGGTGTTGGGCGAGCGGAACTTGGGCGGGTTGTTGACGAAGTTGCTGGTGGCCACGCCGGTGCGGCCGTAGATGTTGTCCTGGATGCCCTTGCGGTCGGCCAGCAGGGCCATGGCCTCGCGCACGGCCGGGTCGTTGAAGGCGAAGTGCTTGCTCTTGACGCTGCCGCGCTCGCCGTCGACCTCGTTCCAGGGGTCGGTGGGGTTGAGCTGGATGAACTCGATGTCGCCGCTGGGCACGATGTCGATGCGGCCCTTGCCGCCGGCTTCCATGCGCTTGAGCACGTCGTCTTCGACCTGCAGGTTCCAGGCGTAGTCGAACTCACCGGTCTGCAGCACGGCCCGCGCGGCCGAAGGCGCGTCGCCGCCGCCCTTCATCTCGATGGCGTCGAAGAAGGGCTTGTTGGCCATGTGGTAGGCGGTGTTGATCTCGCCACGCACCATGTCACCGGGCTTGAAGTCGACGAATTTGTACGGCCCTGTGCCCACGGGCTTCAGGTTGGCCGGCGCCTCGCGCGACTTGGCACCGACATAGGCCGCAAAGTGGTGCTTCGGGATGATCATGCCCTCGGCCGCGACGAAGGCGGTGGCCCAGAACGGCGTGGCCTTGGGGAAGCTGACCTTGATGGTGTGGCTGTCGACCTTGACCACGGTGACGTCGGCATAGACCTTGGACGTGACGGTGGCGCTGGCCGGGTCTTTGGCAAATTCCCAGGTGAAGACGCAGTCGTCGGCGGTGAAGGGCTGGCCGTCGTGCCAGGTCACGCCTTTCTTGAGCTTCCAGGTCACGGTCTTGCCGTCTGCCGACAGGCCGCCGTTCTCGCGGCTGGGAATCTCGGCGGCCAGGATCGGCAGCAGGTTGCCGTCCTGGTCCCAGTTGGCCAGCGACTCGTAGAAGATGCGCGAGCCTTCCTGGTCTTTGGTGCCATTGGCAAAGTGCGGTTGCAGCAGCGTGGCGCCCTGCCACCACAGCGTCTTCAAGGTGCCGCCGCCGCCGCGCTTGGTGGGTTTGTAGTTGAAGCCGGCGCCTTGCGCCTGGGCCACGCCGGCATGCATCAGCAGCATCGAGGCCATGGGCGCGGACAGGCCGATGCCCACCAATTGGCCGATGAAGCTGCGGCGGGGCAGGCGCCCGGCACGCACTTCTTCGATCGCGTCACGCAGTTGCTGCTCATTCATGGCAAATCTCCTGGCAATGGGTTCGGCAAACCGCTTGGGGGCGGCGAGTGGGGCGATGCTAGCGAACTCTGTGCCAGCGCCAATGCGGGTAGGCCCCAGCATGGTGCAAACGCCTAGGCGGGTCCAATCGGGGCATGGACGATGCCCTCAATCACCCCCCGCAGCTTCAGCTTTGGGGGCCGGCGCAAGCCGAACTGCCCGTGGTGCTGGACTCACCGCACTCGGGCAGCGACTACCCGGCCGACTTTCAAAGCGCGCTGCCCGTGCATGCCTTGCGCGACGGCGAAGACAGCTTCATCGACCTGCTGTGGCGGCCCGCCGCCGAGCGCGGCGTGCCCTTGCTGGCGGCGCTGTTCCCACGCGTGTACCTGGACGCCAACCGGCATGTGGGCGACATCGACCTGGCCCTGATGGCCGGCGGCCACTGGCCGCATCAGGTCCAGCCCAGCGGCAAGGCGGCGCTGGGCAAGGCCTTGATCTGGCGGCTGCTGGACGACGGCCGGACGATCTACCAGCGTGCGCTCAGCGTGGCCGAGGTGCAGGGCCGCATTGACCGCTGCCATGCGCCCTACCACCAGGCGCTGCGCGCGCTGCTGGACGCCGCGCATGGGCGTTTCGGCGCGGTGCTGCACCTGAACTGCCATTCGATGAACCCGGTGTCGGGCCGCATGGGCGTGGGCGGCGCCGGCCAGGTGCGCGCCGACATCGTGCTGGGCGACCGCGACGGCAGCAGTTGCGCGCCTGAACTCACCGAGCTGGTGCGCTCACGGCTGGCGGCCATGGGCTACCGCGTGGCGGTGAACGACCCGTTCAAGGGCGTGGAACTGGTGCGTGCCTATGCCCAGCCTGCCGCCGGCCGCCACAGCCTGCAGGTCGAGCTGAACAAGAACCTGTACATGGACCTGCCCAGCCGCCAGCCCCATGCCGGCTTTGCGCCGCTGCAGGCCCATTTGATGCAATTGCTGGATGGGCTGCGCGATTGGCCGAGCCAGCTGTCTGCCTTGCCGGCCCCGCCCGAAGCTGCCGAAGGATCTTGATGACCACCGCCCTGCCCCCCATCGAGTTGCAGCCGCCCGACATCAGCCGCTGGCGCCAGGGCAACACCGGTGTGGACCATGTGCATGTGCTGGACTCGGGCCGACCGGGCCCGAACGTGATGGTGGTGGCGCTGACCCATGGCAACGAGATTTGCGGCGCACTGGCGCTGCATTGGCTGCTGCAGCAAGAGCTTGAGCCCAACGCCGGTCGCCTGGTGCTGGCCTTTGCCAACGTCGCGGCCTATGAGCGCTTTGATGCGGGCAGCCCGCATGCCTCGCGCTGCGTCGACGAAGACCTGAACCGGGTCTGGGCCGACGAGGCCTTGTTCGGCCCGCGTGACAGCGCCGAGCTGCAGCGCGCACGCGCGCTGCGGCCCTTTGTCGATGCGGCCGACCTGCTGCTGGACATCCACTCGATGTCCGAGCCCTGCCGGCCGCTGATGGTCTGTGGCCAGGCCGACAAGAACGCCGCCTACGCCCGCGAGCTGGGTGTGCCGGCCGACCTGCTGCTCGACACCGGCCACCCGGCGGGGCTGCGCATGGTGGAGCGCGGTGGTTTTGGCGACCCAGCCAGCGCGAAGCGTGCCTTGCTGATCGAATGTGGGCAGCACTGGGAGGCGGCGGCCGAAGCCGTGGCCATCGACACCCTGGTGCGCTTTTTGCGGCTGACGGGCATGGTCGACGCGGCCTGGGCCTCAGCGCGGCTGCGGTTGAGCTCGCCGGCGACGCAACAGCTGGTGCGGGTCAGCGAGGCGGTCGTGGCCAGATCGGCCGACTTCCACTTTCTGGTGCCGATGACCAGCCTGGGTGTCATCGCCCAGGCCGGCACGCCGATCGCCCAGGACGGCGACCATGTCTGGACCGCGCCCTGCGACAACACCGTGCTGGTGATGCCGTCGATGAACCACCTGAAGCCGGGCAACACCATGGCCAGGCTGGGCCGCATAGTGCCCGACTGAGGGCGGCGCGCCTTAAACCAGCACGCGCTCGATGCCGCCGGCGTTGGCGCGGGCCACGTAGTCCTGCAGCCAGTCTTCACCCAGGATCTTGCGCGCCATTTCGACCACGATGTAGTCGGCTTCGAGCAGGCCGGTCTGCATGTCGTCCTGGTAGCGCGACAGGCCCTGCAGGCAGCTCGGGCAGCTGGTCAGCACCTTGACATTGGCGCCGGGCGCCACGCTGCCGGACGCACGCAAGGCCGCCTCGTCCTGCCGCAGTTCTTCTTCCTTGCGAAAGCGCACCTGGGTGGCGATGTCGGGCCGGGTCACGCCCAGGGTGCCGCTCTCACCGCAGCAGCGCTTGGCCTCCAGCACATTGGGGCCCAGCAGCGCGGTCACGGTCTTCATCGGCGCCTGCTGCTTCATGGGGCTGTGGCAGGGGTCGTGGTAGAGGTAGCCGCCGCCGCCCGGGCTGTCTGCGCCCGGCAGGGTGATGCCTTTTTCGAGCAGGTATTCGTGGATGTCGACGATGCGGCTGCCGGGGAAGATGTCTTCGAATTTGTAGCCCTGCAGCTGGTCGAAGCAGGTGCCGCAGCTGACCACCACGGTCTTGATGTCCAGGTAGTTCAGCGTGTTGGCCACGCGGTGGAACAGCACCCGGTTGTCGGTGATGATTTTCTCGGCCTTGTCGAACTGGCCACTGCCGCGCTGCGGGTAGCCGCAGCACAGATAACCCGGCGGCAGCACGGTCTGCACGCCGGCATGCCAGAGCATGGCCTGGGTGGCCAGGCCGACCTGGCTGAACAGGCGCTCGCTGCCGCACCCCGGGAAATAGAACACGGCCTCGGTGTCGGCGCTGGTGGCCTGCGGGTCGCGGATGATCGGTACGTAGTCCTTGTCCTCGATGTCCAGCAGCGCACGCGCGGTTTTCTTGGGCAGGCCACCCGGCAACTTCTTGTTGATGAAGTGGATGATCTGCTCTTTGACCGGCGCGGCGCCCAGCGTGGCCGGCGGCGCGCCGGTCTGCTTGCGTGCGGCCAGCTTGAGCACCTGGTTGGCCAGGCGCTGGGCCTTGAAGCCCACGCCCACCATCAGGCTGCGCACGGCCTTGATGGTCTGCGGGTTGGTGGCGTTGAGCATCAGCATGGCCGCGGCGTTGCCGGGGCGAAAGCTCTTCTGGCCCATCTTGCGCAGCAGGTTGCGCATGTTCATCGACACGTCGCCGAAGTCGATGTCCACCGGGCAGGGTGCCAGGCATTTGTGGCACACCGTGCAGTGGTCGGCCACGTCTTCGAATTCTTCCCAGTGCTTGATGCTGACGCCGCGCCGGGTCTGCTCTTCGTACAAAAAAGCCTCGACCAGCAGCGAGGTGGCCAGGATCTTGTTGCGCGGGCTGTACAGCAGGTTGGCGCGCGGCACATGGGTGGCGCAGACCGGCTTGCACTTGCCGCAGCGCAGGCAGTCCTTGATGCTGTCGCTGATGGCGCCGATGTCGCTCTGCTGCATGATCAGCGACTCATGGCCCATCAGCCCGAAGCTGGGCGTGTAGGCATGGCTCAGGTCGGCCTGCTGCACGTCGGGGCCCAGCGCGCGCAGTGCCTCACCGCGCAGCAGCTTGCCCTTGTTGAAGCGGCCCTCGGGGTCGATGCGGGCCTTGTAGGCGGTGAAATCGGCGGTCTCGGCCTCGGTCAGAAATTCGAGCTTGGTGATGCCGATGCCATGCTCGCCCGAGATCACGCCACCCAGGCTGCGCGCCAGCACCATGATGCGGGCCACGGCCTCGTGCGCCGTCTGCAGCATCTGGTAGTTGTCGCTGTTCACCGGGATGTTGGTGTGCACATTGCCGTCGCCGGCATGCATGTGCAGCGCGGCCCAGGTGCGGCCACGCAGCACCTCGGCGTGGATGCGCTTGGTTTCCTCGACGATGGCCGCAAAGGCCGCGCCCGCGAACAGCGATTGCAGCGGGGCCAGCAGCTCGGTCTTCCAGCTGGCGCGCAGGCTGTGGTCTTGCAGCTGCTCGAACAGGCTGGGCTGGCCCGCTGCCGGCGCCGCGTCCAGGTGGGTCAGCCAGTGCTGCCAGCGCCCACCCACCTCGCGCAGCAGGGTCTGGGCCTGCTGCACGCGGTCTTCCAGCAGTTCGGCGCTGGGGATTTCACCGGCCTCGCCCGAGCGGCCCAAGGGCAACTTGCCGGTGCTGAACAAGGCCTGCAGGCGCGCCACCAGTTCGAGCTTGTTGCGCAGGCTGAGCTCGATGTTGATGCGCTCGATGCCCAGCGTGTACTCGCCCATGCGGTCGAGCGGGATGACCACGTCTTCGTTGATCTTGAAGGCGTTGGTGTGGCGGGCAATGGCCGCCGTGCGCTTGCGGTCGAGCCAGAACTTCTTGCGCGCGTCGGCACTGACGGCCACAAAGCCTTCACCACCTCGGCTGTTGGCA
>JANOWE010000033.1:0-8369 GCA_031417735.1 Betaproteobacteria bacterium
GCGGATCGCGCTGGTGCATGTGCAGTTCGAAACCATCCACCCCTTCCTGGATGGCAACGGCCGCATCGGCCGCCTGCTGATCGCGGCGCTGCTGGAGCAATGGGGCCTGCTGCCGGAGCCGCTGGTGTACTTGAGCGGCTAGCCGAGGCCACGCAGTGACTCCAGCATTGCGCCGGCTCGCGGCGGGGCGTTTCGTGTCTTGCCACTCATCTCCAATAGCCTCTGCCTGGCCAATGCTTAAACCCCATGGCGAGCATCTTGCGGACGAGTGCGCGGGCGCGGTTGTCGTGCATCTCGGTCAGGTTCACCCATACCGACCCAGCGCCGCCACGATCATCCTCGACCGGGATGCCCATGTGCTTGGCTTGCGCGAGCAACAACTCCAGTTTGGGCAGTTTTGACCACGCACCGTCTGTCTGGATTGCCTTGGCTGCGTCCACGGCTTTGGCAGCAAAGCCGATCTGAGTCGTCGGCGATGTTGATTCTTCGCGATTTACTTCGTTGGCGCCTTTGTTGCCCGCTTCTGCCGCTCGGTTGTCCGACGGGTTGGCATAGAGCCATGGGCGCAGCCTGGCCATTCGAACAGGGTGCTTCAACATCCGGAGGGCTTTGGCCTCGATCTGTCTGATGCGCTCTCGGGTGACCTCGAAGCGAACGCCAACCTCTTCGAGCGTCATCGGATCGGCCCCGCCAAGGCCGAAACGCAGTCGCACGATCTGTTCGGGTTTGTGGCCCAGCTCGGCGAGCACTTCATCCAGGGCCCGGCGCAATTGATCGGAGGCGACCTTCTCGAACAGTTCAAGCAAACCCGAGTCGTCGATGCCGGGCTCGGTTTCCAGCTCTTCAAGCGGTGTTGCGACTGCCGTAGCGCGCAGGAAGGCTTCGACCTTGCGAGCATCCAGCGAAAGACGCTCGGCCAGTTCCTGTATGGACGGGCGACGGCCCGCAGACTTCTCAAAGGCGCGGGCTTCGCGATGGATCAGCCTGGCGGCCTCATGAGCGTGGATGGGGAGCCGGATGAGCAACGCAGTGTCGGCAACCGCGCGGCTGACATGCTGACGGATCCACCATGTCGCCATCGTCGAGAACTTGAAGCCGCGGCGCCAGTCGAATTTGTCGACCGCCTTCAGCAGGCCGATATTGCCCTCCTGCATCAGGTCGTCCATGAGCAGTCCGCTGCCCATATAGCGCTTGGCGATCGACAGGACAAGTCTGAGGTTGGCGAGCGCAAAGCGGTCGCGGGCGCGCCGATGTGCGCGGATGGCGTTCACGAAGTGTTTGGCTGGCTGTGACACGTCATCGGCTGCCGCGTCCCCCAACTCGATGAGGAAGCTGCGCCTGATGGACAGGGAGGCAATGACTTCGCGCATGACAGGTAGCTGCCTTCCCGCCGGGTTCATGCCACTCATGGCAGAAGCCAGCTTGTCGAGCTTGTCGAAGAATCCCGCCTCTTCGCTGCCCGGCGCATCGGTGGCCTCAACTTCCTCCGTGTCGCCGACGACGTCGTCGTCGTCGGCGATGGCGCCGGAATCCGTCAACGAGCCAGAAAGATCAACCAGGGCTTCGTCATCGAGCTGCGCGCCTTCGGGCGGAGCCTCCTCGGCTGAGCCTGACGAAATCCATTCAAGCGGCCTCTCGCCGGCCTTGGCCAGGTCCGCCGCCGCCAGCAATCGCGCGAGGCCGGCTGGCCACTCGGCCAAGGCGTCGAGTGCCCTTTCAAGCCCGTCCTCCATTGCTTTGGCAAACGCGACCTCCTCCTCGGCAGTGATGAGCCGTTCGCGTTGTGCCTCCCGCATGTAAAGGCGCATGGGGTCGTTCCGATGCAATTCCAGGTCGTCGAGAAACGCCAGCGCGCCGGCGACGGCATGCTGTTCGTCGGGCGTCTCGTCCGGATCGACATAGACCGCGAAACTCTCTGCACGCGACGTGTGCTCAAGACGCTCGTCGGTTTCTGCGCCGAGGTCGTTGATCACCAGGTGGAGCAACGCCTGCGCTGCCTCGTCGAGCGCGCGGTCGTCGCCTCGGCACAGATCATCAACGCAAGTCTGCGGCACGCTGCCCTCACGAATTGCGCGCAGCAAAAGGAGCCGTAGCTCCGCCCTGGCCTCGGTGTCTTCGGAGCGCGGCAGCGGCGTTGCGCGCTCAGGGAGGAACACATCGAAATCGCTCCATTCTTCTGACGTGTCGACGGGCGTGTGTTTGCTGATCGCGTCGTGGACCGCAGCAGCGTCTTGCGCGAGCGTGAGATCGTCCTGGGGCGCCGGTCTATCGTCTTCGGCTTCCCATCCCGTCAAATCGAACGCGTCGCCATCGGACAGCGCTACTTCGGCCGGCGGAATGGGGGCGTCGTCGATAGCGCCGATCACGACAGACGCAAATCCTTGCACGACGTCAGTGCGCTCACAGGGGTTGCCGTTGTGGTCGGGCCTGATCGCAAGCGCGGCCTGGAGTACGGTGGCTGTGTCATGCGCGCCCGCGAGGCTAGCTAGCGTGAGGGCGTCAAGGCCTGCTGGGTTGAGCAACTGGGCGTCTGCCCCAGAGTCCAGAAGCAACTTGCACGTGCCGGCCCTGTTTCGTGACGCAGCGATCATCAAAGGGGTCAGCCCCTTGTCATCGCGGGCATTGATGTCGTCGCCTCTGCGGATGTGCAGCCGAACCGATTCCTCTACGCCAGCCATCACCGCCATCTTGAAAAGGCGGTTGAGCGGACGATTGCCTTCGGTCGGCTGATCGCTCACGCCGTAGCCCCGGCATCAGGTACGTACGGAGCTGTTTCGGATGCCGGTCGACAAAAATCGCGGCACAAATTTGTACGCGACTGTTGGTGGCCTGGTTGGTCTGACTGCCCTGTGGCCATCCCGGCTCTTTTGAGTGAGTGTTTCCGAGAATTCTACGGGCGCACTTGCCGCGATAGCACGAGTGGGCGGGCAAGTGGCTCAGGCGTTGCATGGCTCGGTGGCGAAGTCGGTGGCGGCCCTAAGCGTGCGCGGACAGGCGCACAGGCGGCCTTGCATAGGATGCCAAGGGCGGCTGGCCCCGAACTAAGGCAAGCGATAATGAGTTTCATGGTCGCCCCACATTCATCGTCAACGGCGCTCTTCGGTTGGCGTTGGCGCAAGCCATCAGCCTGACCGACCTATGGCGCCCGCGCGGCGCCTGAAGTCCCCACCCAGCACGTCGCGTCGGCCTCGCCAGCGACAGAAAAAGCGGGTATCGAAGCGGGTATCAGCACGGGGTGTCGAAGAAGACACCCCCTGAAATCAATAGGATAGAGCGCATATGCTGCTGATGATCGACAACTACGACAGCTTCACCTTCAACCTGGTGCAGTACTTTGCCGAACTTGGGCAAGAGGTCAAAGTGCTGCGCAATGACGAGGTCACGGTCGAGCAGATCGGCGGCCTGCGGCCTGACTATCTGGTGCTGTCGCCCGGCCCCTGCTCGCCGACCGAAGCGGGCGTGTGTGTGCCGGCGATCCGGGCCTTGATCGGCCAACTGCCGATCCTGGGCGTGTGCCTGGGCCACCAGAGCATCGGCGCCGCGCTGGGTGGGCGCATCGTGCGCGCCCAGCGGCAGATGCATGGCAAGGCCAGCACGCTCAGCACCGACGGACAGGGCGTGTACCAGGGCCTGCCCGAGCAGTTCTCGGTCATTCGCTACCACTCGCTGGTGATCGAGCGCGAGTCCTGCCCGGCCGAACTGGTGGTGACCTCGCATTCGGAAGACGGCGAGATCATGGGCGTGCGCCACCGTGCGCTGGCCGGCACCACCACGCCGCTCGAAGGCGTGCAGTTCCACCCCGAATCCATCCTGTCCGAACATGGCCATGCCATGCTGCGCAACTTTCTGAACCTGGGGGCCGCCACATGAGCGCCAGCACGGTGTCCTATGGCTCGGCCCGCGCTGCTGCGTCGCCCGACGGCCTGCCCTGGGTCGACCTGCGCAGCGACACCGTGACCCGGCCGGGTGCGGCCATGCGCCGCGCCATGGCCGAGGCCGAAGTCGGCGACGATGTGTTCGGCGACGACCCCACCGCCAACGCGCTGCAGCAGCGCATCGCGGCGATGACCGGCCATGAAGCCGCGCTGTTCATGCCCAGCGGCACCGCCAGCAACCTGTGTGCGCTGTTGGCGCACTGTGGCCGGGGCGATGAATACCTGGTCGGCCAGTTGGCGCACACCTACCGTTATGAGGGCGGCGGCGCGGCGGTGCTGGGTGGCATACAGCCGCAACCGCTGCCGCAACAGGCCAATGGCACGCTGGCATTGGCCGACATTGACGCTGCGGTCAAGCCCGACGACAGCCACTTTGCCCGCAGCCGGCTGTTGTGTCTGGAAAACACCTGGAATGGCAATGTGCTGCCCGCCGACTACATCGCCCAAGCTCAAGCTCTGGCGCGCGAAAAGGGCCTGGCCTGTCACCTCGACGGCGCACGGGTTTTCAACGCGGCGGTGGCCGGCGGCGTGCCGCTGGGCCACATCACGAGCGGCTTCGACAGCGTCTCGGTGTGCTTCAGCAAGGGCCTGGGCGCGCCGGTGGGCTCGGCCTTGTGCGGCTCGGCAGGCTTCATTGCGCAGGCCCACCGAGAGCGCAAGCGCTGCGGCGGCGGCATGCGCCAGGTCGGGCTGCTGGCGGCGGCCGCGCTGTACGCGCTGGACCACCACATCGAACGACTGGCCGATGACCATGCGCTGGCCCGTCGGCTGGCCGACGGACTGGCCGGCCTGCCGGGGCTGAGCGTGACACCGCCCATGACCAACATCGTGTTCGTGCAGGTCGACGGTGGCCGCGGACCGGCGTTGCTGGCGCACCTGCAGGCGCACGGCGTGCTGGCCACCGGCCTGATCGGCCTGCGCTTCGTGACCCATCTGGATGTGGATGCCACCGGCATAGCCCGCACCATTGCCGCCGTGCGCGGCTTCATCAAGCACTGAGCCGTCAGGAACTGCCATGTCCATTTCCAACATCGACGCGCTTACCCGCATCATCGACCACCGCGAGATCTTTCACGACGAGATGCTGGCGCTGATGCGCCGCATCATGAGCGGCGAGATGAGCCCGGTGATGATTGCCGCCTTCGCCATCGGCCTGCGCGTGAAGAAAGAGACCATCGGCGAGATCGCTGCAGCCGCCCAGGTCATGCGCGAGTTCGCCACGCCGGTGGCGGTGGCAGACCGCACGCACCTGGTCGACATCGTTGGCACCGGCGGCGACAACTCACATACCTTCAACATCTCGACCGCGGCCATGTTCGTCGCGGCGGCGGCGGGTGCGCGGGTGGCCAAGCATGGTGGGCGCAGCGTGTCGTCGACTTCGGGCTCGGCCGACGTGCTGGAGGCGCTGGGCGCGAACATCATGCTCACGCCCGAGCAGGTGGCAACCAGCCTGGCCGAATGCGGCATCGGCTTCATGTTTGCACCCAACCACCATGCGTCCATGCGCCACGCGGCACCCGTACGCAAAGAGCTGGGCGTGCGCACCATCTTCAACATCCTGGGCCCGCTGACCAACCCGGCCGGCGCGCCCAACCAGCTGATGGGCGTGTTCCATCCCGACCTGGTGGGCATCCAGGTGCGCGTGCTGCAGCGCCTGGGCAGCGAGCATGTGCTGGTGGTCCATGGCAGCAACGGCATGGACGAAATCTCACTGTCGGGCGAGACGGCGGTTGGCGAGCTCAAAGACGGCTCGGTCAGCGAGTACGTCGTCCACCCCAGTGATTTCGGCCTGCCGGTCTATGACTCGCGTGTGCTGCGTGTGGCCAACCGCGACGAATCGGTGACCTGCATCCAGCGCGCACTGGCCAATGAAGACGGCCCTGTGCGCGACATCGTGCTGCTCAACGCCGGTGCTGCGCTGTATACCGCAGGCGTCGCCGCCTCTATCGGCGAAGGCGTCAAACGCGCCGCCGAGGCCGTGGCCTCGGGCGCGGCGGCGGCCCGGTTGCAGCAGTTCGTCGCGCTGACGCAGCGCTTCAAATCAGCCTGAGGCGCAGCGCACGCCATGTCCGACATTCTGCAACGCATCGTCGCTGTCAAGCACCAGGAGGTTGCGACTGCGCGCCTTCAACGCAGTGAGGGCGCGCTACGCCAGGCTGCCGCTGAACAGTCACCACCGCGCGGCTTTGCCGTCGCGCTGCGCGCCAAGCTGGCTGCCGGCCGGCCGGCGGTGATTGCCGAGATCAAGAAGGCCAGCCCCAGCAAGGGCCTGATCCGCCCCGACTTTCATCCAGCCGAGATTGCCGCCAGCTATGCCCGCCATGGCGCGGCCTGCCTCAGCGTGCTGACCGACGAGCCCTTCTTCCAGGGCCATGAGCAGTACCTGCGCCAGGCCCGCGCCGCCTGCGCCTTGCCGGTGCTGCGCAAGGATTTCATGATCGACAGCTACCAGGTGCTTGAAGCCCGCGCGATGGGCGCCGACTGCATCCTGCTCATCGCCGCCTGTTTGTCCGACCTGCAGATGGCCGAGCTGGAGGACGCCGCGATCGAGCAGGCGATGGACGTGCTGGTTGAGGTACATGACGAGGAAGAACTGCAGCGTGCGCTGCGGCTGAAGACACCGCTGCTGGGCATCAACAACCGAAACCTGCGCAGCTTCGAGGTCTCGCTGGACGCCACTCTGGACATGCTGTCCAAGGTGCCGGCCGAGCGCTTGCTGGTCACGGAGTCGGGCATTACCACGCCGGCAGACGTGCAGCGCATGCGCGCCGCCGGTGTGCACGCCTTCCTCGTCGGTGAAGCCTTCATGCGCGCCGACGACCCCGGGCAGGCCCTGGCCGCATTGTTCGGTTGAGGCTCGGGCTGATGGCATCAACAGCAGCGCAGACAGCGCAGTTCGAGCCGGCGCCCGCCGCGCTGCAGACCGAGCTTTCAGCGCAGTTCGGGTCTGTGCCCGATGACTGGCGGCCCCATGTGCAAGCCTGGGCTGACAGTGCCGACGGTCAGCGTCTGCAGCGGTTTCTGGCCAGGCGCCAGGAAGCAGGGGCCGAGATTTATCCGGCCCAGCCTTTTTGTGCGCTCAAGCTAACGCCTTTGTCATCGGTGCGGGTGGTGGTGCTGGGGCAGGATCCGTATCACGGTCCGGGTCAGGCCGCAGGGCTGGCGTTCTCTGTGCCCGCAGGCCAGAAAATTCCGCCCAGCCTGCGCAATATCGACGCAGAGCTGGAGCGCGATTTGGGCCTGCCGCGCCCCAGCCATGGGCATCTCGTGCGCTGGGCTGCACAAGGCGTGCTGTTGCTCAACACCTGCCTGACGGTGGAGCAGGGTCAGCCCGCTGCGCATTCGGGCCAGGGCTGGGAGTCGCTGACCGACCGCCTGATCCTGGCCACAGCCAGGCAGGGGCCGGCCAAGGCCTACCTGCTCTGGGGCGCCCATGCCCAGGCCAAGGCGCCGCTGGTGGCGCAGGCCGGACAGGACCGTCACCTGGTGCTCAAGGCCAATCACCCGTCGCCGCTGTCGGCGCGGCGCGCACCGCGGCCATTCATTGGCTGCGGCCACTTTTCACAGGCGGCGGCCTTTGTTGCGCAACAGCAGCCGCCAGGGCCGCCGCTGGAATGGAGGCGCTGAAAGACGTGTGCGCAGGGCGTTCATGGCTGGCGCTTGCGTCGGCCATATGGGGGCGCACAAAGGCCGTTCGCGGGGCCGCGTCTTGCCAAGCCTGCCAAGAAGCTGCTATAGTCCCTAGTTCGCTGCGGAGGGGTGCCCGAGTGGCTAAAGGGGGCAGACTGTAAATCTGTTGGCTTACGCCTACGCTGGTTCGAATCCAGCCTCCTCCACCACAGCGAAGTTTTTCCCGGCAGTTCCCGGCAGTTCCCGGCAGTTCCCGGCAGTTGCGGGCAGCGATTGTGAGCTGCAGCAAGCTGGTGCAGGCATGGCAGCCCGGAGGGTTCGGGTTGGTTAGGCGGGAGTAGTTCAATGGTAGAACCTTAGCCTTCCAAGCTAATGACACGGGTTCGATTCCCGTTTCCCGCTCCAGCGGCTGGTTGTATGGTTTGTGTCGGTGCCGTTTTTTGTGTCGGCACTGGTTTGTGCGCCAAGGCTTAGCCGGTCGTGTACAGACCTGTGTCGATGCCCATGTGGCTCAGTGGTAGAGCACTCCCTTGGTAAGGGAGAGGTCGCGCGTTCGATCCGCGCCATGGGCACCAAGAATCTTGGTGCTTGACATCGCATTTTCCTTCTCTTGTTTGATCGCCAGGAGCGCACAACATGGCAAAAACCAAATTCGAACGCACCAAGCCCCACGTCAACGTGGGCACCATCGGTCACGTCGACCATGGCAAGACCACGCTGACCGCGGCGATCACCTCGGTGCTGGCGGCGAAGTTCGGTGGCGAGGCCAGGGCCTATGACCAGATCGACGCGGCGCCGGAAGAA
>JANOWE010000034.1:0-39620 GCA_031417735.1 Betaproteobacteria bacterium
GCCAGCCGCGTGCTGCGGCTTTGCAGGTGTGAATCGAGCACGCCAGTCAACACCGCCAGCAGCAGCATGCTCGTCGAGCCGAAGGCGATGACCAGGCCCAGGCCTTCGCCGCGCAGGCTTTGCGCGCTCAGGCACACCGTATCGGCCGGAAACTGTGCTGCGGCCATGCCGGTGTAGTGCATGCCACTGATGGCCAGCCCCATCACCAGCGCGGACCCGGCCTTGCCGTACAAGGCCTGGCGGCCCACGAGGCGGCGCAAGCCGAAGAAGATCAGCAGCGCCACCGCCGACGCGGTCACGGCAATGGCCACCGACAGCAGCACCAGAGGCCGGTGCCAGACCACGCCCGGTGCCAGCACCATCGCCGCCATGCCCAGGTAGTGCATGCCGCAGATGCCCGCACCCATCAGCAAGGCGCCGCCGGCCAGCCTGCGTGGGCCCAGTTGCTGGCCACTGCCGATGCGCAGGGCGAGGCCCGAAACCAGGGTGGCTACCAGCCACGAGGCGAAGGTCAGGCCATGGTCGTAGCCCACATCGATGGGCAGGCGCAGCGCCAGCATGCCGATGAAATGCATGGACCAGATGCCGGTGCCCATGGCCACAGCGCCTCCGATGCACCAGCCCCAGGCCATGCGTGCCTCGGCCTGGCGCATGCGCTGCCCCAGGTCCAGCGCCACCCAGGACGCCAGCAGGGCGATGACCATCGACAGCACGACCCCGGCGGGGTCATGCCCGGCTGGCAGGAACGGGTCGAGGTTCATGCCGCGGTGGCCGGGGGCTGGGCCGCCGGCCGCGTCGCCAAGGCCAGGTTACGGCGCGGAGCCGGGACATCTTGACGGACTTGCATATTCTGCAGTTTCGGTCTCGATGGCGCCGGCTTGAGGCCCTTCTTCGTAGGGACATCTCGACAAGCCAGGTGCGGGAATTGCGCGCTGTGCCGCGCGCTGTGCCGCGCCCTGCGCGGCTGCCCCGGTCAGAACCTCAACTCGGCCCGCAGATTGACCGTGGCATAGCTGCGCGCACGGGTGTCGGTGGTCTGCACGCTGCCGTCGGCCAGGCTGGTGGACAGGCCGGTGTCGTAACGCCGGGCCTGGGCATTGCTGATGGTCAGGCGTGCGCTGGCGTCGGCGCTGAAGCGCCACAGCGCATAGGCGTCGAGCACGCTCTTGCCGCCCTGGCGGTAGACCTGGTTGTCGATCTGCTGTACCTCGAAGGCCGGGGTGTAGTTCCAGTTGCCGCCCACGGTCAGCGGCGTGCCCTTGAAAGGCAGGTCGGCGCCCAGGTTCATGGTGTAGCGGGGCTGGCCTTCGAGCCGGTTATTGGGCCTGGGCACCTGGTCCACGCGTGACCACATCAGGCTGGCGTTGGCGCGCAGGCTCAAGGGCAGGTCGGTGGTCCACAGATCGGACGCCCGGGCCTTGGCTTCGAGTTCCAGCCCGGCGGCGTCGGCGCGGCCGATGTTCTGCGGCCGGGCCACCCAGCGCTGGATGCCGGGGGCGGTGGTGTAGCTGACGGTTTCCAGGCTGCGCACGGTGCGGATCAGGTCATCGATGCGGCGGTAGTAGGCGTTGGCGCTGACGATGCCGCCGGCGGTCAGGTAATGCTCGAACGCCAGTTCCAGGCCCCAGGCCAGTTCGGGTTTGAGGTGGGGGTTGCCAGCGCTGTCGGGGCTGGTGGGCTGGTTGGTCTTGCCCAGGTCCGGGTACAAACGCGACACCGACGGGCGCGCGATCAACTGGCCGGTGTTGGGTGAGCGGTAGCTGCGCGTCAGGCTGGCGCGTACCTGGTCGCGCGGGTTGTCGGGCAGCTTCCAGACCAGGTGGGCCAGAGGTGTCAGCACGCTGCTGCGGTTGTTCACCTTGGCCAGCGCCGAATCGCTTTCGGTGACGATGCCTTCCCAGCGTGCGCCGACATAGAACGACAGCGCCGGGCTCCATTCCCATTCGTCCTGCGCGTACAGCGCCGCGCGCTGGGTGCGGGCTTCCAGGTTCTCACCAAACACGGCCAGTTCGGCCACACCGTTGGCCAGGCTGGTCTTGCGGTCTTCACGTCGGCTGTGCGCAAACTCGAAGCCGGTGGCCATGCTGTGGCCCTCGCCCAGCAGCTTCGAGTACTTGCCGTTGACGTCGGCCGACAGTTCGCGCTGGCCGCTGTCTTCGACCCGCGCCACGCCGGTGCCCGAACTCCCGCCGGTTTCCTGCCGTTCGCTGCGGCTGTCGCTGGCCGACAAGCTGCTGCCGAAGCGCAGCTGCAAGCGCCCGCCGTCGGGCAGGGCGGTCAGCCAGGTGCCGTTCAATCGACCCATCTGCCATTGGCTGCGGCTATCCACGGTGGCCTGCGTGTAGGGCGCCTCGCCTGCCACCCGGTCCAGGGTGGTCAGGCCGCTGCCATGGCTGCGCACGGCGTTGAAGAAGGGCTGCAGGTCCAGCGTGCTGCCAGGCGCCAGCCGGAACTGCAGCCGGCCGGTGGCAAACATGCCGCTGCGGCGGTTCTCGAAGGTGCTCTGGCGGGTCTGGTCGAGCGAGGTGCTGCCGTCGGCCTCGGTGGTCAGCGTGCGGCTGCTGCTGTCGTTGGCCTGTCCGCCCCGGAACACGGTGACCGTGCTGCTGTAGCCCAGGCTCTCGGTCTGGCCGTTCTTGATCCAGGTGCCACCCACCTGCGGTTGGCTGCCGTCGACGCCGGCGCCGACGCGAAATTCGTTGGCCAGGCGCTTGAAGTCGCTGCGCATCACCACGTTGATGGTGCCGGCGATGGCGCGGGTGCCATATTCAGCCACTGGCGCGCGCATGACCTCGATGCGCTCGACCTGCTCGGGCGGGATCGAGTCGAGCGAAAAGCCCGGCGGCATGCGCTGGCCGTCGATCAGGATCTGGGTGTAGCCACCGCCCATGCCGCGCATGCGCACCTGGCCGCCGCGCCCGGGCGGGCCGCCGCCCATGGTCACGCCGGGCAGGCGCTTGAGCACCTCGCCGACCGAGCTGTCACCCATGCGGTCGAGCTCTTCACGGCCGAAGACGATGCGCGAGGCGCTGGCGCGGCGGCGCTCGTCCTGGCTGTCGGGCGCGTTGCTGCCGGTGATTTCCACCTTTTGCGCGGCGGCTTCGGGCTTGGCTGCTGATGCGGCCGCGGCAGGCTCGGCTGCCGCGGTCGGTGCAGAGGCTGCAGCGGCCGGCGGTGGCGCCGCCGTCTGGGCCTGGGCCTGCAGGCCCAGGGCAAGCACGGCCAGGGCCAGGGAGGATGGGCAGCGCGGGTGCAGGTCGGGCATGGCGGGGTTTCGGCCGGAGAGCCCGGCGGGCGAGGTGAGGCGGTGGGTGCGGCTGCCGCGGCGCCCGCGATGAGGCGACGCACCAGATGCTGCGCACTGTGGCGTCGCTTTGTATCCTATTTGTGAACATTTGCAGCCGCACAACAAGCACTGAAGTGAATGCCGCCGGGTCTGCGCCCGTTGCCCCACGAGGCAGCGGCGATGATGCGGCCATGACGCAGCGCAAATCCGGCCCCGGCGGCCTGGTCTATTCCACCGACAGCGGCCGCACGTGCCCGGCCTGCGGCCAGCCTGTAGCGGCCTGCAACTGCCCGTCGATCAAAGCCTTGGCCAGCGCCGCACGGCTGGCCCAGGGCGACGGTGTGGCCCGGGTCCAGCTTGACACCAAGGGCCGGGGCGGCAAGGCCGTGACCGTGGTCCGTGGCCTGCCACTGGCCGAGCCCGAACTGGCCACGCTGGGCAAGCGCTTGCGCGCAGCCTGCGGCACCGGCGGCACCTGCAAGGACGGCGTGCTGGAACTGCAGGGCGACCATGTGCAGCGCACGCTGGACTGGCTGCAGGCCCAGGGCCGGCGCGCCCGGCGCGTGGGCGGCTGAACGCCGGCGTGGCTGTCCCGCAGCGGCCCTGGCCGATGGCCGGGCTGGACGCGGCGGCCTTTGCTGTCCTGCATGACGACGCTGCCCGCTGCCCGCTGCCCGCTGGTTGCCACTGATCAGCGACGGCGCCGCTGCGCCAGCGGCCTGGCTGCCAGCACAACTGGCGCTGCCGGACTGGCCGCAGGCGCTGGATTTCAAGACGCTGGCCGAGCGCTTGTGGCGCTGAGCGAGTTCAGGCCATGCCGACGTCGGCCCGGTCTGGTCGCATGTTCAGCCAGCGGCCACCGGCACGCCCAGCGCTGACAAGGCCAGCGCCAACCGAGCCATCGGCAGCGCCTGGTTGGCGGTGCCGGTGGCACCGGCAAAGTGCAGACCCAGCACGGGCAACCGGCCGTCGACCAAGCCGAACAGCAGCGAACCCGAAGCGCCACCGAACACGGTGGCGTCGTGCAGCAGCAGGGCGGGGTCGGTGCCGGGCATGCGCTGGCCGGGGGCCAGTCGCTTCACGCCAAAGCGCTTGCCGAACAGGGTGCCGATGACGAAGTCCCAGTCGATCAGCGCACCGGCCGGGGCGATGCGGCGCGGCTCGTCGGGAAAGCCGATGGTGAACAGCGGGTCGCCGGCCTGGCTTGCAGCTCCGGCGCTGGCCACCAGTGGCACGGCCTGGGTCGGCCAGCCATCTGCCTGACCGGGCAGCGGGGCCAGGCGAAGCACTGCCGCGTCGAGTTGGCCGGGGCCACTGCCGGCCTGGGCCGGCAACAGCACCGCCACGACGCGGCAAGGCTGCTGCAGGGCCAGCCCGTCCTCGGCGGCAAAGTCGATCTCCAGCGTGCCATCCACGCGCAGGCGTCCGGCCCCGTCGTCGGTCATCGACACGCCGAACTCATGGCGCGCCTGTTCCACCACATGGTGGTTGGTCAGCACCAGGCCGGCTGCGGCGTCGACCAGGGTGCCGGTGCCGATGAAGCGGCCCGCACCCCCACCGCCTGGCTGGATGCGTCCTACCGCCCGGGCCAGGGCCGGCAGGGCTGCGTTGAAGGCTGGAGCGCCGAGCGCGGATTGCCATGGGCCAGCCAGCGGCAGCGCCTCAGGCAGTTGCCCGCCCGACAACAGGAAACTGGGCCGGCTGCCGTCCGCGATGACGATGGCCTCCAGCGAGGCCAGCAGGTCGCCGTTGGGCCCGGCCACAGGCTGGCCGACCGGGGTTTGGGCCAGGTGCTGCAAGGCTGACGCAGCCTGGGCCAGCAGCACCGAGCGGGCCTGGTCGAACGCCGCTGTGCCCGCCGGCGCAGGCGCGGGCAGCGCGTCGAGCTGGGCCTGCAGGCGCGACAGCACCGCCAGCGGCTCGATCGGCGGCAGGCCTTGTGCGGCCATGGCCGACAGCCGCATCGGCGCGCCGGTCAGGCCAGGGGGGGTCGCCAGCAGAGTGCGCAGCCGCGCGATGCGCTGCTGCCGCAGCGCCCGCGCCTGGTCATCGAGGCAGGCCATGGCCGGCCAGGTTCAGGGCTTGGCGGCCGTTGCCGGCGCCTGCATCAGCGCTGGCGGGTAGACCGCCGCCGGCACATCCAGCACCGCCTGGTAGCCGCCGTGCATCGGCAGCAGACCCGAGGCCAGCACCGCGCCGTCCACGCCGCGCAGCAGCGTGTAGCCCACCACCGCGCCGCCTGCGACGTAGAACGGGAACGAGGTGCCCAGGTTGGTCCACAGGTTCTTCTTGGTGTAGTGCGAGCCGGCAGCGCGGTGAACCTTGAGCAGCAGCAGGTGGTTGTTGGGCTTGCTCAGTCCCTGCCACAGTACCAGGCCGCGCAGCGTGGACAGCACCGCCTCGTCGGACGACAGCAGGCGGCTGACCAGGTTGTCGTAGGCGGTGGTGGCCAGCTTCAGCCGTTCGGCCACCTCGCGCGTGCCGGCAATGCCCTTGGCCAGCAGCGCCTTGTCGGTGGCCGAGGTGGCGGGGTCGGCGGCGCGGGCCTCGGCCTTGGCCAGGCCGTCGGCCAGTTGCCGCTGCAGCCGCGTGGCATCGTCGCGTTGGCCGCTCAGGGCAGCCAGCTCGGTCTGCACCACGCTGTCGGCTGACTGCACCACGCCCGCGTCGAACATGCCCGGGGCGATGACGGTGCCTGGCAGGCGGTGGCGCAGCGTGGCCTGCACCAGCATGCTGTCGTCCAGCGTGATCTCGGCACCGGCAAAGCTGGCGTCGGACTTGAAGAAGCCGAGCAGCTTGGTGATCGACTCCAAGGCCAGACCCAATGTCGGCAACGCGGCTGTCTCGGCCACAGCAACACCTGCAGCGGCGTTGGCGTCGGCCAAAGCATGGCGCAGTGCCAAGCCCAACAAGGCCCGCTGAGCCTTGAAGGCCGTGACCGCGCCCTGGCCCGGCAACTGCGTGCCGGCGTGCACATACAGCGTGCCGTCGGCCGCCAGCAGCGGTCGGATTTCGGTGCTGATGCGGCCGCTGGCGTCGTTCAGGGCCATGCTCGCCAGCAGGCCCATTTCGAGCACGCCGCCCTTCTCGCCCACCGTCACGGTGCCGCTGATGCCAGAGCTGGGCACGCCGCCGAGCTGGGCCTTCTGTGTGGCCAGTTCGGCCTCGGCCCGGTCCTTTTTGAACACGGCCAGGTTCTTCTCGGCCTCGGCCGTGGCCAGGGCCAGCTTCACCGCGTCGGGCAGGGGGGAGGTTTCGGCCATGGCGGCTCCGATCAGCATCTGACAGACGACCACACAGGCCGCCCGGCACAGCAGGCCCTTGTGCAGCTTGTGGAATCTGGGCATGGCTCAGCTCTGCGGCGCTTGCACGAGGCCGGCACCGGCGTCGGCTCGGTCGACGCTGCCAGCCAGCCCGCCGAAGGTGGCCAGACCGACCAGCTTGGCCACCAGGTGCAGCCCGGACAGCGGCTGCACCATCTGGATGGACTGAGCCCACAGCGCGGCCACGCCGGCCACATGGGGTGTGGCCATGCTGGTGCCGCTCATGGTCGCCAGGCCACCGCCAGCCTTGGCCGAAACGATGGCCACGCCAGGGCCGCACACATTGGCACCCGTGTTGGAAAATCCAGCCACATTGAGCAGTCCGCCAGCCTGGCCCAAGGCACCGACCGAGACAAAGCCGTCCGCCACCGCCGGCGGTGCAACGCCAACCTCGAAGCGCGGATCCACATCACGCCGGCTCTCGTTGCCCGCTGCGGCAATGACCACCGCCGCCTGCGCCCGAGCCTGGATCAGCGAGGCCAGGCGGTCGAACAAGCGCAGGTTGGCGCGGTAGCCTTCGAGAGCGCGGGAGGCGGCCAGCTCGGGCGGCAGGCCGGCGTCTTGCAGTTGCTTGGCGAAGCCTGGAAAGTCGAAGCCCAAGGACATCGAGATCACCTGCGCGCCGTTGTCCAGCGCCCATTGGATGGCACTGACCAGGCCCTCGGTCGAACCACTGCCCTGGCCCAGCACCTTGCCGATCAGCGCCTTGCGCACGCCTGGGGCCACGCCAATGCGGGTGGAGCCGACCTTGCGGCCGAAGATGGTGCCGGCGCAATGCGTGCCGTGGCCGTGCAGGTCATCGTCGGCTTCGGTGGTGAAGTTGCGGCGCACCAGCTCGACGCCGGCGAAGGCCGGATGCAGTGGGTCGATGCCGGTGTCGAGCACCGCGACGACGACGCCGTTGCCGTCGAAAACCGAGCTGTGCGCGCCCACTGCACGCACGCCCCAGGCGATGTCGCCGGCCTCGGCAGCCGTCGCGTCGTGCACGTCGAGCGGTTTGACCAGCGACATCGGCATGGCCGGCGCGATGGCCAGCACGCTGGCGTCACGGGCCAGCATCGGGATGTCGTGGCGGGCGATCTCGGCCGTCTCCACCGTCAAGGTTTCTGCGACCGCCGACATCTCCAATGCAGGCCCGCCAAAGGTGTCGCGCGTGAGAGCGCGGCTGCCGCGCAGGATGATGTGCCGCTGCACCATGTCGTTGCGTGCCATGTCCGTCCCCTTGAATGACCTCGGATTGAGGTGGACGCAAGCCTAAGTCCTTAGGAATCGGGCGCCATCCGCCGTTTGATGGACAGCCGCTGGCGACCCGATGGCGCGCGCCTGCCGCTCACAGCTCGGGCTGGACCTGGCCCTCAAACCCACGCAGCGCCAGGCTGGGCCGCTGCAGCCAGTTGCTGCTGGCGTAATGGGCTCGGCCGTCGGTGGCGTGCAGCGTATAGGCCTGGCGCGAGCGGCCTGAGCGGTTGGCCGCGCTCCAGTGCGGCATCAGGCCATGGAACACGGCCAGCGTGCCGGCTGGCACTTCCAGCGGCAGCACGTCGGTGTCGTCCGCTGCGGGCCAGGGCTGCTCGTTGAGCGCCAGCATGCGCACTGTTTCGCCATCGCGCTCGAAGCGCTCGCGCAGCGGGCCGCGGTGGCCGCCGGGCTGCAGCCACAGGCAGCCGTTGTCCAGCGTGGCGTCTTCCAGCGCGAACCAGAAGGTGGTCACGCTGAGCAGGCTGTCGTGCAGAAAGCTGGCGTCCTGGTGCCACTTCACTTCACCGCCGATGCCAGGCTGCTTGAAGATCAGCATCGACTGCCACAGCGCGGGCTGCTGCAGGCCCAGGTCGTGGGCCAGTTCGGCCAGCGCGGGCCCGCGCGAGAACCGGTCGAACACCGGGTCGAGGTCGTGCAAGGCATGGCCGATCTTGTTGATCGACAGCGCCTTGGCCTGGCCCAGCCGGCCCTGGTCATCGAAGGCCTGTTCTTCGAAAAAGCATTGAATGCCCTCGGCCGAGGCCAGAAAGGCTGCGTCGGCGCAGCGCCGGGCCTGGTCCTGGGTCGAGAACACGCTGCGGTGGGCGTGGGCATCGAAGTCGGCCACGATCTGCTGGCCACGGGCGATCAAGGTCTGAACCTGCTCCTGCGTCTTGAACCCCGGCAGCAGCAGGTAGCCCTGCTGTCGGAACTGGTCTTGCTGGCTGCGGCTGAGCATGGGTCGATGATGCCAGCGCGGCGCCGTCGCAGCGTGGTCAGGGTCTGGCCGGCCGGCTTGGCTAGAATCGATTTGTCAGGGAAACCCCGCCACAGCAGAAGCCCAGCATGAAACTCATCGGTTCGCTCACCAGCCCCTACGTGCGCAAGGTGCGAGTGGTCATGGCAGAAAAGAAGCTCGACTACCAGCTGGTGCTGGAAGATGTCTGGGCCAGCGACGTCATGCTCAAGTCCAACCCGCTGGGCAAGGTGCCCTGCCTGGTGATGGAGGGCGGCGAGGCGGTGTTCGACTCGCGCGTCATCGTCGACTATGTGGACACGCTGTCGCCGGTGGGCAAGCTGATTCCGGCCTCGGGCCGCGAGCGGGTCGAGGTGCGGACCTGGGAGGCACTGGCCGACGGGGTCTGCGACGCCGCCATTCTGGCCCGCATGGAGGCCAACTGGGGCCCGCGCGAGGGCGCCCGCTGCCAGGCCTGGATCAACCGCCAAATGAGCCGCGTCCACGCCGCAGTCAATGCCATGAGCCTGGGTCTGGGTGACAAGCCCTGGTGCAACGGCAATCACTTCACGCTGGCCGATGTGGCCGTGGGTTGTGCGCTGGCCTACCTGGACTTCCGCTTTGCCGAGATCGACTGGCGCAGCGCCCATCCCAATCTGGCCAGGCTGACCGAGAAGCTCGCCACCCGGCCCAGCTTCGTCGACACCGCGCCACCGGCCTGAGCGGCCAAGCCGGCCAGCCCCGCCGCCAGGCCGTCAGCTCAGCTTGAGGTCGCCGGCGCGCAGCATCCACTGCATCTTGCGATAGATGGTGCGCAAGCGCCCGACCACGGCCTGAGCGGTCAGCCCCAGCTCGGCCGCCAGCTCGGTCATCGGCTGGCCACCCGACAGGCTGCGCAACAGCGCACGCTCGTCGGCGCTCAGGGCCAGCGGGCTGGACAGTTCCTCAATGGCTGATGGCCGATGGGGCAGGGCCACGCCGAAATGCTCCAGCATGCGCTGTGCGACCCAAGGCGCGATGCTGGCGCCGCCGCTCAGGGTGTTCAGCGCGGCCTCGGCCACGCTGCCCGGTGCCGTGGTGTCCAGCGACAAAAAACTGTTGGCACCGGCCTGCAGCGCCTCCAGCACCAGCTGATTCTGGTCGGCATGGTGCAGCACCAGGGTCAGCACGCGGCGGTCGGGCGCGTGGTACTGCAGGCTGCGGATCAGGTCACCGCTGAAGCCGTCCAGCAGCTGCAGCTCGGTGATCAGCAGGGCCGGCCGGTGCTGGTTCAGCAAGTGGCGGGCCTGGGCGCTGGACTGCACCGAAGGCAGGGGCTTAAAAGCGCGGACAGCCAACAGCTCGGCAGCCCAACGCTGGGTCAACTGCGGGTCGCGCGCAGCCAGAAGAACACAGGTCATCGTGCCGGGAATGGGGTGTCGTAACCGGCATCATTTTTATCGAATTATTGGCGCTTCGCCATCCCCGCAAGCGAGGGTGTGCCGCGCCGTGGCGGCCAGGCCAGCCCGGCGCTACAGCAGCAGGTCCAGTGCCGGCGCAGGGGCTGCGCTGGCGATCTGGTCCTCGACCGGGGCTGGCACCTGCTCGGGCGATTCGGTCTGGGCCAGAAAACTGTGCGCGCTGGCCAGCGGCCAGAAGCGCCGAAAGACATGCGCCGGCCAGTCGGCCTGGCCCCGCTCGGCGGCCAGCAGCGACCCGGCGGCCACCGTGGGCAGGGTGGCGTCCAGCGAGCGCACCTGCTGGTCGGCGCCCCGACGCATGATGTGCTGCGGCCGGATCTGGTTGGGGTGGCCCAGACCGGCGGCCTGAACCAGTTCACGCAGCGCTTCCAGCGTGTTCTGCTGAAAGCGCCAGACCCGCTCGGCCTTGTCGGGCACGACCAGCGCACGCTGGCGCAGCGGGTCTTGCGTGGCCACCCCGCTGGGGCAGGCGCCGGTGTGGCAATGCTGGGCCTGGATGCAGCCCAGCGCGAACATGAAGCCTCGTGCCGAGTTGCACCAGTCCGCGCCCAGGGCCATCATGCGAGCGATGTCGAAGGCGCTGACGATCTTGCCGGCGCAGCCGATACGCACCTGGCTGCGCAGATTCAGCCCGACCAGGGTGTTGTGGACCAGGCGCAGGCCCTCCTGCAGCGGGGCGCCGACATGGTCGGTGAACTCCAGCGGCGCAGCGCCGGTGCCGCCCTCGGCGCCGTCGACGACGATGAAATCAGGCACCAGGCCCGACTCGTGCATGGCCTTGGCAATGGCAAACCACTCCCAGGGGTGGCCCACACAGAGCTTGAAGCCCACCGGCTTGCCGCCCGACAGCATGCGCAGCCGGTCGATGAAGCGCAGCATTTCCAGCGGTGTGGAAAATGCGCTGTGCGCGGCCGGAGAGATGCAGTCCAGGCCCTGCGGCACGCCGCGCGCGGTGGCAATTTCGGCCGTGACCTTGGGCCCGGGCAACATCCCGCCATGGCCGGGTTTGGCGCCCTGGCTGAGCTTGAGCTCGATCATCCTGACCTGGGGCAGGCAGGCATTGGCGACGAACTTTTCGCCACTGAAGCTGCCGTCGTCATGGCGGCAGCCGAAGTAGCCCGAGCCGATCTCCCAGATCAGATCGCCGCCATGCACGCGGTGGTGCTCGCTGATCGAACCTTCACCGGTGTCGTGGGCAAAGCCGCCCTTTTTGGCGCCCTGGTTCAGCGCCAGGATGGCATTGGCGCTGAGCGCACCGAAGCTCATCGCCGAGATGTTGAACAGGCTGGCCGAGTAGGGCTGGCTGCAACGGCCACCGGCGCCGATCTGGACCCGGAAGTCGTGCGACTTGATCTGGCTGGGCAGCATCGAATGGTTGATCCATTCAAAGCCTGCGGCGTGCACGTCCAACTGCGTGCCGAATGGCCGCTTGTCGGATTCGCCCTTGCTGCGCTGGTAGACCAGTGAGCGCTGCTGGCGCGAAAACGGCACCGCCTCGCGGTCGCTGTCGATGAAGTATTGGCGGATCTCGGGCCGTATCCACTCGAACAGAAAGCGCAGGTGGCCGATGACCGGATAGTTGCGCAGCACCGCGCGCTTGGTCTGGCGCAGGTCACGCATGCCGGTGATCAGCGCCACCGCGCCCAGGGCGCCCAGCCAGCTGAGCTGGCCGGCATGAGCCCACCAGGCCAGGCCATACAGGCACAGCAGCGACGCGGCGAGCAAGCTGAGGTAGCGCACCGGAAACAAGCGGTCCAGGGAGATCAGCCAGGCGGGCATGGGAGGTCTTTCTGCCCCGGCCAGGCCAGGGCGGCAATGCGGGGCCGACGGCTTGCAGCCCCCCGTTGTCGATTGCAGCGCAGGCGCTGGCAGCCTGATCGCCGAAATTGCGTCCTGATGGCCTGCCAGTCGCGCTGACGGCGGCGATCCGGCGGCTCCGCGCCAGCGCCGGTCCTGACCACGCTGGCTATACTGGCCGCTCACAGCGCCGATTTGTTCCGGATTGCGGGCGCTCTATAAATGCCGCTAAACAGGCTTGCCCGCAACCGGTGTGCAACGCTTGATGACAGCGATGACGCCGGTTCTTTTCTTTGGGGCATTGCATGGGCTCGGTCGGCCAGGTCACACCACAAAACAAGCACTTCAGCCAGCCGCTGCCCCTGCGCAGCGGCGCCGTGCTGAGCAGCTACGAACTGGTCTACGAGACCTACGGCAGCTTGAACGCCACGCGCAGCAATGCGGTGCTGGTCTGCCATGCGCTCAACGCCAGCCACCATGTGGCCGGCACCCATGCCGACATGCCGCGCAGCGAAGGCTGGTGGGACAACCTGATCGGGCCGGGCAAGCCACTCGACACGCAGCAGTTCTTCGTCATCAGCGTGAACAACCTGGGCTCCTGCTTCGGCTCGACCGGGCCGCAACACATCAACCCGGCCACCGGCGCGCCCTGGGGTGCCGACTTTCCGGTGGTGACGGTCGAAGACTGGGTCGACGCCCAGGCCCGGCTGCTGGACGAACTGGGCATCGACCGCCTGGCCGCAGTGATCGGCGGCAGCCTGGGCGGCATGCAGGCGCTGAGCTGGACACTGCGCTACCCGGCGCGGGTGGGCGAATGCATTGCGGTGGCCACCGCGCCAAACCTGTCGGCGCAAAACATCGCCTTCAACGAGGTGGCGCGGCGCGCCATCATCACCGACCCCGATTTCCACGGCGGGCACTACCTGGCCCAGGGCACGTTGCCCCGGCGAGGCTTGCGCGTGGCGCGCATGATCGGCCACATCACCTACCTCAGCGACGACTCGATGGAAGAGAAATTCGGCCGCGAGCTGCGTGCCGCCGAACTGGGTTACTCGACGCAAGACATTGAATTTCAGATCGAGAGCTACCTGCGCCACCAGGGCGACAAGTTCAGCGAGTACTTCGACGCCAACACCTACCTGCTGATCACGCGCGCGCTGGACTATTTCGACCCTGCGCATGAGCATGGCGGAGATCTGGCGGCCGCCTTTGCGGTGGCGGTCAAGGTACGCTTTCTGCTGGTGAGCTTTTCCACCGACTGGCGGTTTTCACCCGCGCGTTCGCGCGAGATCGTCAAGGCCCTGGTGGACAACCGCATCAACGTCAGCTACGCCGAAATCGACGCGCCGCATGGCCACGACGCGTTCTTGCTGGAAGACCCGCGCTACCACGGTGTGCTGCGGGCGACCTTCGAGCGCATCGCCAGCGGGGTGCAGGCATGAGCGCTTCGCGCGAGCACCAGATCATTGCCGAGTTGGTTCCGCCAGGCTCACGCGTGCTGGACCTGGGCTGCGGCAGTGGCGAACTGCTGGCCCATTTGATGCAGTCGCGAGGCTGCAACGGCTATGGCGTCGAGATAGACGACGCCAACGTGCTGGCCTGCGCCAAGCGCGGCGTCAACGTGGTACAGCTGAACCTGGAAGATGGCCTGGCCCTGTTCGAGGACCGCAGCTTCGACGTGGTGTTGCAGCTGCAGACCCTGCAGCACCTGCGCAACACCGAAAAGATGCTGCGCGAGACGGCGCGCGTGGGCCGCATCGGCATCGTCAGCTTCCCGAACTTTGCGCACTGGCCGAACCGGCTGGCAGTGATGCGCGGGCGCATGCCCGTCACGCGGGCCCTGCCCTACGAGTGGTTCGACACGCCCAACATCCGCGTCGGCACCCATGTCGACTTCGACGTGCTGGCGCGACGCAACGGTCTGGCCGTTCTCGACAGCTTTGGCCTGCAGAACGGCCAGGTGGTGCGGCGTTGGCCCAACCTGATGGCCAGCGTGGCGGTGTTCAAGATCGAAAAATCCTGACCCTGCGCCCACACGACCAGCCCGGCGCAGCGGGCGCGCCAGTGCTGGGGGGCACCGGCGCGGCCACTGGCCGGGGCACCGGCAGCCGCGCAAACAGCCCGCCACCCAGGCCGGCTCCCAGGGTCACGACCAGCCCGGGCAGGACCATCAGGTCATGGCGGTCTATGCCCGAGCCAGGCGACAGCCAGCGTCAGGCACAGCCCATCACGTCGGTGCCGACCTGCACCATCGGCCCTTCATGGCCGATCGACAGGCCAGCGAGCATGCCGCCGGCCACCAGCACCACTTTATGGAAGGCGAACCTGAGCGAAACCAGCCAGTTGCGGTCGGATTCGACCAGGTCGACGTCCAGCGCACGCATGACCTGGGGGATGCCCGTGCCGGCCGCGCCGGGCACATGTTCGCGGGTGAACCAGACGATGGCCACAGTGTGCAGCGGGGTCTGCAACAGGGCCAGCCAAGGTCCACCCGGTACGCCGTTGCGCAGGCTGTCAAAGAGGTGGCTGGCGCCTTCGGCCAGCAGGGTCGAGCCCACCACCACCAGGCCGGTCAACACCGCGTAGGCCAGCACCACCGCGCGGTCCAGGCAGGACCGGTGGCTGACCAGTTCGGCGTCCAGGTTGCGAAAGAAGTCGGGTTCGACCGCATGGACACCGGCGGCCAGGTTGCCGGCCGCACCACGCACCTGTCGCGCGGCACGCCGGGTTCCAAGCACCGGTCGGCGCGGGCAGCGCTGCAACCCCCCCCCAGCCCTGGTTCAGCGCCATGGCGGCAGTATATTGATATGAATGCTTATGACTTGCGCTGACTCAGCGCGACGCACCAGGCTGAGCCGGCGCTGCCGCCAGCGCTGCCGCATGGCGCCGGGGCAGGTCGAGGATCCAGTCGGCGGGAATCGCGAAGTTCAGGTTCTGCGCGTCGCCGGTGACCGAGGCGATGGTGGTCAGGCCCATCAGCTCGCCGCGCTCATTGAACAGGCCGCCGCCGCTGGAGCCGCCCGAGATCGCGGCCGAAGTCTGGATCAGCAGCAACTGGCCGGCGTCATTGCGGCGGAAGGACGACACCAGGCCCGCGCTCATCGTCAGGTCCAGGCCCTTGGGGTGGCCGATGGCATAGGCCGGCTGGCCCACCGCAGCGCCGGCCGCTGCGGCCAGCGCCACCACCGGCGCCTGCAGGCCGGGCACTTGCAGTTGGCACAGGTCGCGCTGCACGTCCCACAGCACCAGTTTGGCCGGCATGGGCGCGGCCTGGGCGTCACGCCTGACCTGCACCTGGCGCGCCTTGCTCAGCACATGGCAGTTGGTGACCAACTGCCCCGGCAACGTGACCACGCCGCTGCCCTGGCCCAGCAGCAGGCCGTCGCGGTCAAAGCTCAGCACCCGCCAGACGCTGGACGAGACCTGGGCAAACAGCTGCGCCGGGCTGGGCGCAGCGCCGGCCTGCGCCAGGGCGGCGGGGACGGCCAGCGCGGCCACCAGTCCTGCCGCAGCGCGACGCAGACAGTCCAGCGTCATGGCGTGATCAGCCCTTGCAGGTCTTTGGCGTCGGCATCAGGCCGCAGCACCGCCTCACCACCACGCTGGCCACCCTGGATCAGCGAGCCGCCGGCCTTGGTGGAACTGGCCAGCGGCAGGCAGCGCTGGCTCTGGGACGAGCGCAACAGCAGGTCGGCCGGCGCCAGCGGCCGGTCGGCGCGGCTGGTGTCCAGCAGGCGCGCGGTGCAGCCCGCACCCACCACCAGGCCCTGCACCAGGTAGCTCTTGCCGGCCTCGGGCGTGAACGACCAGCGCACGAAGCAGGGGCTCTGGCCGGGCCGTTCCAGCACGAAGTCCAGGGTGGTCAGCCGCCCGGCGTGGATGCGCGTGGTCAGTGCCTCCTGACCGGCCATGCCGCGCACCAGCAGCTTGGGCGACAGGCACATTTCGCTGTCTTCCAGTTGCACCAGCAGCGCCCCATGGTTGGCCGGGGCCGACGCCCGCAGCAGCAGCTTCGCTGCTGGCGCATCGGCCGCTGGCGGCACCTGGGAGGCCAGCGGGGCGCTGGGCAGATTGGCGCAAGCCGTCAGCCCGGCCAGCGCCAACATCAGGCACAACCGGACAGGACTCATCAGCAGGGGCTTGTTCCGGGTGCTCGGGGCCATGGGGCGTGCCGTGGGTGGCCTGCCCAGTGTAGGCGGGCACCCCCGCCTACACTGGCTGCGATGCGCACCCTCATCCTGCCCGACGGTTGCGGCCTTTGCCTGTTCGACAGCGCGCCGGCCACCGCGCCCTGCGGCAGCGTGCTGCTGGTGCATGGCCTGGGCGAGCATGCCGGCCGCTACGACGCGCTGGCCGCCTGGTGGCTGGCGCGCGGTTGGCGGGTGCAGCGCTACGACCAGCGTGGCCATGGTCGGTCCGATGGCCCGCGTGGCGGCCTGCCTGCACACGACAGCCTGCTGCTTGACCTGAGCCTGGTCATCGACGACCTGAACGCGCAGCGCACGGCCGCCGACGAGCGTGGCCCGCTGTTGCTGCTGGGTCACAGCATGGGCGGCCTGGTCGCCGGCCGCTTTGTGGCCGAAGGCCAGCAGCCACTGCCGGCGCCGTGGTGGCGGCCGGTGCAGGGCCTGGTGCTGTCGTCACCCGCGCTGGACTTGGGGCTGAACGCTGCACAAAAGGCCTTGCTCGCCGTGCTGGGCAGCTTGGCACCGAACCTGGCCGTGGGCAACGGACTGGACCCGGCCTGGGTCAGCCGCGACCCGGCCGTGGTGCAGGCCTACCGCGATGACCCGCTGGTGCATGACCGCATCAGCGCGCGCCTGGTGCGCTTCATGGCCGACGAGGGGCAAGGGGTGCGTGCGCTGGCCCCGCGTTGGGCCTTGCCCACGCTGCTGCTGTGGGCCGGCGCCGACCGCTGCGTGGCGCCCGCGGGCAGCGCCGAGTTGGCCGCCGCCGCACCGTCAGCCCAGGTCCAGGCGCAGGTCTTCCCGGCGCTGGCGCACGAAATCTTCAACGAGCCCGAGAAAGACCAGGTGCTGGCGGTGCTGGGCCATTGGCTGGACACGCACTTCAGCGCCTGAGCCGGCCTAAACTGGCACTTTGCCGAAGTGGAGCAGCCCCATGAACGCCCGCAACCCGCAACTGCCCCTGACGCTTGACGAGGCCAGCACCCTGGCCGCCTACGCCGACCGGCGCTGGGACGAGGCCATCGTGCCCGCGCTGTCGCAGTACATCGAGATTCCGGCCAAGAGCCCGATGTTCGACGCCGACTGGGCCGCCAACGGCCACATCGAGCGCGTCGTCACCGACGCCGCGGCCTGGGTCGAGGCGCGCAAGCTGCCCGGCCTGACGCTGGAGGTGCTGCGCCTGCCCGGTCGTACGCCGGTGATCCTGTTCGAGGTGGAGGCCACCCGCGTTGGCAGTGCCGACACGGTGGTGATGTACGGCCACCTCGACAAGCAGCCCGAATTTACCGGCTGGCGCAACGACCTCGGGCCCTGGACGCCGAAGTACCAGGACGGCCTGCTCTATGGCCGTGGCGGCGCGGACGACGGTTATGCGGTCTATGCCGCGATCACCGCCGTCGAAGCGCTCAAGGCCCAGGGCCTGCCGCACCCGCGCATCGTCGGCCTGATCGAGAGCTGTGAAGAAAGCGGCTCGCACGACCTGCCCGCCTACCTGGACGCACTCAAGGACCGGCTGGGCCAGGTCAGCCTGGTGGTGTGCCTGGATTCGGGCGCCGGCAACTACGAGCAGCTCTGGCTGACGACCTCGCTGCGCGGCATGGTCTCGGGCATGCTCAAGGTCGAGATCCTGACCGAGGGCGTGCACTCGGGCGACGCCAGCGGCCTGGTGCCATCGAGCTTTCGCATCCTGCGCCATGTGCTTGACCGGCTTGAAGATTCGGCCACCGGCAACTTGCTGCCGGCCAGCCTGCACTGCGAGATTCCGGTCGAGCGCGTGAAGCAGGCGCGCGAGGCGGCGGTCACCTTGGGCGACGAGGTCTGGAAGCGCTTTCCCTGGGCCTGCGGCGCCGATGGCGCGCCGGCCCTGCCCACCACCACCGACCCGGTCGAGGCCCTGCTCAACCGCACCTGGCGGCCCACGCTGTCGGTCACCGGCGTGGACGGATTCCCTGACCTCAAGAGCGCCGGCAACGTGCTGCGGCCCTACACCGCGTTCAAGCTGTCGCTGCGGCTGCCGCCGCTGGTCGACGGCCACACCGCATCACTTCAACTCAAGCAACTGCTGGAAGACAACGCGCCGTATCAGGCCCGAGTCACCTTCCATCCCGACGGCCGCGCAGGTGCATTGGGCACCACCGGCTGGAACGCACCGGAAATCAGCCCCTGGCTGGACCGGGCGCTGAACGACGCGTCCAACGCGCATTTCGGCGCACCTTTGGGCTACATCGGCCAGGGCGGCACGATCCCGCTGATGAGCCTGCTGCAGAAGGGCTTTCCGGCCGCGCAGATGATGGTCTGCGGCGTGCTCGGCCCGAAGAGCAATGCCCATGGGCCGAACGAGTTTCTGCATGTGCCCTATGCCAAGCGGCTGACGGCCGCCGTGGCGCAGGTCATCGCGGCGATGCCCTGATCGGGCGAGGTCGCTCGCTGCGCCGCCGCCCGTGGATCAACGGCGGTGCCGTCGATCAGCGTTGGGCCAGCACGCGCGGCTGGCGCGGCGTGAAGCTGTAGACCTCGGCGTTCACTGCGGCGGCTTCGCCGCTGGCGATGGCCTGCAAGGTCTGCGCCTTGACGGTGGCACGAAGTCGGCCGTGGCGCAGCGGCTCGATGTAGCCGGCCGACCAGGACCTGGTCAGACCGCTGGCTCGGGCCTGGGCCAGTTCGGCGCTGACCTGGGTCCGGGTCATCAGGCTGGTCGCTTGCTGCAGCCAGGTGTCGGGCGTGGCTTCCCGCGCCAGGGCGCCGGTGCTGGTGAACAGGGTGGCGGCGGCCATGACGGCCGCCAGGGTGGTGGGGTGAACAGCTTGGCGGGGTTCCTGGGCATCCTTCGGTTCAGCGGTTTGCATTTCGCGGCGCTTGGCGGCCTTGCTCGGCCTGCCAAGGGGCTCCAGCCTCGGTGAGTCCTGTGGCGGTCTCGGCTCACCGATGGACCGAACTCCAGGTAAATACCCGCGCTGGATAAAACATCAGGCGGCGAACACTTCATTGCATTGACGCGAACAATGAGCCCTCTTGAATGGTGATTTCGGCGGTTGCTACTTGGCCAGCAACAGTGGGCGATGGACCCACTGCGCGCGATGCGGGTGTTTTCCAAGGTGGTGGACGAGGGCAGCTTCGCTGCGGCGGTGGCCCGCAGCGAGGCCATCCTTTGCGCATCACCCGAGTACCTGGACCGGCGCGGACGGCCGCAGCTTCCGACCGATTTGCTGCAGCACGGCAGCAGGCTGTCGTGCCTCGGCATCCGACCGATTTGCTGCAGCACGGCAGCAGGCTGCCGCCGGTCAACACGCTGGCCCAGGGGCATCACCTTTGTCACCGGTGAGGGCGCGGCGGTGCAGTCGGTCACGGTCATGCCGCGCCGGCCGGTGCTGTCCACCACCCCTGTCGACACCATGTACGCGGCTGCGCTGCATGGCCTGGGCGTGGCCGGTCTGCCGTCGCTCGTGCCGGAAGACGCCCTGCTCGAGCATGCGCTGGAGCGCGTGCTGCCGGCCTGGCGCTTGTTCTCGATGACGCTGTGGGCGACGCTGCCCTCGCGCAAGCACTTGCCGGTGCGGACCAGGGTGTTTCTCGATTTTTTGATCGCCACCTTCGGCGGCGAAGACCGCGATCCCTGGCTGTCCGCCGCCGGCTGCGAAACCCAAGCCTGGAACTGCCCGGACAGTCCGGCGCCCCACAGCGCAGCTACCTCATCGTGAAACCGGTGCTGGTCAGGGTGCCGGACATGGGCTCGATCAGTGCCAGCAGTGGTTTGAGCTCGCGGTAACGCAGCGCCACCTTGGTGGCGTAGGCAAAAAACCGCGGCAGGTCGGCGCTGTAGCCGGGCTTGCCGTCGCGGTGCTTGAGGCGACAGAAGATGCCCAGCACCTTCAGGTGGCGCTGCAGCCCCATCCATTCCATCGCCCGCCAGCATTCGCCAAAGTCATCGGCCATGGCATGGCCGGCCAGCAGGCCGGACGCGCGTGCACCCTGCCACCAACGCACGGCCCAATCCAGCTCGGTTTCTTCGTCCCACGACAGGAAGGCGTCGCGCAGCAGCGAGGCCATGTCGTAGGTGACCGGTCCGCGCACCGCGTCCTGAAAGTCCAGGATGCCGGGATTGGGCTCGGTCACCATCAGGTTGCGCGGCATCCAGTCACGGTGCACCGGCACCTGGGGCTGGGCCAGGGCGCTGTCCACCAACACGCGGCACAGCTCGGCCCAGCGCAGGCGCTGGGTGTCGGTCCAGGTGATGCCGAACTCGGCCGCCACACACCACTCGGGAAACAGCGCCAGGTCACGCTGCAAGAGCGCTTCGGTGTAGTCGGGCAGGCCCTCGGCCGGCAGCCGCTGCTGCCACTGCAGCAGCGCGGCCACTGCGTCGCGCATCAGGCGGTTGGCCGTGGCCGGGTCATTGGCCTGCTGGGCCTGTTGCAGGGCCTGCAGGTAGAGCTGCGAGCCCAGGTCGCTGAGCAGCAAAAAACCCTGCTCGGCGTCGGCCGCAAGCACCTCCGGCCCATGCAGGCCGGCCTGGCTGATGCGCCCGGCCACGTCGATGAAAGGTCGAACGTCTTCTTGCGGTGGTGGCGCGTCCATCACGATCAGGCTGCCGGCGGCGCCCTGCACGCGCAGGTAGCGCCGAAAGCTGGCGTCGGCCGATGCCGGTGCCAGGCTGTTCAAATCCAGCGCATGCTGTTGCGCCAGAGGTGCGAACCAGCGCCAGAAGGCGGCTTCGCGTTCGCTGTCGGGCCAGGGGATGGTGGGAGTCGAAGGGTTCATGGCTGTGGGCCGCCGTGACCCTCATGGATAATCTGCAGATTCTACGAAGGCTGGTCCTGCCGTGGCCTTGAGGACCTGCCGGCACAGGGCCAGGGGCTGCTTTCCAGGCCCATGCCTTCGCCTCCTGCCGTGCTGCGCCAAGCCCGGCCCTGCCGGCACCAGCCTCGGCCAACCCGCCCGCCCGAATTGCCAGCCCGAATTGCCCGCCGAATTGACCGCTCTCCACCGTTTGCGGCCCTTGCACCGGCGGGGCCTGTGCCCGCAACCCAGCCTGTTGGTGGCCCGTCTGGCGCTGGCAGGCCTGCTGGGGCCGGCCGCCGTGCTGGCGCAGGAACTGCCGCCGCTGGCACTGCAGCCCAGCCCCGCGCTGCCGACGGCCCAGTCCGTCAACAAGGCCAGCCCGGGCGCGATGGTGCTGCGTGCCGGCACGCTGCAGATCCGGCCGGAGATTGACGCCACAGCCGAAGGCGGGGCTGAGTTGCGCCGCGCCGGCACGGTGATCAGCGCCGACAAGCTGCGCTACGACATGGCCACCGACACGGCGCTGGCCCAGGGGCAGGTCCAGGTCGAACGCCCCGGGGCCCGCTACCGGGGGCCCTTGCTGCAACTCAAGGTGCAGAGCTTCGAGGGTTTTTTCGTCGAACCCGAGTTTGAACTGCTCAACCTGGGTTCGGGTGGCCGAGCCGAGCGCATCGACTTCATCGACGAATCGCGCAGCGTGGCCAGCCAGGCCGTGTACTCCAGTTGCCCGCGCGACGGTGGTGGCGAGCCGGACTGGCTGCTGCGCACCCGGCGCGTGACCATCAACATGGCGGCCAACGAAGGCGTGGCCGAAGGCGCCGTGCTGCAGTTCCTGGGCGTGCCCATCCTGGGCCTGCCGGTGCTGAGTTTCCCGCTTACCGACGACCGCAAGAGCGGTTGGCTGCCGCCCAACATCGGGCTGGACAGCCGCAGTGGTTTCGAGTTTGGCGTGCCCTACTACTGGAACATCGCGGCCAACCGCGACGCCACCTTCACGCCCACCCTGCTGAGCCGGCGCGGTGCGGCCATGGACGCAGAGTTCCGCTTTCTGGCGCGGCAACATGCCGGCCAACTCAGGCTTCACCTTCTGCCGCACGACCTGACCGTGAGCAAGGCGCGGGCGGCCTGGCAGGCGGTGGCCGACGGCAGCCTGGGACTGGGCCTGCGCTACCAGCTGAACTGGCGCCATGTCTCCGACGACGAATACTGGAAGGACTTTCCTCGGCTGGTGACCTCAGCGTCGCCTCGGCTGCTCAGCCAGGGCCTGAGCCTCGAGCGGCAATGGACCAGCGTGCTGGGCGAAGCCAGCGCTTACGCCCGGCTGCAGGGCTGGCAGGTGCTGCAGACTGGCAGCGGCAACGACCTGATCTCCGCGCCCTACCAGCGCAGCCCCCAATTGGGCCTGAGTCTGGACTCGTCCTTGCCCGTCGGCCTGCGCAGCTCGGTCAGAACCGAGTTGAATCGCTTCAGCCGCCCCACCGGCGCAGGGTCATCGATCCTGCCCACCGGCTGGCGTTGGCATGCCCAGACTGAACTGAGCCGGCCCTGGTTGGCGCCGGGCGGCTGGATCACGCCCAAACTGGCCTTCAACGCCGCCACCTACGACCTGGACCCGGCGACCGCTTCCACGACGCGCCTGTCGCGGCTAATTCCCACCGCCAGTGTGGACGCCGGTCTGTTCTTCGAACGCAGCAGCAACTGGTTTGGCCGACCTCAGCGGCAGACGCTGGAGCCCCGGTTGCTGTATGTCAACACGCCATTCCGTGACCAGTCCGGCCTGCCCAATTTCGACTCGGCCGAGCGCGACTTCAATGCCATCTCCATCTACAAGGAGAACAGCTTCACAGGCATAGACCGTGTCTCTGACGCCCACCACATCACCGCTGGCGTGTCGACGCGGCTGGTCGACGAAGGCAGCGGTGCCGAGACGCTTCGCCTGGGGCTGGCCCAGCGCATTCGCCTGCGAGACCAGCAGGTGGTGCTCAGCGGCGGACCCTTGTCGCGCCGAGTGTCCGACCTGCTGGTCGACGCGGGCACCTCGGTCTTCAGGCCCTGGCAGCTGGACGCGGCGCTGCAGTTCAACCCCGACACCCGGCGCATCGAGCGCAGCATCGTCGGCGCGCGCTTCGCGCCCGGCCCGTTTCGAACCATCAGCGTGGGCTACCGTCTGGCCCGTGGCCTGACCGAGCAGTTCGAACTGGGCTGGCAATGGCCGGTCTACCGTGGCACGGCCAGGCCGGTCGGCGCTGCGTCAGGATGCGGTGGCACGCTCTATGCCGTGGGCCGAGTCAACTACAGCATCCGTGACAGCCGCAACACCGACAGCCTGATGGGCCTGGAGTACGACACCGGTTGCTGGATCGGCCGCGTGGTGGCCGAGCGTCTGTCCACCGGCCGGACCGAGGCCACCACCCGCTTGATGATCCAGCTCGAGCTGGTGGGCCTGTCGCGGCTGGGTTCGAACCCGCTGCAAACCTTGAAGGACAATGTGCCCGGCTACCGCTTGTTGCGTGATCCACGCGACGCCTTGCCCACCTTTGTGCAGCCATGACAGAACCCCATCACCTGACCCGCTTGTTTGCTGCCTTGCTGGCGCTTGGCCTGGCGGCTGCGCCGGGCTCTCAAGCCTGGGCCCAAGCCGCAGCCCCGGCTTTAGAGGTCGAGCGCATTCCCGCCCAGCCTGACCGCCCGGCCAAGCAGCGTGGCGACCACATCGTGGTGGTGGTCAACACCGAATTGGTGACTTCGGTCGAGGTGGCCCAGCGCCTGGAAGCTGCCAAGGCCGAGGCCAAACGCAGTGGCACGGCCCCGCCCGACGACGCCAGCCTTCGCCAACAGGTGCTGGACGCCCTGATCGATGAACGCGTGCTGGTGACCTATGCCCGTGAAGCTGGCGTCAAGATCGATGAGGCCGAGATCGACCGCGCAGTGAACAACATCGCCGCACAGAACCAGCTCAACCTGGGCCAGCTGCGGGAGCGGCTCAGGGCCGAGGGCATGGACTACAACCGCTTTCGCAGCACCCTGCGCGACCAGATGCAGGTCGAGCGCGTGCGCGAGCGCGAGGTGAGTTCGCGCATCCGCATCAGTGACCAGGAAATCGACCAACTGATCGACGAGCAGCGGGCCAGGCTGGGCAAAGAAGTGCAGCTCAACATCGCGCAAATCCTGCTGGCGCTGCCCGATGGGGCCGATGCGGCCGCAGTGGCGCAACTCAAGGCCCGGGCCGAGGCTCTGCTGGTGCGCCTTCGCGCAGGCGATGACTTTGCCGCGTTGGCGCGCGAATTCAGTGCCGACGCCAACCGCGAAAGCGGTGGCGCGATCGGGCTGAAGGATGCGCAGCGATTGCCTGACTTGTTTGTCGCGGCCGTGAAGGATCTGCCGGCGGCTGCGCTGGCGCCAGAGCCGGTGCGCAGCGGCGCGGGCTGGCATCTGCTCAAGCTGCTCGAGAAGCAGCAGGGCGACCCCTTCAAAATCACCCAGACCCAGGCCCGGCACATTCTGCTGCGCGCGACCGACCAGGCGCAGGGCAATGCCGTGGCGCGCCGGCTGGAAGACATCCGGCGCCAGATCGAGCGTGGCGAGAAGAAGTTCGACGATGTGGCGCGCGAGATCTCCGAGGACGGCAGTGCGCCGGCGGGTGGCGATCTGGGCTGGGCCTCGCCCGGCCAGTTCGTGCCCGAGTTCGAGCAGGCCATGACCGATCTGCCTGTGGGCGGCATCTCGCCACCAGTGGTGTCGCGTTTCGGTGTGCACCTGATTCAGGTGGTGCAGCGGCGCGAAACCACCGTCGACCCCAAGGAAGTGCGCAACCAGGCGCGCAACCAGTTGCGTGAGCAGAAGTACGCTCAGGCCTACCGCGACTGGGTCAAGGAACTTCGGCTGCGTGCTTACATCGAGCAGCGCGAGCCGCCGCGATGAGCCGCTGCCCAGCGCATGCCTTTGCACGTCGGCGCGGCTGAGGCGCCATGGCTCAGCCGCATCTGGCCCGAAAACGCTTTGGCCAGCATTTCCTGGTCGATCATGGCGTGCTGGACCAGATCGTGCGCGCCGTGGCACCGCTGCCGGGCCAGGCCCTGATCGAGATCGGTCCAGGTCTGGGTGCCCTGACCCAGCCGCTGCTGGAGCGCTGCGGCAGACTCACGGTGATCGAACTCGATCGTGACCTGGCCGCGCGCTGGCGCGAGCGCGAAGGCGTGACGGTGATCGAGTCCGATGTGCTCAAGGTCGACTTCCACGCCCTGGCCGACGCCGCTGGTCAGCCGCTGCGCGTGGTGGGCAATCTGCCCTACAACATCAGCACGCCCATCCTGTTTCATCTGCTGCCGCTGGCGCACCGCGTGCGCGACCTGCATTTCATGCTGCAGAAGGAGGTGGTTGACCGCATGGCAGCAGCGCCGGGCCGCAAGGACTACGGTCGATTGAGTGTGATGCTGCAGTGGCGCTTCCACATCGAATCGCTGTTCATCGTTGCGCCCGAGGCATTTGACCCGCCGCCACGGGTTCAATCGGCCGTGGTGCGCCTGCAGCCCCTGGCCACGCCGCCACTGTTGGACCCGGCCTTGCTGGGTGAACTGGTGACGGTGGCGTTCTCGCAGCGCCGCAAGCTGCTGCGTCACAGCCTGGGGCACTGGTTGGCGCAGCGCGGGCAGGGCGAAAGTTTCGACCTGCAGCGACGCGCCGAAGAGGTGCCGGTGGCCGAATTCGTGGCGCTGACGCAGGCGCTGGGCGCCGGGAAGGCATAAAAAAGCGGCCGCATGGCCGCTTTTCAACTTGGCTGGACCGCGGCACTCAGGCCGGCGTCAACCACATGGCGGTGTCGAAGGCGCTGCTCATCATCGGCATGTTCATGCCGAAATGGGGGTTGCTGCCATTCTTGGCTGCCGACTTGGGCAGGGGCTTCTCAGGAATGGCCGACGCTTCGTTGACCCGTTCCCAGGCGCTGGCTTCGCTGTTCAAGGCCACGCTGAACGAATAGAAGCAACGGAAGGCGATGCGCTTCTCGGCCCAGAAATCGGCCGCGTCGCGGAACACGTCCAGCAGTTGCTCACGGGCTTCACGGTCGAATTTCAGGCTGTCGGGCAATTGCTCCAACACCACCACAAAGCCCGGCTGCGAGCCGGCACGGTGTACCAGGTCGGTCATGCAGTCGAACAAGGCATCCAGGTTCTTGCCGAAATGCGCCGGGAACAGGAATGATTCGGCAATCCGGTCCAGCACTTCCTGCTTGTTCTGAGTGCCCGCCAAGCTGGCATACAGAAAATGCTGACCAGCGCCCTCGGCGGCTTGCATCAGATCTTCGACACGGTAGGCGCGAATCGCCTGCACGATATTGGGACGGACAGTCTGCAGCAGCATGGTCACGTTCCTCCTGGGTCAAGAAAGCGTTTCGGTTCGGTTGCCGTTCACGGCACGATGCGGCGGAAGCTCGTGTAGTGATCGGCGGTGTAGTAGCAGGCATCAGGGCGGGTGGCCAGTTGGCCGCCGCAGACAATGCGCCGCGCGCCCCGGTTGTTCAAGCCAGGCGTCGACACGGTGTACTCGCGGTAGTAGCCGCGCTCGTGCCGAGGGAGCAGTTGTTCGCGGTTGCCGAACACGGTGCCGTCCTTGCCATGCGGAAACGGCCCGCCGGCCAGGATGAGGCGCTGTGTGCGGATGGCCTCACCCGGCAGTGCTGACAGCACCACCTGGTCTTGACCATCCACCGGACCCCTTGATTCGACCACTGCGCCAAACATCAGCGCAGCCACAGCCACCGAGGCAATGCCCAAGCAACGCTTGAGATTCACTTCGACGACCACCTGGTCAACGTCACGGGTTTACCCTGAAATCTGAATGCTGAATGTTACCGGACTGGCTCGAAAAACTCAAGTCAGTGCCTCAATTTTAGGCAAATCAGAAAGGGATTGAGTGGGCACTCACATGCTGTAGCCAGCCTGTAAACCCCGTGTTTCCGGGATGTCAAGCTGGATCGCTGCCCAGCTGTGCCGCCAAAATTGCTGAACGTGACGAAAGTGCTCGCTGCGTGCCGACCGCCACCCGACTCAGCGCGCGGCGTTGGCGTCAGCCACGGTGAGGGCGGTCATGTTGACGATGCGCCTTACAGTGGCGGACGGCGTCAAGATATGCGCCGGCTTGGCCGCTCCCAGCAAGACCGGGCCGATGGCAATGCCACCACCGGCGGCGGTCTTGAGCAGGTTGTACGAGATGTTGGCGGCGTCGATGTTGGGCAGCACCAGCAGGTTGGCCTCGCCGACCAACGCGGAGTTCGGCATCAGCTCGGCCCGGTAGGCGGCGTCCAGTGCGGTGTCGCCATGCATTTCGCCGTCCACCTCCAGCCAAGGTGCACGCTGCTGGATCAGGGCCAGGGCCTGGCGCATCTTCACTGCCGAGGGCTGGTTGCTGGAGCCGAAGTTTGAATGCGACAGCAGCGCTGCCTTCGGTTGAACGCCAAAGCGCAGCATTTCCTCGGCCGCCAGAACCGTGATTTCAGCCAACTGCTCGGCGCTGGGGTCGTAGTTGACATGGGTGTCGACCAGGAAGACCTGGCGCCCGGGCAGGATCAGCCCGTTCATGCAGGCGTAGGTGTTGACACCCTCGCGGCGGCCGATGACCTGGTCGAGGTGGGCCAGATGCTGCTGGGTCGAGCCCCAGGTGCCACAGATCATGCCGTCGACCTCGCCCTTATGCAGCAGCATGGCAGCGATCAGCGTCAGACGGCGACGCATCTCGATCTTGGCGAACTGCTCGGTCACGCCCTTGCGTTCGGTCAGCTTATGGTAGGTCTGCCAGTAGTCACGGTAGCGCGGGTCGTCGTCGATGTTGACCACCTCGTAGTCGCGGCCCAGTTGCAGCCGCAGGCCGTATTTCTCGATCCGACTGGCGATGATCGCCGCACGGCCGACCAGCCAGGGCCGGGCCAGCCCTTCGTCGACGACGACCTGCACCGCGCGAAGCACGCGGCGGTCTTCGCCTTCGGCAAAGGCCACGTTCTTGCGCTGGGCCCGTTTGGCCTCGGCGAAGATCGGTTTCATCGTGTTGCCCGAGGCGTAGACGAAGCTCTGCAGCCGTTCTTCATAGGCGGCGTAGTCGGTCACCGGCCGGGCAGCCACGCCCGAGGCTTGGGCAGCGCGCGCCACGGCGGGCGCGATCTTCATCATCAGCCGGGGGTCGAAGGGCTTGGGAATGACGTATTCCGGGCCAAAGCTCAGCGATGTGCCGGAATAGGCCGCTGCCACCACATCGTTCTGCTCGGCCTGGGCTAGGTCGGCGATGGCGTGCACCGCTGCGATCTCCATCTCGTCGGTGATGGTGGTGGCACCCGAGTCCAGCGCACCGCGGAAGATGTACGGGAAGCACAGCACGTTGTTGACCTGGTTCGGAAAGTCCGTGCGGCCGGTGGCCATGATGGCGTCGCTGCGCACCGCAGCCACGTCCTCGGGCATGATTTCCGGGTTGGGGTTGGCCAGCGCGAAGATCAGCGGCTTGGCGGCCATGCTGGCCACCATCGAAGGCTTGACCACACCGCCGGCAGACAGGCCCAGAAACACGTCAGCACCGGCCATGATGTCGGCCAAGGTGCGGGCGCTGGTGGGCTGGGCAAACTCGGCCTTGTCGGGGTCCATCAGCTCGGTGCGGCCCTCGTAGACCACACCGGCCAGGTCGGTGACGAAGATGTTCTTGCGCGGCAGGCCCAGCTTGAGCATCAGGTTCAGGCAGGCCAGCGCTGCCGCTCCCGCGCCCGAGGTCACCAGTTTGATCTCATCGATCTTCTTGCCGGTGATCTTCAGCCCGTTGAGCAGCGCCGCGCCAACGACGATGGCCGTGCCATGCTGGTCGTCGTGGAAGACCGGGATCTTCATGCGCTCGCGCAGCTTGCGTTCGACGTAGAAGCAGTCTGGCGCCTTGATGTCTTCGAGGTTGATGCCGCCAAAGGTGGGTTCGAGCGCGGCGATGATGGTGACCAGCTTCTCGGGGTCTTTTTCGTTGATCTCGATGTCGAACACATCGATGCCGGCGAACTTCTTGAACAGCACCGCCTTGCCTTCCATCACCGGCTTGGAGGCCAGCGGGCCGATGTCACCCAGGCCCAGCACGGCGGTGCCGTTGGTCACCACCGCGACCAGGTTGCCGCGCGAGGTGTAGCGCCAGGCATTGGCGGGGTCGGCGACGATTTCTTCACAGGCTGCGGCCACGCCGGGCGAATAGGCCAGGGCCAGGTCACGTTGGTTGACGACCTGCTTGGTCGCGGTGATGGCCACCTTGCCGGGCGTGGGGAACTCGTGGTACTCCAGCGCTGCACGGCGCAATTCGTCGCGTTTTTCTTGTTGATTGGACATGACATGTCTCCCTCTTGGGGTTGTGGCGGTGCGCCTGGATGCGGATGGATTCTAGGCAGCGCACCGGAAGCCGCCGCTGTAGGCTGCACAGCGCCAGTGTCACAGCAGCCTGCTCCCGCAGCCATGCGCAATACTGCGTAGCTGTTTTGACCTGGGCCGGTGGAATATGGCGGCCACGATGTCTGAACGCCCAACAGCCGACACAGCAGCCGACACAGCAGCCCACGCCCGCCCGCTGCCGGCGCCCGAGCGGCGCCGGCCCCGCCGCGCGATGCTGTGGTCGGCCCTGGTGGCGCTGTTGCTGGTGGCGCAGACCCTGCTGGTGCTGCTGACCCTGCGCTACGAAGAAGCGCGCGCGCAGGAGCGGGTTGAAGAGCTGGCCGCAGCCACCCAGGGCGAGGTGCGCCGGCGCATGCAGCAGTTGCTACAGGAACTGCAAGGCCTGCAGCAGCACGGCGGCGAGGGCGGCTCCTGGGGTTCTCTGGCGGGCAGCTTGCTGCGCAAGCACCCCGAGCTCAGCCGGGTTGAACAGCGCGACCGGCAGGGGCAGATGGTCGACGCCGTGAACTCGCCCTTTCGCGAGCCGCTGTTCGACCATTGGCCGCGCAGCGCCACCGATTTTGATACCGGCCAGGCCTGCAGCCAGGCCCGTCGAGTCCGTGCGCCCAGTTTTGCAAACAGCCAGTTTGTGCCGCTGGCCCATGGCCTGGGCATGGAGGTGATGGACGTGTGCATCCCGGTGCAACAGGCCGGGCAGTTGGTGGGTTTCACGGTGGCCAGCATCTCGCTGGTTGAATTGCTGGACGCGGTACGCGCGGGCGAGCAGGCCCGCCACCATGAAATCCTGTTCGTCGAGGCCGACGGCACGCGCCTGGCGCGCACGGGCACGGTGCGTGGTGCCGGCGTGTTCATCGCCGAACGGGTGGTCGATCTGCCGGGCAGCACCTTGCAACTGCGGGTGGACTCGGCCGAGCGTTCGCCCCGGCTGATTCCCAACCTGGCCACCGCGCTGGTCATGGGCTTGTCGGCGGGCCTGTTCGTGGTGGTCGTGCTGCTGGTGCGTGACGCCCGCCGACGTGCCCGTGCCGAGGCCGCACTGGCCGAGGCGCTGGCCTTTCGCAAGGCGATGGAGGACTCGCTGATCACCGGTCTTCGTGCACGCGACCGGGACGGCCGCATCGTCTATGTCAACCCGGCGTTCTGCGCCATGGTCGGCTACACCGCCGAAGAGCTGGCCCAGGCCGGCGGGCCGCCCGACCAGTCGCCTCGACCACCGCCCTACTGGCCGCCCGACCAGGCCGAGTTCTACCAGCGCCGTCAGGCCGACCGCCTCGCGGGTGACCTGCACGAGCCACCCTCCCGCGAGGGCTATGAGACCGAGTTCATGCGCAAGTCGGGTGAACGATTTCCGGTCGTCGTCTATGAGGCGCCGCTGGTGGACGGCGCGGGCCGCCACACCGGCTGGATGGGCGCGGTGCTGGATTTGTCGGCACAGCGCAAGGCTGAAGACCTGTCGCGCCAGCAGCAGGAGCGGCTGCAGGCCACCGCCCGCCTGGCCAGCGTGGGCGAAATGGCCTCGCTGCTCAGCCATGAACTGAACCAGCCGCTGTCGGCCATTGCCAGCTATGCCACCGGCTCGCTGAACCTGCTGGCCGAGCCCGATGCACAGACATTGGCCCTGATGCAGCAGGCCATGGGCCGCATTGCCGAACAGGCCGAACGCGCCGGGCGGGTGATCAAGAGCGTGCACGACTTCGTGCGTCGACGCCAGCAAGACCATGAACTGGTGGGCGCCGACCGCTTGATCGAATCGGTGCTGCCGCTGGTGCGCCTGCAGGCGCGCAAGAGCGGCACACGGATCGAACTGGACCTGCCCAGCCCCGTGCCCAGGGTGCAGGTCGACCGCACGATGATCGAACAGGTGCTGTTGAACCTGGCGCGCAATGCGATCCAGGCCATGGAGACCGCCACCCCCTTGGCCGACCGGGTGCTGACGCTGCGGGTGGGCATGGCCGCGGGCGCTCAAGGCAAACCCTGGGTGATGTTCAGCGTCATCGATCGGGGTCCGGGCGTTTCGGCCGAGGTGGCGCAGCGCTTGTTCACGCCCTTCTTCACGACCAAGGACGAGGGCATGGGACTGGGTCTGTCGCTGTGCCGCACCGTGGTGGAACAGCACAGCGGCGCGATGGATTTCGAGAACCTGCCGCCACCGCCCGGCGCGGCCCCGGGCACTGCGGGCGGCACCGAATTTCGCTTCACCCTGCCCCAGGCCCAGGCCCAGGCCCAGGGCAGCCGGCCGCGCGCCACCCTGCGCAGCGAATCGACAGGCCAGACCGATGCGCCGGGCTGAACCGACCCGCTTGCTGTTGGATACTGCGAGGCATGGCTGAGCTGACCGTCACCCCGCCTCAGGGCATCCCCATGGTCTACCTCGTCGACGACGAGGCCGTGGTGCGTGACGCACTGGCCTGGCTGCTGCGCTCGCGCCGCTTGCTCAGTGAGGGTTTTGCCAACGCCGAGGACTTCGAGGCCTGGCTGGACCAACGCGCCGCCGCCCCTGGCTGGCCCGACGCGCCGTCCTGCCTGGTGCTGGACGTGCGCATGCCCGGCACCAGCGGTCTGGTGCTGTTCGACCGGCTGATTCAGCGCGGCCTGGTCGGCATGCTGCCGGTGATTTTTCTCACCGGCCATGGCGATGTGCCGACGGCGGTGGCCGCGGTCAAGCGCGGCGCCTTCGACTTTGTCGAGAAGCCGTTTTCCGACAACGCACTGGTCGACCGCGTGCAACAGGCGCTGGAGCAGAGCGCGCGGGCCATCGCGCAGCGCCGCCAACGTTCGGGCACGCGCAAGCACCTGGCCGAATTGACCGAGCGTGAGCGCGAGGTGATGGACCGCGTGGTGGCCGGACTGGCCAACAAGCGCATTGCCGACGAGCTCGACATCAGCGTGCGCACGGTGGAAGTGCACCGCGCCCGCTTGTTCGAGAAGATGAACGTGCGCTCGGCGGTGGAACTGGCCAACCTGCTGCGCGAGCCACCGGCCTGAACAGACCGGCCGGCTGACGCTGGGCGACAATCGCGGGCCATGGCCCTCGGTGAATTCGATCTCATCGCCAAGTACTTCGACCGTCCGACGCCGCAGGCGGTGCTGGGCGTGGGCGACGACTGCGCGCTGCTGCAACCGACCGCCGGCATGCACTTGGCCATTTCCTGCGACATGCTGGTCGAGGGCCGGCACTTCCTGCCCACGGTGCGGCCTGAACGCCTGGGCCACAAGGCCTTGGCGGTCAATCTCAGTGACCTGGCGGCCTGTGGTGCGCGCCCGCTGGCGTTCACCCTGGCGCTGGCCATGCCGCGCATCGACGAGGCCTTTGTGGCCGGTCTGGCCCAGGGCCTGTTCAGCCTGGCCGACGAGCACGGCGTCGAACTGGTCGGTGGTGACACCACCGCCGGGCCGCTGAACATCTGCATCACCGTGTTTGGCGAGGTGCCGGCCGGCCAGGCGTTGCGCCGCGACGGTGCCCGGCCCGGTGACGCGCTGTGGGTCAGCCATGCACGGGGCGGCGGCATGGGCGACGCCCGGCTGGCGCTGGAGGTCTTTCGCGGCAACCTGAGTCTGGCCGCCGAGCCGTTCGAGCAGGTGCGCCGGGCGATGGAGCAGCCTCAGCCCAGGGTCGCGCTGGGCCTGGCGCTGCGCGGCCTGGCCACAGCGGCCATCGACGTCAGCGACGGCCTGGTCGGCGACCTGCAGCATGTGCTGCGTCGTTCGGGCGTGGCCGCCACGATCGAGGTCGAGCGCCTGCCACTGAGCCCGGTGCTGGCCAGTCTGCCACGGGCCATGCAGCTGGAATGCGCGCTGGCCGGCGGCGACGACTACGAACTGCTGTTCACCGCCGCAGCGCAGGCTGACGCTGCCGTGCTGGCCGCCGCTGCGAGCGCCGGCGTGGCGGTGGCCCGCATTGGCCACATCGACGTCGGCCAGGGCCTGCGCCTGGTCGATGGCCAGGGTCGGCCGCTGGACCTGGCCTTCAAGGGCTTTGACCATTTCAACGGCTGACAGCCCCGGCCTGCCCGCGCCCTTGGCCCCCAGGCCAGCGCGCCGGGCCAGCGCGGGCTTCATGTTCGAGCATCCGGCCCATGTGCTGGCGCTGGGCTTTGGCAGCGGCCTGTCGCCCAAGGCGCCCGGCACCGTGGGCACGCTGTGGGCCTGGGCCGCGTTTGTGCTGATCGACCGCTGGTTGACTGAAGCGCTATGGGGCTGGTTGATTGCCGCCAGCCTGCTGCTGGGCTGGTGGGCCTGCACCCGCGCCGCGCAGAACCTCGGCCAGGCCGATCCCGGCGCCATCGTCTGGGACGAGGTGGTGGCCTTCTGGGCCGTGCTCTGGCTGGTGATGCCGGCGGGCTTGCTGGGACAGGCGCTGGCGTTTGGCCTGTTCCGCTACTTTGATGCCGCCAAGCCCGGCCCGGTGGGCTGGGCCGACCGGCGCTTCAAGCTGCGGCCCGGCCAGCGCATCGGCTGGCTGCAGGGCTGGGGCATCCTGTTCGACGACCTGGTGGCCGCAGGCTGCACGCTGCTGGTGATCGCGCTGTGGCGGGTGCTGCTGTAATGGACAAGCCCGCACTGGTCTTGGCCCTGGCCGAAGTGCTGCGCGTCCGTGGCCAGATGATCAGCACCGCTGAAAGCTGCACTGGCGGCCTGATCGCCGCTGCCTGCACCGACTTGGCCGGCTCCAGCGACTGGTTCGAGCGTGGTTTTGTCACCTACAGCAACGCCGCCAAGACCGAACTGCTGGGCGTGCCGGCAACGCTGATCGAGGCCCATGGCGCCGTCAGCGAGCCGGTTGCCCGCGCCATGGCCGCCGGTGCATTGCAGCGCAGTGCCGCGCAGTGGGCGGTGGCGGTGACCGGCGTGGCCGGTCCAGGGGGTGGCAGTCCGGCCAAACCGGTGGGCCTGGTCTGGCTGGCCTGGGCCTGGCACCACGCCGATGGCCAGTCCCGGACCGACGCACTGGAACAGCATTTCCCTGGCGACCGGGCCGCTGTGCGCGAGGCCACGGTGCGCGTGGCGCTGCAGGGCTTGTTGGCGCGCTGCACCGGCGCCCAGGCATGAACATCCTGCTCTGCGGCGAGCTTGAGCCGGACGAGTTGTCCAACTGGCTTCAGGCCCTGGCGGCGGCCCTGCCGACGCACCGGCTGCTGACGGCACGCGGTGAGGTGCCGGACGCCAGCATCGCGGCGGCCTTCGTCGCCAACCCGCCGCCGGGCAGCCTGCAAGGCCTGCCCGGCCTGCGCCTGGTGCAGTCGCTGTGGGCCGGGGTTGACCGCCTGCTGGCCGACACCTCGTTGCCCGCTGGTGTGCCCATTGCGCGCATGGTCGACCCGGCGATGTGCGCTGCGATGGCCGAGACCGCGCTGTGGGCCACGCTGTCCCTGCACCGCCGCTTTTTCGACTATGCGCGGCAGCAGGCAGCGGCGCACTGGTGGCCCTTGCCGCAGCGCCGCGCCGACGAGACCTGCGTGCTGCTGCTGGGCCAGGGCCAGATGGGCCGGGCTGTGGCGCAGCGCTTGCGGATGATGGACTACCGCGTGCTGGCCTGGCGGCGCACCGCGCCCGACGTGGGCGACAGGGCGCCTGAGATGGCAGGCGTGCAGACGGTGCATGGCCCACGAGGGCTTGAACAAGCCTTGCCGCAGGCCCGGGTGCTGATCAACCTGCTGCCGCTGACGCCCGACACGCGGGGCCTGCTGGCGGCACCCCTGTTTGCGCAACTGCCTGCCGGCGCGGCGGTGGTCAATCTGGCGCGTGGCGCGCACCTGGTCGACGCTGACCTGCTGGCCGCGCTGGCCAGTGGCCGCCTGAGCCATGCGGTGCTGGACGTCTTTCACCGCGAGCCGCTGCCGGCCGGGCACGCGTTCTGGTCCCACCCGCAAATCACCGTACTGCCGCATGCGGCCGCCGCGACCGACCTGCGCAGCGCCGCTGCCGTGGCCGCGGCCAACATTGACGCGCTGCACCAAGGCCGGCCGCTGACCGATCTGGTCAGGCGCGAGGTGGGCTACTGAGCGAGCCCGGCAGGGCCATGCAGCACCCCGCCCTGGGCATCAGCGCGCCTCCAGCGCCAGGCGGCGCACAAGCGGCGCCTGGCGCTGGAGGCCAGTCGGCAGCGCCACCGCCTGGGCCAGCATCAGCGCCAGCCGACGCAGCGCGTCCCATGGTTCAAGCGGCCAGTCGGGTTGCTTCAGGCCCTTGATGATGCCGTCACACAGCGACGCGGCCTGCACCAGATGCGCCAGCTGGTGCTCGGCCAGCAGCGGCAGTGCGCGCTCGAACAATCGTTCCTTCTGGCCCCAGACCCGGTTCTCGCGCAGCGCCATCGGCAGCGGCCGGCCCTGGACCAGTGCGTCCTTCACGCGCTTGAGCGCGCGGATATCTTCGGCCAGGCTCCAGTGCACCAGCACCGCGGCCTCGCCTTCGGCACGCAGGCCGTCGAGCATGCGCAGCAAGCGCGGCACCTGGCCGGCCAGCACCGCCTCGCTGAGCTTGAACACGTCGAAGCGGGCGACATTGAGCACCGCCGCCTCGACCTGCTCGAGGCTGAGCTCACCGGGCGGGTAGAGCAGGGCCAGCTTCTGCAGTTCCTGGTGCGCGGCCAGCAGGTTGCCCTCGACCCGGTCGGCAAAGAAGGCCAGCGCCTGCTGACCGGCCTGACCCTCTGCCAGGTTCTGGCCCTGGGCGGACAGGCGCCGGGCCAGCCACTGCGGCAGCGCAGCGCGCTCCACCGACTCGACCTTGACCACCACACCGGCCTGGTCGAGTGCGCCAAACCAGGCCGATTGTTGTTGCTGCCGGTCGAGCTTGGGCAGGTGCACCAGGGTGAACACATCGGCGCTGAGATGCTTGCAGTAGCGCTGCAGCGCATCAGAGCCGTCCTTGCCGGGCTTGCCACCGGGAATGCGGATCTCGATCAGCTGCTGCTGCGCAAACAGGCTCATTTCCTGCGCCGCGCCCAGCAGCGACGACCAGTCGAAATGCGCGCCCGACACGCTGAACACCTGGCGCTCGGCAAAGCCGGCCGCACGCGCGCAGTGGCGGATGGCGTCGCCCGCCTCCTGGGCCAGCAGCGGCTCGTCGCCAAACACGGTGTAGATCGGCTTCAGGCCACGCGCAGCGACACTGCCCAGATGGGCTGTGAGTTGCTCGGCGCGCAGTTGCACGGTCTGTGCCCTTCAGTCGGGCACGGGCGCGCGCGCCAGCCGGCGCAGCACCTGGCCGACGATGTCGGCCTGCATGGCCGCATACAGCTCAGCTTCTTCCTGCCCCTTGGCCAGCGCCACGGTTTCGCTGTAGCTCATGTCGCGCGACAGCATCAGTTCGGTGGTCGGCACCAGCGCCTTGCCGCCAGGGCTGTCGAGGCGAAACTCGAACAGCACACGCAGCCGCAGTTCACGGATCTGGCCCGCGCTGGTGGAGGCGACCACGGTCTTCTCGCGCTTGTCCTGCAGCACACGCAGGACGACCTGGGCCTGGGCCGGCGTGGGCAGCACCAGCGTGCTGTCCGCCAGGCGCTGGCGCAGTTCGGCTTCCAGTGGCGAGCGTGGTGCAAAGCCCAGCAGCGCGATGCGGTTGAAGGGCAGCGAGGGTGTCTGGCGCAGCGCAAAGCCGCAGCCGGTCAGGCTGCCCAGTGTGGCCAGCGCCACCATGTGTCGACGCTGCATGCCGGCCTCAGACCACCACATTGACCAGCCGGCCCGGCACCACGATCACCTTGCGCACGGGCCTGCCTTCGACAAAGCGGATGCATTCGGGCGAGGCCAGCGCGGTGGCCTCGATCAGCGCACGGTCGGCGTCGACCGGCACGCGGATCGCGCCGCGCAGCTTGCCGGCCACCTGCAGCACCAGTTCGATCTCGTCCTGGACCAGGGCGGCCTCGTCCACCTGTGGCCAGGGCGCGTCCAGCAGCTCGCCCAGCACGCCGGCATAACCCAGGTCCTGCCACAAGGCATGGCAGAGATGTGGGCAGGCCGGGTACAGCGTGCGCAGCAACACCGACAGGCCTTCACGCAGCACCGGCGCGTCGCCGGGGCCGTCGGGCTTGAAGGCTTCCAGCGCATTGAGCAGCTTCATCGCGCCCGAGACCACGGTGTTGAACTGCATGCGGTCGTAGTCGTAGCTGATCTGGCGCAGCAGGGTGTGCAGTTCCAGGCGCAAGGCCTTGGCCGGGGCGCCGAGTGCGCCATTGTTCAGCGTGGCCGCGCCGCGAACCAGATCGGCATGGCGGCTGCCAAAGGCCCAGACCCGTTTCAGGAAGCGGTGCGCACCGTCCACGCCGGCGTCATTCCATTCCATCGACTGCTCGGGCGGGCTGGCGAACATGACGAACAGGCGCGCGGTGTCTGCGCCGTATTTGTCGATCAGCGCCTGCGGGTCAACGCCGTTGTTCTTGGACTTGGACATCGTGGTCCAACCCTCGTAGCTCACCGGCAGACCGTCACGCTTGGCCACCGCCGACTGCACCCGCGCATGGTCGTCGCGCACCAGGTCCAGTTCATGCTCCCAGAAGTACTCGCGGCCGCCGGCCTCGGTCTGACGCACAAAGGCCTCTTTGAGCACCATGCCCTGGGTCAGCAGCCGGGTGAAAGGCTCGCTGACCCTGACCAGGCCCAGGTCACGCATGACCTTGGTCCAGAAACGTGCGTACAGCAGATGCAGGATGGCGTGTTCCACACCGCCGATGTACTGGTCCATGCCCGTTGCGGTGCCGGTCGCCGCGCCCGCGCCCGGCATCCAGTACTGGGTGCCGGCGCCGACCATGGCCTGGGCATTGCCCGGGTCGCAGTAGCGCATGTAGTACCAGCTGCTGTCGACGAAGGTGTCCATGGTGTCGGTCTCGCGCCGCGACGGCGCGCCGCACACCGGGCAGGCGCAGGCCAGAAAGTCCCCGCGCTTGTTCAGCGGGTTGCCACTGCCGTCGGGGATGCAGTCCTCGGGCAGCACCACGGGCAGGTCCTGCTCGGGCACCGGCACCGCGCCATGCTCTGCGCAGTGGATGATGGGAATCGGCGTGCCCCAGTAGCGTTGGCGGCTCACGCCCCAGTCACGCAGCCGCCAGGTGGTCTTCTTCTCGCCCTGGCCCTTCTCGCCCAACAGGGCGGCCACCTTGTCGGCCGCTGCCTTCTGGTCCAGTCCGTCGAGCAGGCCGGAGTTGATGCACAGGCCGCGCTGCTTGTCGGCGTACCACTCGGCCCAGGCGTCGGTCGAGAAGCTCTGGCCCTCAACCGCCACCACCTGCCGGATCGCCAGCTTGTACTTTTTGGCAAACGCGAAGTCGCGCTCGTCATGCGCCGGCACGCCCATCACCGCGCCGTCGCCATAGCCCATCAGCACATAGTTGCCCACCCACAGATCCACCGCCGCACCGGTGATGGGATGGGTGACCTGCAGGCCGGTGGCCATGCCCTTTTTCTCTTGCGTGGCCAGTTCGGCCTCGGTCGTGCCGCCCTTGGCGCATTCGGCGATGAATTCGGCCAACGCCGGGTGGTTCAGCTCGGCTTGGCTGGGCTGCGGGTGCTCGGGCGCGACGGCGCAGAAGCTCACGCCCATCAGCGTGTCGGCGCGGGTGGTGAAGACCCACATCTGGCCATCGCCGATCAGCGCGCCGTCGCTGCCCCGGATGTCGTGGCCGAACGCAAAGCGCACGCCGCTGCTCTTGCCGATCCAGTTTTCCTGCATCAGCCGCACCCGCTCGGGCCAGCCGGACAGGTAGTTCGGGTCTTCGGGGTTGGTCACCGCCGACAGCAGCTCTTCGGCGTACTGGGTGATCTTCAGGTAGTAGCCCGGGATCTCGCGCTTCTCGATCACCGCACCGCTGCGCCAGCCCCTGCCGTCGACGACCTGCTCGTTGGCCAGCACGGTCATGTCCACCGGATCCCAGTTAACGACCTGAGTGCGGCGCTCGGCCACGCCTTTTTCCAGCATCTTCAGAAACAGCCACTGGTTCCAGCGGTAGTACTCGGGCTGGCAGGTGGCGAGCTCGCGCGACCAGTCGATGGCCAGGCCCATGGCCTGCATCTGGGCCTTCATGTGGGCGATGTTGTCGCGGGTCCACTTCGCCGGTGGCACCTTGTTCTTCATCGCCGCGTTTTCGGCCGGCAGGCCGAAGGCGTCCCAGCCCATGGGCATCAGCACGTTCATGCCCTTCATGCGCAGCTGGCGCGCGAGCATGTCGTTGATGGTGTAGTTGCGCACATGGCCCATG
>JANOWE010000035.1:0-1717 GCA_031417735.1 Betaproteobacteria bacterium
GCCGGCCCGGCCCGCGCCGAGCACGGCGAACGTGGCCCGGCACCGGCCCGGCCCGCGCCGGCCGAGCGGCCCGTGGAGCAGCAGCGGCCAGCCACTGCGCCTGCCGAATTTCCGGTGCAGGTGCTGTCGCCCGAGGAGGCCCAGGCTCAGGCCGACCGCCGCGAGCGCGCCGGCCTGCTGCGCGAATTCGAGCGCAGCCCGTTCACGCTGGCCAACTTCTGTGTGCTCAAGGGCCTGGACCCGAAACAGGTCACGCCGATGATCGAGCAAGCCCGCAAGGAATCACCTCCCCCGGCGCCGGCTGCGGCTGTGCGGCAGGACAGCCGCCCGGCCGGTCGGCCCGAGCACCGCGGTCGGCCTGAGAACCGAGGTCGCCGGGGTTGAGCCTGGCGGCCAAGGTGGCTCGCCGCCGCCCTGGCCCGCCCGGCCGAACTCAGGCCCCGGCTTTGACCTGGCTGCGATGCGCGCGCCAGGCGCCAAACATCGCGATCAGGCCGGGCAGGATGATCATCGCCCAGATGATCTTGCTCAGGTTGGCCTGGACCCAGGGCAGGTTGCCGAACAGGTAGCCGGCGCTGACCAGGCCCACCACCCACAGGCCGCCGCCGCTCACGTCGTAGAACGTGAACTTGCGCCGGGTCATCTGCGCCACACCGGCCACGAAGGGCGCAAAAGTGCGCACGAAGGGCATGAAGCGCGCCATCACCAGGGTGATGCCGCCATAGCGCTCATAGAACGCGTGGGCCTGGTCGAAGGCCTTGCGGTTGAACCAGCGCGACTGCTCCCAGCCAAAGACCTTGGGCCCCAGGCGTCGGCCGATGGCGTAATTGGTCTGGTTGCCCGCCACCGCCGCCAGCCACAGCAGGCCCATCAGCAGCGGGTAGTTCATCAGGCCCACGCCGGCCAGCGCACCGGCGACGAACAGCAGCGAGTCACCGGGCAGGAACGGCATCACCACCAGCCCGGTTTCGACAAAGATGATCAGGAACAGCAGCGCGTAGACCCAGCCGCCATGGGCCTCGACAAACTCCCTCAGGTGGCGGTCCACGTGAAGCACAAAATCCAGCAGCAGCATCAAGGCATCCATGGCCGCATTATCGGTGGCGCCTCGGGGGTCCGATAATCGGCACACATGAACGCCCGTGAGCCACTTCAGCCCCATCCGCCATCCGCAGCTGCCCCGCGGCGCGAGATTCGCGAACTGCCCGATGAGCTGATCAGCCAGATCGCCGCCGGCGAAGTGATCGAACGCCCGGCTTCGGTCGTGCGCGAACTGGTCGACAACGCGCTGGACGCCGGTGCGACCCAGGTCACCGTGCGGCTGATGGCCGGTGGCGTGCGCAGCATCGTGGTCGAAGACGACGGCGCGGGCATCCCGCCCGACCAACTGGCTCTGGCGTTGCGCCGCCATGCCACCAGCAAGATCAGCAACCTGGGCGATCTGGAGTCGGTGGCGACCATGGGTTTTCGCGGTGAAGCGCTCGCCGCCATCGCCTCGGTGGCCGAGGTGGCCATCACCAGCCGCACGGCCGAAGCGGCCCATGCCATGCGGCTGGACGCCCGATCGGGCGAACTACAGCCCGCCGCCCGCGCCGTGGGCACGAGTGTGGAGGTGCTCGAGCTGTTCTTCGCCACCCCGGCTCGCCGCAAGTTCCTGAAGACCGACGCCACCGAACTGGCCCATGGCCTGGAGGCCGTGCGCCGCCATGCCCTGGCC
>JANOWE010000036.1:0-3318 GCA_031417735.1 Betaproteobacteria bacterium
GACGACGATGGTTTCGAACTTCAGGCCGTCGCCGGCCACAGCCGCGTCAGGCTGGGCTTGAGCCAGCACCAGGCTGGGCAACAGGGTCAGCGCTGCGGCAACCGCAGTGGCGCGGCGCTGCAAGGGACGGGACATCGGGGAACGGGTTGACATGTGGGTCTCCTGGTCGGCCATGGCTTGGCCTCGGGTTGGCGATGGGTTGGCAATGGGTTGGCGATCGGTCGGTCGGTACGGCTCGGGCTGCCAGCGAAACAGGCCGCCCCACCGGCCTGTGGGTGAACGCGCGTCACCCTTCATTATAGAAAAATCATAGGCTGAACTGCAAACGATTGCAAAGCAGGGAAAACACCGCCAGCGGGTCGGCCTGTCGCAAACCAGCCACAAACAATGGTGCGGCGCTGCGGACAGACAGGCATCGATTGCAAAGCAAGGGCAGGCGCGGCATGGCAGCCGCTCAGGCGGGCAGCGCCCGCAGCAGGTGCTGCTGCTCGCCGGCCGGTCCGCTGAGCATGATCTCGCAGCTGCGCGCCTGCGGTGCCAGCAGCAGGCTGGCCGCATGCTCACCCAGCTGCCAGCGCAGCAGCAGCGTCTGGCTGTCACTGGGCAGCAGGCTGAACTGGCCGCCAAACGCCGGGTGCTGGTTGCGCAGCCGTATCAGCCGCAACAGGTCTTGCACCACCGGGCGCCGCAACTGCTCGGCCACCTCGGCCGGGCTGTAGTGGTGGCGGTTGATGTCGCGGCCCACGCCGCTTGCGGCCAGCAGGTCCATGTCGTTGTGGCCGGCCAGCAGGCCGACGTAATAGACCTGCGGCACACCGGGCAAAAAGAACTGCAGCGCCCGCGCGGCCAGGTAGGCCCAGTCGTCGCGACCCAGCGCGTCGTAGAAGCTGCAGTTGACCTGGTACAGGTCCAGGTTGCTGGCCGCCGCGCCGGTGGCCATCTGGCTCTGGCCGCCGCTGCGCTGGTGGATTTCCCGCACCAGCGCGTCCAGCTCCTGTGGCGACACCAGCCCGGGCAGGCCGGCTCGGTCCGCGGCGTCGGCGCCGATGTCGATCACGCCGATGCCGTCATGCGTGTCCAGCACCGTCAGCGCATTGGCCGGGCGGATGCTGATCCAGTGCTTCAGCGCGGCCGTGCTGCCGGTGAACAGACTGTGCAGCGCCAGCGGCGGCAGCGCAAAGTCGTAGACCCAGTCGACCCTGGAGGCGATGTTGATCTGCTGCTGATGGTGGGCATGGATCTCCACCAGCACGGCCAGCCCCAGGCTGCGCGCCTGGGCCGCGAAGGCGTCGATGAAGGCCAGCGTCTCGGGCAGCATGAAGCAGCTGCTGCCGGCCTGCTTGATGGCGTAGCCCACGGCGTCCAGCCGCACCATGCTCACGCCGGCGTCGGCCAGGGTCTGCAAGATGCCCTGCAGGTAGGCCCGGCCCTGCGGGTGCTGCACGTCGATGTCGACCTGCTGCGCGGTGAAGCTGGTCCACAGCAGCCGGCGCTGTCCGTTGGCCAGCGTGGCCGCCGTGAAGGGCATGCCCGGCCGAGGTCGGTAGATGGCCAGCAGGTCCTGCTCGGTGGCGCCCTGCGGGAACACCGCGTCCAGCGTCAGAAACAGGCCGTCGTGGGCCGAGGCCTCGCCCTTGGCCAGATAGTCCTGAAACTGAGGCGAGCCTGAGGACATGTGGTTGACGATGACGTCGGCCATCACAGGCATCTCTGCAGCCAGCGCGCGCAGCGCGGTCCAGTCACCCAGCCGGGGGTCGACCCGGGTGTGGTCGATGGGGTCGAAGCCAGCATCCGCGCCATCGATCGGATCGTAGAACGGCAGCAGGTGCACGCCGCCGAACAAGCCCTGCAGCGGACCGGCCAGCAGCCCCCGCAGCGCCGCCAAGTCGCCGCCGCCCAGGCGGTCGACGTAGGTGATCAGCTGAACCTGGTTGGCGATGACCGGCGGGCTCATGCCGACGGGCTCCGCCCGCCCTGCCGGGCCTGGACGTCGGCATCGACCTTGACGAAGCACACCGCCACCGCTGCGGCCAGCAGCAGCGCACCGGCCAGCCGGATCACGTTCTCAGGCTGGCCGCCGAGCAGGCTGTTGTAGTAGAGCGGCAGCGTCAGCATCTGCAGAATCATCGGCAGCACGATGAACATGTTGAAGATGCCCATGTAGACCCCGGCCCGCTCGGGCGGGATGCTGCCGGCCAGCAGGATGTAGGGGTTGCCCATGATGCTGGCCCAGGCCAGGCCCACGCCGATCATCGGCACGAACAGCCAGGCCTTGTCGTGGATCTCGGGGATGAACCACATGCCTATGCCTGCAGCGGTGAGACAGAAGGCATGCACCGCCTTGGCGCCCAGCCGGCGCGTGAAGGGCAGCATCGCAAACGCCGCCACAAAGGCCACCGCGTTGTAGAAGCCGCCGATCTGGCCGTTGAGCAGGCCGGCGTCGCGAAAGCCCACCGACGCCGCGTCACGCGTGCCGTACATCGAGCTGGCCAGCGCCGGCACGATGTAGATCCAGTAGCACAGCATGCCGTACCACTGGAACAGCTTCATCCACCACAGCCGGCGCATGGTCTGCGGCATCTCTTTGAGGGCCAGCCAGATCTCGGTCAAGGTGGCGGCCAGGCCCGTCGGCTTGGCCTGCATCGCGGCCCGCTCCTGGTCGGTCAGCGGCAGTTCGGGCGTGGTGTGCACGCTCCACCACACGGTGGTGATCGAGAACAGCGCGCCGATCAGGAACGCAATGATGGTGATGTGCGGGATGTTGTGGGCGTTGACCGCGTCCTTGTTCATGCCCACCAGCACCAGCAAGGTGGGCGCCAGGTAGGCCAGGGTCTGCGCCAGCCCGGTGAAGGCGCTCTGGGTCAGGAAACCGATGGAATGCTGAGCGCGGTCAAGCCGGTCGCTGACGAAGGCCCGGTAGGGCTCCATCGTCACGTTGTTGGCCGCGTCCAGAATCCACAGCAGGCTGGCGGCAAACCACAGCGTGGGGCTGAACGGCATCAGCAGCAGGCCCAGGCTGCACAGCAGCGCGCCGATCATGAAATACGGTGTGCGCCGGCCCCAGCGGCTGGTGGTGCGGTCGCTCATCGCGCCGATGATGGGTTGCACGATCAGCCCGGTCACCGGCCCGGCCAGCCACAGCAGCGGCAGGCTGGCTTCGTCGGCGCCCAGGTATTTGTAGATCGGGCTCATGTTGCTTTGCTGCAGGCCAAAGCTGAACTGGATGCCGAAGAAGCCGACGTTCATGTTCACCACCTGCCAGAACGACAGGTGGGGCTTGACGGCATGCAGACCGGCGGCTGGCGCCTGGGCAGCAGG
>JANOWE010000037.1:0-2168 GCA_031417735.1 Betaproteobacteria bacterium
GTTGGTGACCCAGACCCACTTGCCGTCAGGAGAGACTTGTACGTTGTGCGGCCCCTGCCCGACCGGGATGCTGCCGATTTTCTTGAAGCTTGTCGCGTCGATGACGCTGACAGTGTTCGCCCCTTCATCGGCGACGTAGACGCTGCCCGCAACGGCATTGGTCGATCCGGCTGCGACAAACACTGTGAATTGGGTGACACGGATCAGGCTTTTGATTCGGCTGACGATCATGATGAAAACTCCTGGAGAAAAGTGAACTGGCAGGTGTTACGGCAACTGTTGTTGATAGCCGACCATCGCCCGGCTCTGCACGAGTGCCTCACAGCACCACCGGCCTGTCCGGCAGCTCATTGCGGTCATGACTGTCTGAAGGAAAGTGCTGTTTCAGATGCCGGGTCACGGCCTGCACACCGCTGATCACGCCACCCTCGAAGTCGGCCTTCCGGAAGGCGGCCTCCATCTGGCGGCAGACCTTGTTCCATTCCTGCGAATCCACCTTGGCATCGATGCCCCGGTCGGCAACGATCTCCACCGCCCGGTCCGCGAGCAACAGGTAAATCAGCACGCCTGTGTTCTGCTGGGTGTCCCAGACACGCAGTTGCGAGAAGAGCTCGATCGCACGCTCTCGCGCCGACTGCCCTTTGAACAACGGCGTACCGTCCAGTCCCCCTTCGACCGCGAACCGGATTTCGCCGACGTGCTCGGCCTCACTGGCCTTGATGGCCGCTTCGATTTTGTTCAGGGAGCCGCGACCAAAGGTCCGACTCACCTGTCCGTCAGTCACCAGCAAGTGGCGCGCGATGCGTTGGATGTTCATGGCTACCACCTCCCCGACGCGCCGCCGCCACCGAAGCCACCACCGCCACCGCTGAAGCCGCCGCCGCCGCCATGACCGCCCCGACCACCGCCGCCGTAGTAGCCACCCATGCCGCGACCGAGCATGCCGCCCCCCAGCAAGGTGACGAACAGCGCAACCACACCGGCGACCAGCGCCATCGAGATGGCGCCGACGACGAACCAGGCAATCACCGCGACCACACCGCCCGTGACCAGCGAGCCGGGCACTTTGCCCAGCGTGGCGCGCAGCACGCTGCCCACAGCGAGCGCCAGGATGAACAGCATGGGTGCGTATTGCTGAACATCGCCAAGACCGCCGACACCCTGGCTGGACCGCGCACTCGGCGCGGGCAAGGCCTCGCCGTCGACGACGCGGATGACTTGTTCGACACCGGCCGTGATGCCGCCATAGAAGTCCTGGCTCTTGAATCGCGGCAGGATGGTCTCGCTGATGATGCGTTTGCTGGTGAGATCGTTGAGCGCTCCCTCCAGGCCATAGCCCACTTCGATGCGCATCGCGCGATCGTTCTTGGCGACAACGAGGATTGCACCGTCGTCAACCTTCTTGCGTCCGAGCTTCCACTGCTCGGCGACCCGCAACGCGTATTGCTCAATCTCCTCGGGAGATGACGAAGCGACCATCAGCACAGCCAGTTGGCTGCCTTTGCGAGCTTCAAAGGCGGTGAGCGCTTGTTCCAGCGTGGCCTTCTGTTCGGCAGTCAGCGTGCCGGTCTGATCGATCACGTGCCCCGTCAGCGGCGGCACCGCCACCTGCGCTACGCTCAGCGCGGACCAGCCGAGCGCGCATGCGAACAGGCTAGCAGACAGCAGCGCTCTGCCGACCCCGAACGCCCTGCCGAAGCCTCTGCCTGCAATCACTTGGACGCCCCGGCACCTGGGCCTGCGGGCTTTGCCGGTGCCGTGTCGAATCCGACGCTGGGCGGCTTCGCGATTTCCTTTTCGTTCTCGACGGTGAAGGTCGGCTTTTCCTTGTAGCCGAACACCATCGCCGTCAGGTTGGACGGGAAAGACCGCACGGTCACGTTGTAGTCCTGTACGGTCTTGATGTAGCGGTTGCGCGCCAGTGTGATGCGGTTCTCGGTGCCTTCCAGTTGCGCCGACAGGTCGCGGAATCCCTGGTTGGCCCGCAGGTTCGGGTACTGCTCCGAGACCACCATCAATCTCGAAAGCGCACCCGTCAGTTCGCCCTGCGCCTGCTGGAATTTCTGGAACGCTGCGGGGTCGTTGATGAGTTCCGGGGTGGCCTGGATGGACGTGGCCTTGGCGCGCGCTTCAACCACCTTCGTCAGCGTGTCCTGCTCGAACTTCGC
>JANOWE010000038.1:0-26007 GCA_031417735.1 Betaproteobacteria bacterium
GGTCTCGCCGCCCCACATGCGCGGGATCACGCTGTAGCTGCCGTCCTTCTGGATGTTGGCGTGAGCCCGTTCGTTGATGAAGCGACTTTGCGGGTCGTCCTTGGCCAGTTTGGGCCAGGTGCTGATGAGGTAGTAGTTGACCGCCGGCCGGCAGCTGGCGCAGCCGTTGGGCGTGCGCCAGCCGAGCTGGCTGAACACCGCACCAATGCTCAGCAGCTTGGACCCGTCGGCCAGCGGCAGGCGGATCGCCTCGCGCACATCGGCATGGCTGTTGTCGGTGCAGCCGCACATGGCCTTCTTCTTCGGCGCGGCGGAATAGTCGCCGCCGGCGGTGAACATCAGCAGCTGCTCGACCAGGCCGGTGCAGCTGCCGCAGCTGGCGCTGGCCTTGGTGTGCTTGCGCACCTCGTCCAGCGTGAACAGGCCTTTTTCCTTGATCGCCTTGCAGATCGCGCCCTTGCTCACGCCGTTGCAGCCGCAGACTTCGTCGGCATCGGCCATGGCCGCGGCCTTGCTGTGGCCCTGGTGGCCGACGTCGCCGATGTTCGACTCGCCGAACATCAGCTTGTCGCGGATGTCCGACACCTTGCGGCCGTCGCGCAGCAGCTTGAAGTACCAGCTGCCGTCCACCGTGTCGCCGTACAGGCAGGCCCCGACCAGCTGGTCGTCCTTGATCACCAGCTTCTTGTAGACGCCGGCGAAGGGGTCGCTCATCACGATCTCCTCAAAGCCTTCCCCGCCCGTGAAATTGCCGGCCGAGAACAGGTCGATGCCGGTGACCTTGAGCTTGGTGCTGGTCTGGCTGCCGGTGTAGCGGCCGATGCCGAACTGCGCCAGATGCGTGGCGCAGACCTTGCCCTGCTCGAACAGCGGCGCGACCAGGCCATAGGCGATGCCACGGTGGGCGGCGCATTCGCCCACGGCGTAGATGCGTGCGTCGGTGATGGTCTGCAGCGTGTCGGACACGGCGATGCCGCCGCGCCCGTCCTGCGCCAGGTGCAGGCCCATGCTGCGCGCCAGCGTGGTGCTGGGGCGGATGCCTGCGGCCATCACCACCAGGTCGGCCGGCACTTCGCTGCCGTCCTTGAATTGCACGGCCATCACCCGGCCATCCTTGCCGCCGTCCTGGTCACCGATCAGCGCCTGGGTCTGCGCGCCGATCATGAATTTCAGCCCGCGTGACTCAAGCGACTTGCGCAGCAGGCCACCGGCCACGTCGTCGAGCTGGCGCTCCATCAGCCAGGGCATGATGTGCACCACGGTGACCTGCATGCCGCGCAGCATCAGGCCATTGGCGGCCTCCAGCCCGAGCAGGCCGCCGCCAATGACCACCGCGTGGCGGTGGGTCCTGGCGGTGGCGATCATGGTCTCGGTGTCGGCGATGTCGCGGTAGGCGATCACGCCTTGCAAGTCCTTGCCCGGCACGGGCAGGATGAAGGGGTCGCTGCCGGTGGCCATCAGCAGCCGGTCGTAGTCGGCGGTGGTGCCGTCTTCCGCGATCACCTGGCGCCGCGTGCGGTCGACCTTGACCACCTTCTTGCCCAGGTGCAGGGTGATGTTGTTCTCGTCGTACCAGCTCAGCGGATTGAGGATGATCTGGTCCACCGTCTGCTCACCGGCCAGCACCGGTGACAGCAGGATGCGGTTGTAGTTCGGGTGTGGCTCGGCGCCAAACACGGTGATGTCGTAGAGCTCGGGCGCGATCTTCAGCAACTCTTCGAGCGTGCGCACACCGGCCATGCCGTTGCCCACCATCACCAGTTTCATCTTCTTCATAGCTTCAGCTCCAGGGCCGCCACGTCGGCCGTCAAGGTGTGTAAAGCAAGGGCGATGCCAGCGTCGCCAGCCGGGCTGTCGGCACAATCCGCAACCAATGCCTTCGGGCTTGTGCGCTGCGGCGCTTCTGCACCATGGGTTTCTTGGTCGATCTGGGTCAGGCCAGCGCGCGTGGCCAACGGCCGCACAACGAAGATTTCGCTGCCGCGCTGGTCGCGCCCGCCCATGAGCCCGACCGAGGCCTGGTGGCCGCCTTGGCCGACGGGGTCTCGGCCGGTGGCCAGGGCAGGGCGGCCGCGCAGACAGCCGTGATCTCGCTGGTGCAGGACTTTCACGCGGTACCCGCGACCTGGGAGGTCAGCGTGGCGCTGGACCGGCTGATCGGCGCCCACAACGCCTGGTTGGCCGATCACAATCGCCGCCGCAGCGACAAGGCCAGCGGCCTGACCACGCTGACCGCGCTGGTGCTGCAGGGCCAGAGCTGGACCGTGGCCCATGTCGGCGACAGCCGGGCCTGGCTGCTGCGTGCCGGCCAGTTGGAGCAACTGACCCAGGACCATGTGCTGGACCACCCCGACCTGCGCAGCCAGCTCACGCGTGCGCTGGGCCTGGAGGCCACGGTGCGGGTCGACTTTCACCAGGGCGCGCTGCAGGTGGAAGACGTGCTGCTGCTGACCACTGACGGCGTGCATGGCAGCCTGCCCGCCGCGCGGCTGCAGGCGCTGCTGGCCCAGGGTGGCAGCGCCGAACTGCAGGCCCAGCGACTGGTCCAGGCCGCGCTGGCTGCCGGCAGCCGAGACAACGCCAGTGCGCTGGTACTGCGCGTGCAGGGTCTGGCCAGCCAACGCCTGGACGATGCGCTGCTGGCCGCCCACAGCCTGCCGCCGGCGCCCCGGCTGAAGCTGGGCGACAGGCTCGACGGTTACACCATCACCGCGCTGGTGGCCGACACCGGCCTGCACCGGCTCTACCAGGCGCGGCACGACGCCAGTCGCGCCCTGGTGGCGATCAAGACCTTGCATGAAAGCCGGGTCCATGACGCCCAGGAGCGGGCCATGCTGGCCCATGAAGCCTGGCTGGGCCAGGTCGTGACCGAGCGCGACCCGCGTGGTTTTGTGCAGGTGCGCGGTGCCGGAGCGGGTGCAGGTGCGGGCAAAAGCGCCGACCCGGCGCCGACCGCGTTCTACGTCGTCTTCGACTGGCACAGCGGCGCCACGCTGGAGCAGATGCTGGCCCAGGGCCGGCAATTCACGCTGCATGAGGTGGTGCAGGCCGCCATCGCCATGGCCCGGGCACTGGGCCGGCTGCACCGCCAGCGGGTGCTGCACCGCGACGTCAAGCCGTCCAACCTGCACCTGGCCGACGATGGCCAATGGCGGCTGCTGGACCTGGGCGCAGCGGTGTCCGGCGCCGAGCCGGCGGCGGTGCGGGCGCTGCGGGCGGGCACACCCAGCTACATGAACCCCGAGCAATGGGGCGACGACGGCGGCCCCGGCCAGGCCGCTGACAGCCTGAGCGACCTCTATGCGCTGGGCGTGACGCTCTACCTGTGGCTGTGCGGCAAGCTGCCCTATGGCGAGATCGAGCCTTACCAGACCCTGCGCTTTCGCCGTGATCCGGTGGCGCCCAGCCGCCTGCGGCCGGACATTCCGATCTGGCTCGACCAGGTGTTGAGCAAGGCCGTGGCCCGCGACCGGCGCCAGCGTTTCGAGACCGCCGAAGAACTGGTGTTGGCATTGGAACGCGGCGCCTCGAGGCCGCTGGGCACCCAGGCCGCCACGCCGCTGGTGCTGCGCGACCCGGCCGCGTTGTGGAAGCTGGCCCTGGTGGTCAGCGGGATGTTCAACCTGCTGCTGGTGGTCTGGCTGCTGTTTCTGCCGCGCTGAACGCAGTGCGGTGGGTGGGGCAGCAGCCCGCTCAGACACGGCTGCCATGGGCCCTGAGCCCGGGCTTGCCGCGTTCGACCTCGCCGGGAGCCGATACCCGTGCCCGGCCGCCTCGCTCGGCCCAGGTCCGCGTCCAGCGGATCTGCACCCGGCGCAGCATCACCAGCATCAGCACGGCCAGCAGCGCAAACGCGGCGAATCCGCCGAAATAGCTGCCGCTGTGCTGCTTGGCCAGGCCCATGGCATTGGGCAAAAAGCCGCCACCCAGGGCACCCACCTCGCCGATCATCGAGCCCGCCACGGCGGTGGCCATCGGCCAGCGCAGCGGTACGAGTTGGAACAGCGCGCCATTGCCCGCGCCCAGCGCAGCAAAGCACAGCATGAACAGCAGCGTGGTCACGGTCAGCGAGCTGCCGGCCAGGCCACACAGCAGCAACGTGACGGCAACCAGGATCAAGACCCCCGACAGCGTGCGGATGCCGCCGATGCGGTCACTGATGTAGCCGCCCACGACACGGATGCCCGAGCCCATCAGCGTGGCCAGCATGGTCAGCTGGCCAGCCTCGATCTTGCTGACCTTGAACTGGTCATAAAAGTAGGTGGGCAGGAAGCTGGCCAGGCCGATGAAGCCGCCGAAGGTCACGACGTAGATCAGGCTGAAGGCCCAGCCGTCTTTCTCATACACGCAGGACAGGAGCTCGCGCAGCGACTGCCTGGAATCGCGGTCGGGCGGCTCCTTGGCGGCAAACCACATCACCACCAGGGGCAGCAGCATGGTCAGCGCAGCCAGGCCGTACACCGTCTGCCAACCATAGCTCTGTGCCAGCGGCGGCGCAAACAGCACGGCCAGAACGGTGCCCGAGTTGCCGGCGCCGGCAATGCCCATGGCCAGACCCTTGTAGCGGGCCGGGAACCAGCCCGAGCCCAGGCTCAGTGCCACGCCGAAGCTGGCCCCGGCAATGCCCAGCAGCACACCCATGGCCAGCACGCTGTCGTAGCTGTCGACGAAGGCAAAGCCAAAGGCCAGTGCCATCATGACCAGGCCCATCTCCACCAGGGCGGCGTTCTTGCGGCCGATGTACTGCGCCAGCACGCCCAGCGGAAAACGCATCAGCGCCCCGGCCAGGATGGGCACCGAGACCATGAAGCCCTTTTGCGCCGGGCTCAGGTTGAACTGCTCGCTGATGAACGGCGCCATCGCTCCGTTGAGCACCCACACGGCGAAGCAGAAGTCGAAGTACAGGAACGAGGCCAGCAAGGTGGGCCAATGGCCGCTACGCAAAAAAGTCTTGAAGCCGGACAGGGCGGGCATAGGGTGGGTCCTTGGCGGTAAATCAGCGGGTTGGCATCAGGATGGTGTTTGATCTGTCCCATGCTGCAACGCAACAGACGTGCCAGGTGCTGCCGGCAGCGCCGCAGGCCGGCAAGGCACGCCCGCGGGGCGGTCACCTGAGGGCACAGGCCTGTTGCACCGGCGCGGGCCGCAATGCCTCAACATGGTGCGGACCGCACCTGTTTCGGTCATTGCAAGGTGGTGGACCTCAAGGTGGCCGGTAGGCCATGGCAGCGGCCTCAACGGCCGGCTATCCGTGTCGGCTGCCGGAATGCAAGAAGAGTCGCGTCAATGTGGCGTTGTGCTGCAGTGCCGCCGTCGGCCCAGTCCCCATGGGCGTGGTTATGATCCATCCTAGGGGGCATTGGGGCTACAAGCTTGCCGCAGCGCATGCAGGTCACCAGAATCGGACCACACCGCCACCGTGTCTTTGCCTGTCACGCCCCCGCTCTCATGAACACCGCCTCGCCCTCGCCGCGGCAGGCCGGCGCTACTGTGTCAAATCCCACATCCATCCAGCCTTTGCAGGCCTTGGTCCTGCAGGCACTGGCCGAGCGCCAGGGCCTGGGCTTGGCCGTGAAGGACGCTGCCGATGGTTGTTATGTGTGGGCGTCGCCACTGTTTTCGCAATGGCTGGGCCGCAGGCCCGATGAGGTGGTTGGCCAGACCGACAGCAGCCTGTTCGATGGCACCACGGCGGTGCAACTGCGCGCGGCCGACCAGACCGCGCTGGCCCACCAGAACGCGCTGGACAGCGAGCACCGCATTGAGCTGCAAGGTGAACGGCGCGAGTTTCAAGTGCTGCGCCTGGCCAGCGGCCCGGCCCCTCAGCAGCTGATCATGTCGCTGTGGCAGGACCTGTTGCCGCAGCGTCAGCGCGACAGCCAGTTGCGCGCGGCGCTCGACCAACTTGAGCAGCAGCAGAAGGCCAACGAGGCCCTGCGCCGCGAACTGGCGGAGCAGGGCCTGCGCGACCAGGCCAGCGGCCTGAACTCACGCGTGCACTTTGATGACCAGATGCGCCGCGAACTCGATCTGTCCATGCGAGAGCACCGCGAATTTGCGCTGGTCTACATGTCGATCGACCCACCGAGCGAGAAGGCCTTGGCTCTGGGTGGGCGCGCACATGACCGCATCTGCGAGGCCATGGGCCGCTTGCTGCGGGGCAACACCCGGGCCATGGATGCTTCCTGCCGCATCGACGATCGGCACTTTGCGGTACTGCTGTCCGGTGTTGGCCTGGCCACGGCCCATGCCCGCATGGAGGGCCTGCGTCGCCAGTGCGCGACGCAGATCGTGATGCTGGACGGCGAAGAGGTGGGTTTCAGCGTGGCCATGGGCGTGGCCAGCTTTCCACACACCGCGCATGGCCATGAAGAATTGGTCAGCGCCTGCCAAACCGCGTTGCTCGAGGCTCAGCGCCGGGGCGGCAACACCGTGGCCCTGGCCAGCATCCAGTTCGAGCGCTGAAACTGCCGGCAGGCTGCCCTCTGGCCGCCTGGCTCAGGCGCTCAGACCGTGCCAGGCCATGTAGCCGGCCAGGCCGAACAGCAGCAAGGCAAACACCCGCTTGAATTGGGTAATGTCCAGGCCATGCGCCACGCGCGCACCCAGCGGCGCAGTCAGCATGCTGCCTGCAGCTATGGTGAACAAAGCCGGCAGCATGAGGTAGCCCACGCTGCCCGGCAGCTGGGTGGGCAGGTTCCAGCCTGCGATCACGTAGCCGATGGTGTTGGCCACCGCGATCGGAAAGCCCAAGGCCGCACTGGTGGCCACCGCCTGGTGGATCAGCACGTTGCACCAGGTCATGAACGGCACCGAGATGAAGGCCCCACCGGCACCGACCAGGCCGGAGAAAAAGCCGATCACCCCGCCCACGGCCGTGGCGCCGGCCAGGCCCGGCATCTGGCGGCCCGGCAGGGGCTTGCGGTTGCGCAACATCTGGATCGCAGCGAAGCCGACAAAGGCCGAGAACAACAATGCCAGGACCGGCCCCTTGATCACCGCGAAAGCCCCTGCGCCAGCCAGCAGGCCGCCGCCGACCAGGCCGGGTGCCAGCCGCCGGACCAGATCCCAGCGCACCGCGCCGCGCCGGTGGTGGGCACGAACGCTGGACAGCGAGGTGAACATGATCGTGGCCATCGACGTGGCGATGGCCATCTTCAGTGCCGGCCCGGGTGCCACGCCACGGTGGCTGAAGATCATGGTCAGGAAGGGCACCATGATCATGCCGCCGCCCACGCCCAGCAGCCCGGCCAGAAAACCCGCGCCGCAGCCCAGCAGCACCAGTTGCAGCGCCAATATCGGGTCAAGAAATGCCATCGGTCGGATAGGGCTCGAGCGGCCTGGCCTGGCCAGGTCACAAAGGAGAAGGGGGAGCGGGGCCGGTTCAGGCCCGTGCAGGCTGGCCCAGTGCGGCCACAACGGCCCGCCACTGCGCGGCCGTGACCGGGGTGATCGACAAGCGGTTGCCCGCTTGCAGCACACGCAGGTCGGCCAGTTCGGGCCGCACGCGCATCTCGCGCAGCGTCAGCAGCCGGGTCAGGCGCAGCAGCCGCACGTCCAGCAGCAGCCAGCGTGGTTTCAGTGGGTCGGACTTGGGGTCGAAATAGGCGCTGGCGGCATCGAACTGGGTCGGGTCGGGGCGCAGGCCGCCCGCCACTTCGGCCAGTCCTGTCACGCCGGGTTCGGCGCAGGACGAGTGGTAGAACAGCACACCGTCACCGCAGGCCATGCTGTCGCGCATGAAGTTGCGTGCCTGGTAGTTGCGCACGCCGGTCCAGGCCACAGTCTGGTCGGCAGCCGCCGCCAGATCGCTGATCGAGCACTCAGCGGGCTCGCTCTTCATCAGCCAGTGGTTCATGCACTGGCCCAAGGCAGGCGCCGCAGCTGAACAGAGCCTGAAATTGGTGCGGGGGAGGTGTCCGTCATGTGCCGTAGACCGGTGTCCTGAACCTTATGGTCAGATTCAGGTGGGCTAGGTCAGTGAGGCTTCGGGTTCATCTGACGCGAGACGATCACGCCAGCTTCACGATGTTCCATGCCCTGCTCAGAGAGCATCGGTTCAGGGGATGGGGCCCACAACATCACGACGGACGAACCCATTCTAGGCATGGTCAGTGCCGCTGTGGGCAATAAATTGGCGCCCATTTCTTCACAACAACAGGCCATCATCACCCAGCGCTTCGTCCACGCGCTGGATCAGTCGCTCGACATCGACGCCACTGCTTTCGTGGCTGCTCGGATCGCCCGTCGCCGGCTTCGTGATGCCAGGCCGGCGCGCCGACTCTGCCTGCTGGTAGGCCAGGTTCAGCGCGGTGAGCACGGCAATGCGCTCACGCGCCTTGACCTTGCCGGCATCGCGGATGGCACTCATCTCGCGGTCGACGATGGCCACCGCTTCCTGCAGCAAGGCTTCGCCGTCGGGCGGGCAGGCCAGCACATAGCTTTGGCCGAGGATGGTGGTTTCGATCTGCTTCATGCCGCTTATTTGTGGGGGGTCACGGCGTCTTGCAGGCTGGCCGCCATGGGCGCTGGCGCTGCCGGCGCGGACGGCAGGCGGTCGAGCAGCGCGTCTATGCGCGCCCGCGCTGCGGCCAGGCGTGACCGCAGGCTGTCGCGCTCGCTGCCGGTGGTGGCCAGTTGCTGCTCGAGCAGGACGTTGGTTCGCTTGAGTTCTTCGTGCCGCAGCACCAGGCGTTCGACCCGCTCGGCAAGGTCATCGAGTCTGGACATCGGTGTTTGCCATCAATTACAAGCTGAGGATTGTAGGTGCGCTCACTCCGGGCTGCCCCGGATTGCTTTGACCGCGGCCGGTTTGGCTGTTCCTGCGCGACCCATGTCGCAGTGCGTGCTGACATGGCAGGCAGCGCATTGGGGTGAGCGCGCGGTGCAGACATAGCGGCCATGCAGGATCAGCCAATGGTGGGCATCGCGCCGGTAGGCCATGGGCACCCGGTGTTCCAGCTGCAGTTCCACCGCCAGCGGATTTTTTCCGGGGGCCAGGCCGGTGCGGTTGCTGACGCGGAAGACATGGGTGTCCACCGCCTGCGTGGGCTCACCAAAGGCCACATTGAGCACCACGTTGGCGGTCTTGCGGCCGACGCCGGGCAATTCTTGAAGTTGGTCGCGACGTCTGGGCACGGCGCCGCCATGCTGTTCAACCAGAATGCGGCAAGTGGCCATCAGGTGTCGGGCCTTGCTGCGGAACAGGCCGATGGTGCGGATGCAGTCGATCAAGTGCTCTTCGCCCAGCGCGAGCATGGCCTGCGGCGTGCTGGCCAGCGGAAACAGCCTGCGCGTGGCCTTGTTCACGCCCACATCGGTGGCCTGGGCCGACAACAGCACGGCGGCCAGCAGTTCGAACACCGAGCAGTATTCCAGCTCGCTGGCGGGCCGGGGGTTGGCGGCGGCCAGGGTCGCAAAGAAGGGCTCGATGGCGGCGGTCTTCATGCTCAGCACGGGTCCTCGGGGCTTGCCGCAGCGGCCGCGGCCTGACGCTCGCGCACACGGCGCAGTGCGGCTTCGACCACGCTGCGCCTGGCCGCCAATGTGGTCGGCTCATTGATCCGGCTGTGACCGGGCAAGTCGCCCGGCGCGGCCTGGGCCTTTTGCGATAGCCGCTGGTCTTGATGTTGTTGTTGGCTGGCACGCCGGGTCTGCGTGCTGCGGTAGCGCTGCCGGGCCGATTCGGCCTGATCGGGTGACCAGGCGGCCCAAGCCGTGGGCAGAGGCTGCTGTGGGGCCTGTGCCGGCTGCAGCGAGATGCAGTCCACCGGGCAGGCCGGCAGGCACAGCTCGCAGCCAGTGCACTCGGAGTTGACCACGGTATGCATGCGCTTGGACGCGCCGACGATGCAGTCCACCGGGCAGGCCTTGATGCACAGCGTGCAGCCTATGCACCAGGCCTCGTCGATCACGGCGAGCCAGCGCGGTCCTTCGATGCCGCAACCCGCGTCCAGCGCAAGTGGTGGCCGGCCGGCGATGCGGGCCAGCCGGCGCATGCCTTCGTCGCCACCGGGTGGGCAACGGTTGATGTCGGCCTGGCCGTCGGCCATGGCCAGGGCATAGGCCTGGCAGTCGACGTAGCCACAGCGCGTGCATTGGGTTTGCGGCAGCGCGGCGTCCAGCTGCGCTGCCAGCCCAGTCAAGGCCGCGGCGGGCACTGCCAAACTCACTTCAGGCGGCGGGGCGGCTTGACACTGGCCCTGGCCTTGACCGGGCTGCGCCGCGCTGCGGCCGAGTCGGCGGGCACCTCATCAGGCGCGGCCGCAGCGGCCGCTGCGGCCGCAGGCGTTGGCTGGTTGTAGCGGGCGATGAAGTCGCGCACCTCGGGATAGACCATTTCGCGCCAGCGCCGGCCGGAGAAGATGCCGTAGTGCCCGGCACCTTCCACGTCGTAGTGGAACATCCGGTCCGGCTCGATGCCGGTGCACAGGCCATGGGCAGCCTTGGTCTGGCCACCCCCGGTAATGTCGTCGAGTTCACCCTCCACCGTCAGCAGGGCGCCGGTGGTGATGTCCTGTGGACGCACGAGCGTGCCGTTCACCGTCCAGCTGCCCTTGACCAGCGCAAAGTCCTGGAACACGGTCTTGATGGTGTCCAGGTAGTACTCGGCGGGCATGTCCAGCACCGCGTTGTACTCGTCGTAGAAGGTGCGGTGGGCCTCGGCGCTGTCGCCATCGCCCCTGACCAGGTCCAGGAAGTAGTCGTAGTGCGAGCTGGCATGGCGGTCGGGGTTCATGGCCACAAAGCCGCTGTGCTGCATGAAGCCCGGATAGACCTTGCGGCCCTTCCCCGGGAAGTTCGATGGCACGGCATAAATGACGTTGCGCTCGAACCAGCCGTAGCTCTTGTCGGTGGCCAGTTCGTTCACGGCCGTGGGCGCCTTGCGCGCGTCGATAGGGCCGCCCATCATCGTCAAGGTGCGGGGGGTGAATTCACCCCCCGTGGCCAGCAGCGACACCGCAGCCAGCACCGGCACCGTGGGCTGGCAGACCGAAATCACATTGACCTCGGGGCCCAGGTAGCGGATGAACTCCTGCACGTAGGCGACATAGTCGTCAAGGTGGAACGGTCCCGCCTCCAATGGCACGGTGCGCGCATCGACCCAGTCGGTGATCAGCACCTTGTGGTCTTGCAACAGAACGCGCACGGTTTCGCGCAGCAGGGTGCTGTGGTGGCCGGACAGCGGCGCCACCACCAGCACGGTGGGCTGGGACTTCATCACCGTCAACACCGCCGGGTCGTCCGAGAAGCGCTTGAAGCGCAGCAGCTTGCAAAACGGCTTGGCGATGGGCACCTGCTCTTGCACGGCCACGTCCACGCCATTGACCGGCACCGTTCGGATGTTGAACTGGGGCTTCTCGTACTCCTTGGCCAGGCGGTGCACCAGATCAAAACCGGCCGAAACCCGCTCGGCCATGGGCGTGCGGCTGAACGGCGACAGCGGGTGGTTGTAGAGCTTGGCCGATGCGCTGGCGAACTCGGAGAACGGCGACATCAGCGCCCGTTGTGTTTCATACAACTGGTAAAGCATGGCTGGCGTGCTCCTGGAGGTTGGGTGCGGCCGGGTTGGCGCAAGGCATCATGTGCGCCCTGCGCTGAATCCGGGCTGACAAAGGCTAAGATTTTTGTGCACTGCAGCAAATTCTATCTTAACCCCAAGCATGCTGCGCCTGCCACCGGCGTTCAATCGGTCAAACATCAGCGCCTTGATCTGGCTTTTGCAGCTTCGCTGTGCGGGCTGGAGGCCATCCAGGGCCAGGAAGCCCCGGTTAATTCAAAGGCTTTGATCGATCGCCGCCGTCACAGCACTTTGGCGATCGCCGCCACCACTGCGGCGATGTTGTTCTGATTCAGCGCGGCCACGCAGATGCGGCCCGAATCGAGGCCATAGACGCCAAACTCGTTGCGCAGGCGTTGCATTTGCGCCGTGTTCAGGCCCGAGTAGCTGAACATGCCGCGCTGGCGCAGGATGAAATCGAAGTCCTGCTGCACGCCGGCTTCTTTCAGCTGCGCCACCAGCAGCGAGCGCATCTGCTTGATGCGCTGGCGCATTTCGCCCAGCTCCTGCTCCCACTGGGCACGCAGGGCGGCGTCTTCGAGCACCATGGTCACCACTTGCGCGCCATGCGTGGGCGGGCTGCTGTAGTTGACGCGGATGCTGATCTTGAGCTGCGACAGCACCCGCTGCGCCTCTTCACGCGAGGCGCAGACCACATTGAGCGCACCGACCCGCTCGCCGTAGAGGGAAAAGCTCTTCGAGAACGAGGTCGAGACCAGGAAGTCCAGGCCGGCGTCGGCAAACTGCCTGACCACCGAGCCGTCTTCGGTGATGCCATCGCCAAAGCCCTGGTAGGCCATGTCCAGAAAAGGCACCAGCTCGCGTACGTGGCAGACATCAATGACCTGCTGCCACTGCGCCGGGCTGATGTCGTAGCCGGTGGGGTTGTGGCAGCAGGCGTGCAGCACCACCACCGTGCCGCTGGCGGCGGCGTTCAGGTCGGCCAGCATGGCCTCGAAGCGCACGCCGCGGGCCTGTGCGTCGTAGTAGGCGTAGCAATCGACCTCAAAGCCGGCGCCGGCAAACAGTGCGCGGTGGTTCTCCCAGCTCGGGTCGCTGATCAGTACCTTGGCGTTCGGTCGCAGTTTCTTCAGAAAGTCGGCGCCGACCTTCAGGCCACCGGTGCCGCCCACGGCCTGCACCGTGGCCACGCGGCCAGCCTGCAACAGCGCGCTGTCTGCACCGAAGACCAGTTGCTGAACCGCGCGGTCGTAAGCGGCGATGCCGTCAATGGGCAGGTAGCCGCGCGGTTTGGCAGCGTCGGTGAGCTGCGCTTCTGCGGCCTTGACGCAGGCCAGCAGGGGCAACTTGCCATTCTGGTCCTGGTACACGCCCACGCCCAGGTTGACCTTGACGGGGTTGGTGTCGGCGTTGAATTGCTCGGTCAGGCCCAGGATGGGGTCACGGGGGGCAAGTTCGACGGTGGCAAACAAGGTCATGGTGCGCTCAGGCGTTGGAGGTTGTGGCGCTGCTGACGGCAGGCTGTCAGCAGCAGGATGGTGTGATCGGTTCCGGGTCAGGCGGCAAACGGTGATCGGCCTGCTGCGCTACCCTGTCAGATTGGCCTCAGCCCGCTCAAGGCGGGCGAGGCTCACCGATTTTAGGGCTTTGCCCTCTTGCTGCCACCATTGCCTCCGCCTGGAACTCCGAACATGCCCGAGCCGATCGACCTGGAAGTCGCCAACCGCCGCCCCGCTGCCGATTTGAATGCCGATGCTGGCGCCCCGGACGCCATGCTCGAGGGCCAATTTGTCAGTTTTCCGGATTCACCGTTCCAGCTCTTCCAGCCCTACCCTCCGGCAGGCGACCAGCCGCAGGCCATTGACAAGTTGATGGAGGGCATCAACGACGGGCTGAGCTTTCAGACCCTGCTGGGCGTGACCGGCTCGGGCAAGACCTTCACCATGGCCAATGTGATTGCCCGTGCCGGCCGGCCGGCGATCGTGTTTGCGCCGAACAAGACGCTGGCCGCGCAGCTGTACAGCGAGTTTCGCGAGTTTTTTCCGAAGAACGCGGTCGAGTATTTCGTCAGCTACTACGACTACTACCAGCCCGAGGCCTATGTGCCGCAGCGCGATCTGTTCATCGAGAAGGACTCTTCGATCAACGAGCACATCGAGCAGATGCGCCTGAGCGCCACCAAGAGCGTGCTGGAGCGCCGAGACACCGTGATCGTGGCCAGCGTCAGCGCGATCTACGGCATCGGCAAGCCTGAGGACTATTCGCAGATGCGCTTCATCCTGCGCGTGGGCGACAAGATCGGCCAGCGCGAGGTCATCGCGCAGCTGATCCGCATGCAATACAGCCGCAACGACGTCGACTTCAGCCGGGGCAGCTTTCGCGTGCGCGGCGACACCATCGACGTCTTTCCGGCCGAGCACTCCGAGCTGGCGGTGCGGCTGGAGTTGTTTGACGACGAGGTCGAGGGACTGAGCCTGCTCGACCCGCTGATGGGGCAGGTGCGGCAGAAGGTGCCGCGCTTCACCATCTACCCGTCCAGCCACTACGTAACCCCGCGTGAACGGGTGCTGGCCGCGGTGGACACCATCAAGGTCGAGCTGCGTGAAAGGGTGGCCGAGTTTGTCGCCGCCGGCAAGCTGGTGGAGGCGCAGCGGCTGGAGCAGCGCACCCGCTTCGACCTGGAAATGATGCAGGAGGTGGGCCACTGCAAGGGCATCGAGAACTACAGCCGGCATCTGTCTGGCGCCAAACCCGGCGAGCCGCCGCCCACGCTGGTGGACTACATGCCGCCCGACGCGCTGATGTTCCTCGATGAGAGCCACGTGCTGATCGGCCAGTTTGGCGGCATGTTCAATGGCGACCGGGCGCGCAAGGCCAACCTGGTCGACTATGGCTTCCGCCTGCCCAGCGCGCTCGACAACCGGCCGCTGAAGTTCGAAGAGTTCGAGGGCAAGATGCGCCAGGCGGTGTTTGTCTCAGCCACGCCTGCAGCCTATGAAAAAAGCCATGCCGGTGCGGTGGTCGAGCAACTGGTGCGGCCCACCGGCCTGGTCGACCCGATGATCGAGGTGCGACCGGCCAGCACGCAAGTCGACGACGTGCTGCAAGAGATTCGCCAGCGCGTGCTGTTGGCTGAGCGGGTGCTGATCACCACGCTGACCAAGCGCATGGCCGAGCAGCTCACCGACTACCTGACCGACAACGGCGTGAAGGTGCGCTACCTGCACTCCGATGTGGACACGGTGGAGCGGGTGGAGATCTTGCGCGACCTGCGTCTGGGCGTGTTTGATGTGCTGGTCGGCATCAACCTGCTGCGAGAGGGCCTGGACATTCCCGAGGTCTCGCTGGTGGCCATTCTGGATGCCGACAAAGAAGGCTTTTTACGCTCGGAACGCAGCCTGATCCAGACCATTGGCCGAGCCGCGCGCAACCTGAACGGCCGCGCCATCCTCTATGGCGACAAGATTACCGCGTCGATGCGCCTGGCCATCGACGAGACCGAGCGCCGGCGCGAGCGCCAGACCGCGCACAACCTGGCCCTGGGCATCACCCCGCGCAGCATCCGCAAGCAGGTGCGCGAGATGATCGACGGCGTGGTCAGCGTGCAGGACGACCGCGACAAGCTGCGTGGCCAGGTCGAGGCGGCCGAGGTCGAGGCGCTGAGCGAGAAAGACCTGGCCAAGCGCATCAAGCAGTTGGAGCGCCAGATGCTGGAGCATGCGCGCAACCTGGAGTTCGAGAAAGCGGCGCGGCTGCGCGACCAGTTGGCGCTGCTGCGCGAGCAGGCCTTTGGCGTGGCTGGCCATGACAGCAATGTGCTGCCGCTGGTGGCGGGCCAGCGCGGCTGAGCGCCGTCCGACCGCGACGCCTCAGGCGGGCAGCGCGCGTCAAATCCTGGCACCTTGGACAACGAGGGCTGCCCGGTTTGCGCACCAAGCGCTGGCGCGCACTGGGCTATCCTTGCGACCCATGCTTACCCGCTGGTTCAGACGACAGGGCAGCGCACAACTGAGTGTGTTGATGGTGTGCATGGGCAACATCTGCCGCTCACCCATGGCCGAGGCTGTTTTGCGCGGCAAGTTGGACCGCGCTGGTCTGGCCAAACTTGTGGCCGTTGATTCCGCCGGCACCATCGATGCGCACCGAGGCTCGCCGCCCGACCCTCGTGGTGTGCAGCGCGCTGCCCAGCGGGGTTACAGCCTGGCCGGGCAAAAATCGCGCCCCCTGAGGCCAGACGATTTCAGCCGCTTTGATCTGCTGCTCGGCATGGACCATGCCAATCTGGCCGTGATGCGTGAGCGTTGCCCACCGCAATCCCAGGGCCGCCTGGGGCTGTTGCTGGACTACGAGCCCGGGCTGGGCGAACAAGAGGTCCCCGACCCGTACTACGCCAGCGCCGAGGCCTTCGACCTGGCGCTGGATCTGATCGAACCTGCCTGTGAAGGCCTGCTGCTGGATATCCGGCGCCGCGTCGATGGAACTTCCTGAGTCAATCCTGACCAAATTAGTCGGGATCCGTTATACTTGACTAAAGCGCTCGGCTAATAGGCGCTGAGCACGCAACTCGGGTTCCGACAACGCTGGTCTTGCGCCAAGTGCTCGAGACCGCCAAGCCAGGCACACCGCCGCCAAGCACCCAGGAGTACCTCATGCGTTTGACCACCAAAGGCCGTTTTGCCGTCACGGCGATGATCGATCTGGCGCTGCGCTCGAACAACGGGCCTGTGGCGCTGGCGGCCATCAGCAGCCGGCAGCAGATCTCGCTGTCCTACCTTGAGCAGTTGTTTGGCAAGTTGCGCCGGCATGAGCTGGTCGAAAGCACGCGGGGGCCGGGCGGTGGCTATTCGCTCGGCCGCAAGATCGACCAGATCACGGTGGCCGACATCATCGTTGCGGTGGACGAGCCGATCGACGCCACCGGCTGCGCTGGCAAAGAAAATTGCATGGGCGACGACGCCGGCCGCTGCATGACGCACGATCTGTGGGCCAGCCTGAACCAGAAGATGATCGAGTTTCTCGATTCCATCTCGCTGAAGAAGCTGGTCGACGACCAACTCGCCAAGGGCGTGTCGATCGACGTGTCGCCGATCAGGCGCGCCATCTCCAGCGTGCCGGTGGTCAAGCCGATCAAGATCACCGCGCCCAATTCCGTGTTTGCGCTGGGCAACGCGATGTCCAAGTGAGCCTGCGCTCAACCGCCATTCCCGCACCACGTTCAACTTCTTCGCACTGACCATGACCCCGCATTTCCCGATCTACCTTGACTACGGCGCCACCACCCCTGTCGACCCCCGTGTGGTTGACCTGATGGTGCCCTGGTTGCGTGAGCATTTCGGCAACCCCGCGTCGCGCAGCCACGCCTGGGGCTGGGAAGCCGAGGCGGCGGTGGAAAAAGCGCGTGATCAGGTGGCCGCGCTGATCAACGCCGACCCGCGCGAGATCGTCTGGACCTCGGGCGCCACCGAGTCGATCAACCTGGCGATCAAGGGCGCGGCACAGTTCTACAAGAGCCGCGGCAAGCACCTGATCACAGTCAAGACCGAGCACAAGGCCGTGCTCGACAGCACGCGTGAGCTTGAGCGCCAGGGCTTCGAGGTCACCTACCTCGATGTGCAGGAAAACGGACTGCTCGACCTCGACAAGTTCAAGGACGCGCTGCGCAAGGACACCATCCTGGTCTCGGTGATGCTGGTCAACAACGAGATCGGCGTGATCCAGGACATTCCGGCCATCGGCGCGATGTGCCGGGAACGCGGCATCGTGTTCCATGTCGACGCGGCCCAGGCCACCGGCAAGGTGGTGATCGACATGGCCACCCTGCCGGTCGACCTGATGAGCCTGGCCTCGCACAAGACCTATGGCCCCAAGGGCATCGGCGCGTTGTATGTGCGGCGCAAGCCGCGCGTGCGCATCGAAGCGCAGATGCATGGCGGTGGCCATGAACGCGGCATGCGCTCGGGCACCTTGCCCACCCACCAGTGCGTGGGCATGGGTGCTGCGTTCCAGATTGCAATGCAAGAAATGGGCAACGAGCAGGAGCGCATCCGCATGCTGCATAACAAGTTGGTGTCGGGCCTGACCAAGATCGAGCAGGTCTATATCAATGGCGACATGGAACGCCGGGTGCCGCACAACCTGAACATCAGCTTCAACTTCGTCGAAGGCGAGTCGCTCATCATGGGCGTGAAGGGCATTGCGGTGTCCTCAGGCTCGGCCTGCACCTCGGCCAGCCTGGAACCCAGCTATGTGCTGCGCGCGCTGGGCCGCAGCGACGAACTGGCGCATTCCAGCCTGCGCATGACCATCGGCCGTTTCACCAGCGAAGCCGACATCGATTACGCGGTGGACATCCTGCAAGACCGGGTGGCCAGGCTGCGTGAGTTGTCGCCGCTGTGGGACATGTACCAGGAGGGCATCGACATCTCCTCCATCCAGTGGGCGGCGCACTGAGCCGACGCCGCTCACCACATTGAGACAGACCAGGAGTACGACATGGCATACAGCGACAAGGTCATTGACCATTATGAAAACCCGCGCAACGTGGGCTCGTTCGACAAGGGCGACGAATCGGTGGGCACCGGCATGGTCGGCGCACCGGCCTGCGGCGACGTGATGAAGCTGCAGATCCGCGTCAACCCGGCCACCGGGCTGATCGAGGATGCGCGCTTCAAGACCTATGGCTGTGGCTCGGCCATCGCCAGCAGCTCGCTGGTGACCGAGTGGGTCAAGGGCAAGTCACTCGATCAGGCGCTGGAGATCAAGAACTCGAAGATCGCCGAAGAACTGGCCTTGCCGCCAGTGAAGATCCATTGCTCGATCCTGGCCGAAGACGCGATCAAGGCAGCAGTGCAGGACTACCGCACCAAGCATGGCAGCGCAGCTTCTGCTGCGGGCGGCCAGGCCACGGCGGTCAACGCCTGACACCATGGCTGTGACCCTGTCAGAAGCCGCGGCACGTCATGTGTCGCGCTACATCAGCAAACGAGGCAAGGGCGTGGGTGTGCGCCTGGGCGTCAAGACCACCGGCTGCTCGGGCCTGGCCTACAAGCTCGAATATGCCGACGACGTGGCACCCGAAGACCATGTGTTCGAGGACCATGGCGTGAAGGTGTTGATCGACCCCAAGAGCCTGCCCTATCTGGACGGCACCGAGCTCGACTTCGTGCGTGAAGGCCTGAACGAAGGCTTCAAGTTCCACAATCCGCGCGAGAAAGACCGCTGCGGCTGCGGCGAATCGTTCCGGGTCTGAGTCAGACCTGAGCGGCCCCTCCGGGCCCTTGCTGCACGGCGCGGTGCCTTTGACCGCGCCTTTGCTTTTCTTGTGACCTGCAGATGACCACCGACATCCAGATCCAGCTTGAGCGCGCCGACCAGCCTGATGTGGTGGTCCTGCTCGAGGCCTTGGATACCTACCTGGCCAGCCTCTACCCACCCGAGGCCAACCACATCCTTGATGTGGCCGCGCTGCTCGCGCCCGGTGTGCGCTTTGTCGTGGCACGCCAGCAAGGCCGGGCCGTAGGCTGCGGCGCGGCACGTCTGATGCCGGCCGAGGCCGCCACGGACGACCAGCCCTATGGCGAGATCAAGCGCATGTATGTGGCCCCTGCGCAGCGTGGCCAGGGTGTGGGCCAACTGCTGCTGCTGGCGCTGCAGAGTGATCTGCGCGACAGCGGCGTCGGTCAGGCGCTGCTGGAAACGGGCCAAGCCCAGGCCGAGGCCGTGGCGCTGTACCGCAAGCTCGGCTTCGAGCCCTGCACGGCGTTTGGCGGCTACCCCGACAACGGATTGTCGGTTTTCTACCGCAAGGCCTTGTGACCATGGCCGGGCCACAGATGCGCATCGACGCCGACGACTTCAGCCTGTTCGGCCTGCCACGCAGCTTTGCGCTGGACGAGGTGGCCCTGGCCCAGCGCTGGCGCGACCTGCTGGCCCAGGTTCACCCCGACCGCTTTGCCAGCGAAGGCGGTGCTGCGCAGCGCCTGGCCATGCAATGGGCGGTGCGGGTCAACCAGGCCCACCAGCGGCTGAAAGACCCGCTGCAGCGCGGCGCCTTGTTGTGTGAACTGGCCGGCGTGGACATTGCGGCCGAGAGCAACACCAGCATGCCCACCGACTTCCTGCTGCAGCAGATGGCCTGGCGTGAGGCGCTGGACGACGCGGCGGACACCGCCGCCGTGGAGCGGCTGGACGACGAGGTCAAGGCCGAGCAGGCGCGTGGCGTCCGGGTCCTGGCCGAGGCGCTGGACAATGCGCAAGACGCCCAGTCCGCGTCGCAGCAGGTCAGGGCGCTGATGTTCGTGGCCCGCTTTCGCGACGACATTCGCCGTCGGCTGGAAGCACTGGACGCCTGACCTCGCCTGAGCGCACCTGTTTCCAAAAACCAGACACGAGCAAAGAACCCCGAGCCATGGCGCTGTTGCAGATCTCCGAACCCGGCCAAGCCGCCGACCCGCACAGCCGCCGTGTGGCGGTGGGCATCGACCTGGGCACCACCCATTCACTGGTGGCTGCGGTACGTCACGGCGTGGCCGAATGCCTGCCCGATGACCAGGGCCGGGTCATCCTGCCCTCGGCCGTGCAGTACCTCGAAGGCGGGCGCCGCCGCATCGGCCATGAGGCCCTGGCCACCATGGCCCAGGAGCCCGAGAACACCCTGGTCTCGGTCAAGCGCTGGATGGGCCGCCGGCTGGCCGACATATCGGGCCATGACGGCCTGCCCTACCAGTTCGTTGACCAGCCCGGCATGGTCGGCATCCAGACCCGGCTGGGCGTCAAGACGCCGGTCGAGGTCTCGGCCGAAATTCTGGCCAGCCTGCGCCAGCGCGCAGAAGACAGCTTCGACGATGAGCTGTTCGGCGCGGTCATCACCGTGCCGGCCTACTTCGACGACGCCCAGCGCCAGGCGACCAAGGACGCCGCGCAGCTGGCGGGCCTGAACGTGCTGCGCCTGATCAACGAGCCCACCGCTGCCGCAGTGGCCTATGGCCTGGACAACGGCAGCGAAGGCCTGTACGCGGTGTTCGATCTGGGCGGTGGCACCTTCGACATCTCGCTGCTGCGCCTGCAGCGCGGCGTGTTCGAGGTCGTGGCCACCGGTGGGGATGCCGCTCTGGGCGGCGACGACTTCGACCGTGCGCTGGCCGACGCGGTGCTGGCCGAGGCCGGCCGGCCGACGATTGTGGCGAGCAATGCCCATGACAAGCGCGCCGTGCTGGTGGCCGCGCGGACGGCCAAAGAGGCACTGACCGACGCCGACCGGACCGAGCTGCGCTGCGAGTTGGCCGGCGGCGCACTGGCCGTGACCATCAGCCGCGAACGCTTCGATGCACTGACCCGACCACTGGTCGAGCGCACCCTGTCCGCCGTGCGCAAGGTGCTGCGCGACGCCCGCGTCAAGCGCGACGAGGTCATGGGCGTGGTCATGGTCGGTGGCTCGACCCGCATGCCGGCAGTGCAAGCGGCGGTGGCCGAACAGTTCGGCCGGCCGCCGCTGACCAACCTCAACCCCGACGAGGTGGTGGCCGTGGGCGCCGCGATCCAGGCCAACGCGCTGGCCGGCAATGCCCAGGACGGCGATCAATTGCTGCTGCTGGACGTGATCCCGCTGTCGCTGGGGCTGGAAACCATGGGCGGCCTGGTCGAGCGCATCATCGAGCGCAACACCACCATCCCGGTGGCCAAGGCGCAGGACTTCACGACCTTCAAGGACGGCCAGACCGCGATGGTCATACAGGTCGTGCAGGGTGAGCGCGAACTGGTCGCCGATTGCCGCTCGCTGGCCCGCTTCGAGCTGCGCGGCATTCCGCCGATGGTGGCCGGTGCAGCGCGCATCCGCGTGAGCTTCCAGGTCGACGCCGACGGCCTGCTCAGCGTGTCCGCCCGTGAGCAGGGCTCAGGGGTCGAGGCCTCGGTGGTGGTCAAGCCCAGCTATGGTCTGGCCGACGACGACATTGCGCGCATGCTGCAGGAAGGCTTTGCCAGCGCCGAGGTCGACATGGCCGCCCGCGCGCTGGGTGAGGCCCGGGTCGAAGCCGAGCGCATGGGCCTGGCCACCCGCGCCGCGCTGGCCGCCGATGCTGAGCTGCTGGACGACGCCGAGCGCGAAGCCATCGCCACTCTGCTGACAGCCTTGGCCAGCGCCACTGTCGGGCAGGACCATGCGGCCATCGACGCCGCCGTGGCCGCGCTGGCCACCGGCACCGAGGCTTTCGCCGCCGCACGCATGAACCGCGGCATCCAGGCCGCGCTGACCGGCCGCAAGATCGACGACCTCTGAACCCTGACCATGCCCAGCATCAAAATCCTGCCCCATGCCGCGCTCTGCCCCCAGGGCAAGACCATCCAGGCCCCGCGCGGCACCTCGGTCTGCGAGGCCCTGCTCGAGAATGGCATCGCCATCGAGCATGCCTGCGACATGAGCTGCGCCTGCACCACCTGCCATGTCATCGTCCGCGAAGGTTTTGCCTCGCTCAATGAGATGGAAGAGGGCGAAGAAGACCTGCTCGACCGCGCCTGGGGCCTGGAGCCCGATTCACGCCTGTCATGCCAGGTCATCCTGGCCGACACCGACCTGGTGGTCGAGATCCCCAGGTACACCATCAACCACGCGCGCGAGAACCACTGAGGCCCGCTTCGGCCTCAGGCCGCGTGCGCGTCCGTCACCGATCGCTCCAGTTCGGCAAAGGCCTGTTCAACATAGTCGGCCAGGCGGCCCAGGCGCGGCAGCTCACTGGTGGCGATCAGCCCGAAGCTGAGCACACCCGCGTAGCTGAACAGCGTGATGTTCAGCAGGTTGCTCGGTGGCAGGGTGCTGATCGGGTACATCTCTTCCATGCACGCGCCCTGCAGGTAGAGCAGCTCTTTCGGGCCGGGCACGTTGGAGACCAGCGTATTGCCCATGGGCGGCAGCGTGTTGCTCAACTTGAGCAGTTCCGCAATCTGCGCCACCAGACCGGTGATGATGGTGTAGGACTCGATCGCCTCCGGCGCCACGCTGTCGATCATGATGCGCACGCTGCGCAGCGAAAAGCCGATGTTGCGCAGCCGCACATAGGGGTCGTCGGTCGGCGGTGACAGCTCCACCTGGATGATGCCGATCTTGTTGCCGCCCGACTTTTCACCCGCCGGGCGCAGGTTCACCGGCATCTGGATCGTGATCGGCCGAGCCAGTTCGACGCCCTGGTCGCTGAGGTAATTGCGCAGCGCGCCGTCCAGGCAGGTCAGCGCCACATGGTTGATGGTCGAGCGCGTCCGCAGGCGAATGCGGTTCACGCGCTCCATCGACACCACCGTGGTGGCGAACTGCCGGCCCGAGGTGACCTGGCCTGTCAGTGGCGTCTTGGCGGTGGACGCAAAGGGCAACGCGATCGCGTTCTTGGTCAGCTTCACGCTCTCGAGCAGCAGCATCGCCGCCAGACGGCCAACGCCGAGCATGCGCTGCGCGGTGCTGCTGAACTGTTTTTGCAGCGCCGCCATCAAGGCCTGGTTGCGGCGCTTGGACAGCGCGCCCTGGCGGGCACCATGCTTGCGGGTCCAGATCGGCTCGAAGCTGAGGTCGTCGGCCGCGCTGGCCAGACCCTCGGCCGTCCAGCGCGCCATCGTCACGCCGTCGGCGCAGGCATGGTGCATCTTCTGGTACAGCGCGAACCGGCCCGTGCCGAAATCGCCACCCAGGCCGTCGATCACATGCAGCGCCCACAGCGGGCGAGCGCGGTCCAGCATGGGCTCATGCAGCCGGGAGACGAAGTCGTACAGGGCCTGGCGGTCGTTGCCGCCCTTGGGCAGCTTGTGGAAGAACACATGCTGCGCCATGTCGACCTGCTCGGCTTGGCGCCATTGCGGCAAGCCGCCGCGAAAGAAGTCGATGACCTGGTTGTAGGGTGCCTGTACCTCGTCGCTGGCCAGGTACTGGCGGTACAGCGATTTCACGAAAGTCGCGGTCGTCTTGGGCGGGCGCTTGAAGATCAGCAGGCCGGCCACATGCTTGGGGCTGGCCTCGGTCTCGGCGATGAAAAAGCCAAGGTCCAGCAGTGACAGTTTGCTCATCGTGGCTCGCAGGTCGGTTCAGTGCATTGATTCTGACCCACGGGCAGGCCCGCTTTCAGCCCGTCGTTCCAGCCCACGTTTTCAGCAGCTGGCCAAATGGGACGAGCGCATTGGCGGTTGCGCGGCTGGCAAGGAGCGCAGAAGATGGGCCAGGGCCAAGCCGCCGCCGGCGGCGCCCCTGATGAGACACCACGATGGCCGCCCAATTGATCGCGATGTACAAGAAGCCCGCCGACGCCCAGGCCTTTGACGCCTACTACCACGCCAGCCATGTACCGCTGGCCAAGACCGTGCCGGGCCTGCGCAGCTATGACATCAGCAGCGGGCCGATCGCCACGCCGGCGGGTGAGGCCCCGCTGCACCTGATTGCCATCCTGGGTTTTGATTCGCTGGCCGCGATCCAGGCCGGTCTGGGTTCGCCCGAAGGCCAGGCCACGGCGGCTGACCTGGCCCACTTCGCCCAGGCCGGTGTGGACCTGCTGATGTTCGACACCCGACGCATCTGATTGCGCTGGCCGGGGCTCACTCGCGCCGGGGGAAGACCAGGATCATCGTGGCCGGGATTCGGCCATCGCTGTCACGCGGCAGCACGGCCGTGCGGTCGATGGCGCGCAGCACGGTCTCGTCCCACACGCTGCTGCCGCTGTCCTTGACGATGCGCCGGCCCAGGATGCTGCCGTCGGGGGCGCTGCGCACCTCGACCTCGGCCACCGGGTTGCCCGGCACCTCGCCGGTGAGCACGATGTTGGGCTTGATGCGGGCCTTGATGCGCCCGGCGTAGGCAGCAGAAGGCGCGGCATCGCGCGCGGCCGTGCCGCTGGCAGTGGCGGCGCCAATGCCGGTGGTATTGCCGGTGGTGTTGCCGGTGGCGCTGGCCTGGCCCATCAGGCGCTTCAGGTTGGCTTCGCGTTGCAGGGCCACTCGTGCCTCTTCGGCCTTGGCCTCGCGCTGGTCCGCCAACTCTTTCAGGCGGGCCTCTTCGCGCAACTTGTCAGCGCGCAGCTTGTCGGTGCGCTGCTGTTCTGCACGTGCTTTCTGGGCGGCGGCCTTCTCAGCGGCTGCCTTGTCTGCGGCGGCCTGCTTCGCAGCGGCCTTGGCCGCAGCGGCTTGTTCAACGACGGCCTTGTCAGCAGCCGCCTTCGCTGCGGCTTGTTCCGCCGCCAGCTTCTCGGCTTCGCGCTCTTTGGCCAAAGCCTGGCGCTTGTCCTCCAGCTTCTGGCGTCTGAGCTTGTCCACCTCAGCGGCCGCTTGCTGTTGCCGTTTCTCTTCCTCAGCCTTGCGCTTTTCCAGTGCGATCTCGGCGTTGCGCCGGGCTGCCAACTCGGCGGCTGATGGTTTGGGCGGCGGAGCGGGCTGCGGTGCGGGTGCCGGTGCAGCGGGCGGTGGTGGTGGCGGTGGTGGCGCTGGGGCAGGCACAGGCGCGGGGGCGGGCGTCGGTGGTGGGGGCGGCGTTGCGGCCGCCGGCGGCGCCGCGACCTGCGGCACGGCGGCCCACAGTTCGGCGCTGGCCACCGGGTCGGGCCGGGGCAGTCGCCAGTTCAGGCCCAGCGCCAGCGCGCCGATAAGGCCGGCATGGGCGACCAGGGCCAGCGTGGCGCCCCGGCCCAGCCGGTCTGCGGCGCGCGGCTGCAGGCTGGCCAGGCCAGGCCCGCCGGCGCTGCCGAGCCCGTCTGTGGCCATTGTCAGTTGCCTTGCCGGACGGACAGGCCCACGCGCTGCACGCCGGCACGCTGCAGCCGGTCCATCGCGCGCACCACCTGCTCGTACTTCACCGCCTTGTCGGCCGAAATCACCACCGGCACCTGGGCATTGCCGGCCTGCAGTTTTTTCACCGCGTCGGCCAGGCTGTTCAAGCTGGTGGCCTGGGGTTCACCGCCGTCCAGCCGCAGGCGCAGCTTTTCGTCGGTGCCGACGATGACTTCGACCACGCTGGTCGGTCGTTGTGCCGATTTGCCCACCGTGGGCAGGTCGACCACGCCGATGGTGATCAGCGGCGCGCTGACCATGAAGATGATCAGCAGCACCAGCATCACGTCGATGAAGGGCACCATGTTCATCTCGGCGATCGCGCGGCGGCGACGGCTGTTGCCTCGGGAAACGACGGCGGCCATGGTGTCTCGGCCCCTCAGCGTGCCGCCGGCACGGCGGCCGGCGGGGCACCGGCGTTGCGCTGCAGGATGTTGCTGAACTCTTCGATGAAGCTTTCCAGCTGCATCGCAATGCGGTCGATGTCGCGCGCAAAGCGGTTGTAGGCCACCACCGCCGGAATCGCAGCGAACAGGCCGATGGCGGTGGCCACCAGCGCCTCGGCAATGCCGGGCGCCACCGTGGCCAACGAGACCTGCTGCGCGCTGGACAGGCCGACGAAGGCGTGCATGATGCCCCACACCGTGCCGAACAGGCCCACATAGGGGCTGACCGAGGCCACCGAGGCCAGGAAG
>JANOWE010000039.1:0-18367 GCA_031417735.1 Betaproteobacteria bacterium
GGGCATATCCCACGGCATGCTCCGCTGCGATCAGGCTCATGCCCACGAGTCTAAAGCCCGGCCCCCTAGAATGCGAGGCTTCCCGAGGAGCGTTGCGACGGCGGTTTTGCATAAAGCAAACCGCCGCCAGGCTCGGGTCGGTGCCCCCGCCCACCCAGGGCTGCACCTGGCAACCGCGCTCACCCATCGCCTGCACGCAGGCGCGCCGGGTGAGCCGGGGCGCCGCAGCAGGCCAGACTTTGCACCGATGCCTGCCGCCATGACCGAATCCGCCCTGCCCCGCCCTGTTCCCCCTGCCATGCGCCTGGCCGGCCTGGAGCCGGTGGCCATCGGCGAGCGCTCGCTGTTCGTCAACATCGGCGAACGCACCAACGTCACCGGCAGCAAGGCCTTTGCGCGCATGATTTTGGAGGGCCGCTTCGAGGACGCGCTGGCCGTGGCCCGCCAGCAGGTGGAGAACGGCGCCCAGGTCATCGACATCAACATGGACGAGGCCATGCTCGACAGCCAGGCGGCAATGGAACGCTTCCTCAAGCTCATCGCCGGCGAGCCCGAAATCGCGCGGGTGCCGATCATGGTCGATTCCAGCAAGTGGAGCGTGATCGAGGCCGGCCTGAAATGCCTGCAGGGCAAGGGCATCGTCAACAGCATCTCGCTGAAGGAAGGCGAGGCCGAGTTCCGCCGCCAGGCCACGTTGCTGCGGCGTTATGGCGCGGCCACCGTGGTCATGGCCTTCGATGAAAAGGGTCAGGCCGACACCTACGAGCGCAAGGTTCAGATCTGCGAGCGCGCCTACAGAATTCTGGTCGATCAAGTGGGCTTCCCGGCCGAAGACATCATCTTCGACCCCAACATCTTTGCCATCGCCACCGGCATCGAAGAGCACGCCAACTACGCCGTCGACTTCATCAACGCCACGCGCTGGATCAAGCGCAATCTGCCTGGCGCCAAGGTCTCGGGCGGCGTGTCCAACGTGTCTTTCAGCTTCCGCGGCAACGAGCCGGTGCGCGAAGCCATCCACACCGTGTTCCTTTACCACGCCATCCAGGCCGGCATGGACATGGGCATCGTCAACGCCGGCATGGTGGGCGTGTACGACGACATCCCCGCAGAGCTGCGTGAACGCGTCGAAGACGTGGTCCTGAACCGCCGCGCCGATTCCACCGAGCGCCTGCTGGAAGTGGCCGAGACCGCCAAGGGCGCCGCCATCGACGACAGCCAGCGCCTGGCCTGGCGCGCCGGCACGGTAGACGCGCGCCTGAGCCACGCGCTGGTGCACGGCATCACCGAATTCATCGTCGAAGACACCGAAGCCTGCTGGCAACGTGTGTCAGGCGAGGGCGGCCGGCCGCTGCATGTGATCGAAGGCCCGCTGATGGCCGGCATGAACATCGTCGGCGACCTGTTTGGCGCGGGCAAGATGTTCCTGCCCCAGGTCGTCAAGAGCGCGCGGGTGATGAAGCAGGCCGTGGCCCATCTGCTGCCCTACATCGAGGCCGAAAAGCAGGCCATGCAGGACGCCGGTGCCGATGTCAAGGCCAAGGGCAAGATCGTCATCGCCACCGTCAAGGGCGATGTGCACGATATCGGCAAGAACATCGTCACCGTGGTCTTGCAGTGCAACAACTTCGAGGTCGTGAACATGGGCGTGATGGTGCCCTGCCAGGACATCCTGGCCAAGGCCAAGGTCGAAGGCGCCGACATCATCGGCCTGAGCGGCCTGATCACGCCCAGCCTGGAAGAGATGCAGCATGTGGCCGCCGAAATGCAGCGCGACGACTACTTTCGCGAGCGCAAGACGCCGCTGCTGATCGGCGGCGCCACCTGCAGCCGGGTGCACACGGCGGTGAAGATCGCGCCGCACTACCAGGGCCCGGTGGTCTATGTGCCCGACGCCAGCCGCGCCGTGGGTGTGTGCGCCGATCTGCTCAGCGACGAGCGTTCAGCGGCCACCATCGCCGAGCTCAACGCCGACTATGAACGCGTGCGCCAATTGCATGCCAGCAAGAAGGCCACGCCACTGGTCACGCTGGCGGCGGCGCGGGCCAACAAGACGGCGATCGACTGGGCCGCCTACACGCCGCCTGTGCCCAAGTTCATCGGCCGCCGCGAGTTCCGTAACCAGGACCTGGCCGAACTGGCGAGCTTCATCGACTGGGCGCCGTTTTTCCAGACCTGGGACCTGGCCGGCAAGTACCCGAACATCCTGCAGGACGAGCTGGTGGGTGAAGCGGCCCGCCGCGTGCTCGCCGATGGCCAGGCCCTGCTGCAGCGCGCCATCGACGGCCGCTGGCTGCAGGCCAACGGTGTGGTCGGGCTGTGGCCGGCCAACACCATCGACGACGACACCATCGCCATCTACACCGACGAGACCCGCGAGCAGGTGCTGATGCACTGGCGCCCGCTGCGGCTGCAGACCGAGCGGCCGGTGGTGGACGGCCCGGATGGCCAAAAGATCAAGCGCGCCAACCGCAGCCTGGCCGACTTCATCGCGCCCAAGGGCGTGAAGGCCGACTACATCGGTGTGTTTGCCGTCACCGCCGGTCTGGGCATCGCCCGGCATGTGGCCCGCTTCGAGGCCGCACACGACGACTACAACGCGATCATGCTCAAGGCCCTGGCCGACCGCCTGGCCGAGGCCTTTGCCGAGCACCTGCACCAGCGCGTGCGCAAGGACCTGTGGGGCTATTCGCCCGACGAGGCCTGGAGCCACACCGAACTGATCGCCGAGAAATACAGCGGCATCCGCCCCGCGCCGGGCTACCCCGCCTGCCCGGACCACAGCGTCAAACGCGCGATGTTCGACGCGCTGCAGGCACGCGAGATCGGCATGGACCTGACCGAGAGCCTGGCCATGACCCCGGCAGCCAGCGTCAGCGGCTTCTACCTGGCGCATCCGGAGTCGACCTATTTCAATGTGGGCCGCATTGGCGAAGACCAGCTCGAAGACTGGGCGGCGCGTGAAGCTTTGCCGAACGACCTGGCGCGTCGTTTGCTGGCGCCGCAGTTGGGCTGAGGGCAGCATGACGCATGGCCGGCCACACCTCCGGACGCTGGGCCGGCTGGCGTGCATGTTCGCGGCCGCAGCCCTGTTGGTCACGCTGACTGCTTGCAGCACGTTGCCGATGTGGATGGTGCTGCAGGGCCGGTCGGCCATCACCGACCACCGCCACTTTGACGAGATGACGCTGCAGCGCGCGGCGCTGGGCTCGCCGCTGCCGGCCGCGCCGGTGGCCTTGCGCTGGCCCGCCGGGCTTGACACCGCAGCGGCCGAGTCCGACATCGCCCAGCGCGGCACGGTGGCGCTGCTGGTGCTGCGGCGCGGGCAGCGGGTCTATGAGCGCTACTTCAACGGCTATGACGCCAACAGCATCACGACCTCGTTCTCGATCGCCAAGTCGGTGGTCTCCGTGCTGCTGGGCATCGCCATCGATGATGGCCGAATCAGCGGTGTCGACGAGCCCATCACACGCACCCTGCCCGAACTGTTGGCGCAGGACGCCGCCTTCGGCCGTATCACGCTGCGCCATCTGCTGCTGATGCGCAGCGGCATTCGCTTCGACGAAGGCTATGGCTCGCCGTTCTCGGAAGCGGCGCGCTTCTACCTCAGCCCCGATCTGAAGGCCGAGGTGAGTCGCTTGCGCGTCGAATCCGCGCCCGGCCAGGCGCTGGCCTACAAGAGCGGCGACACCCAGTTGCTGGCCATGGCCATCGAGCGTGCCGTCGGCCAGCCGCTGGCGGTCTATGCCCAGCAAAGGCTGTGGCAGCCCCTGGGCGCCGCGCATGACGCCAGCTGGAGCCTGGACAGCCAGGCCGGCGGCGTGGCTCGGGCCTTCTGCTGCCTGAATGCGCGGGCGCTGGACTTTCTGCGTTTTGGCCAGATGGTGCTGGGCCAGGGCCAGATCGATGGCCGGCGCATCGTCAGCGCACAGTGGCTGCGCGACAGCACGGCCGCCGCCGCCGACCTGCCCGGCGCCAGCGCCGACGCCCGCCGCAATGTCGAGCGCAGCGGACAGCCGGGGGCTGCCTTCTACGCCTGGCAGTGGCGGCGCCGGCCCCTGTCGGCGGGTGGTGGCGAGTTGCAGCCCGGCGCCATGGTCTATGCCCAGGGCCTGTACGGCCAGATCCTGCTCATCGACCCCGACAGCCAGACGGTGGTGCTGCGCCTGGGCCAGCGCACCGGTGACCGCCACTGGCCGGGCTGGATGGATGCGCTGGTTCGGCTCAACCCCTAGGAGCGTGGGCGGCAGGAATCCGTACCCGCGCCAAGGCGAGTCACGGTGTCTGGCAAGGCGCATGCGAGGCGCATGGCTGGCCCCCTGCAACGAGCATGCAACGCCGCCAGACGCCGCGAATCGCCTTGGCCCTTCGGGTTGGGTCCGGTTTGAGGCCAATGCGTCGTTGCATCGCTTGCCCGGGCGTCAAGCCCGGGCTGCACGCTGCGCCTAGCCTGGGCCCCAAACCGGGCCCAACGCGGGTGCGGACTTCTGCCGCCCACGCTCCTAGCCCGGCATCGGCGCGCTGCGCACACCGCGCGCCGCAGCCCGATTCATCGGCATGCCCTTCGACCATGACCGGCGGGCGCCGCACCTGGGCCAGCACAGCCAAGAGCTGCTGCGCGAGCTTGGCCGCACCGAGAGCGAGATCAGCGCCTTGTTCGAGCGCGGCGCGGTGGGCTGAGCTGAGCTGGCCGCAGCCGATGTCGATGCACGCTCCCGGCAGAGTGAGCATTGGCGTGCGGCTGGCCAGCCCGCAGGTCTGCCCGCCGTTTGGCGAAGGCCTGATGGCCTCGGTGCCTTGACGGCACTGCGTTGGCAGCCAACGCATGGCTGGCAGCGCCGATGACGCACACTGCGGGCCGGCCCACCGCCGCCGCTGACCGACCGTCACCATGCAAGCCCTGCTCGATGCCATTGCCGCCCTGCCCTTGCCGGCCGACGCGCAGCGTCTGTTCCATGGCCGGGGCGGCCTGTATCCGGGCTGCGAGCATCTGGCGCTGGACGCCTACCCGCCGGTCTGGCTGCTGACCAGCTTCCTGCCCTTGATCGACGCCGACCTTGCCAGAGTGGCTGCAGCGTTGAACCTGCGCTGGCAGCAGTTGGCACCGGGCCAGGCACTGAACTGGGTCTTCCAGTGCCGGCACGGCGGCCGGGCGGACACCCGTTTGATGGCCGGCACGCTGCCCGATCCACTGGTCGTGACCGAGGCCGGCATGCGCTTGGCCGTGCACCCGTTGCGTGGCCAGAACCATGGCCTGTTCCTCGACATGGCCCAGGGCCGACGCTGGGTGCAGGCGCACAACCTGGCGCGGTCGGGCCAGAAGCTGCTGAACCTGTTTGCCTACACCTGTGCCTTCTCGGTCGTGGCGCTGCAGGCCGGCGCGCGCCAGGTGGTGAACCTGGATATGAGCCGGGGTGCGCTGGCCATTGGCCAGCACAACCACCGGCTCAACGGCCTGGTGACCGGGCCAGGCAGTGGCGCCAGCTTCTTGCCGCACGACCTGTTCAGTTCCTGGGGCAAGCTGATCCGGGGTGGCCCTTATGACCTGGTCATCGCCGACCCGCCCAGCCATCAGAAGGGCAGCTTCATGGCCCAGAAGGACTACCCGCGCTTGATGCGCCGCCTGCCCGAACTGCTGGCCCCGGGTGGCCATGTGCTGCTGTGCCTGAACGCACCTGAACTGGGGCCGGACTTTCTGCAATCGCAGATGCAGGCGATGGCGCCCACCCTGCGCTTCGAGCAGCGCCTGCCCAATCCGGCGGTGTTTGCCGACATGGACGAGAAACGCTCGCTGAAGGTGCTGGTCTACCGCGCGCCGGATTGAGCCTTCTGTCCCGCCCTGGTCAGAACATCACGGCGGCAGCGGCAGGCTGGCCGCAGCGGCTTCGGACTGTTTGATCAAGGCGTCGGCGTCCTCGGTCAGCAGGTAGCCCTGGTTCAGCGCCCGGGCCACGGCCTCGGCCACCGCCGCCTTGTAGCCGGTCTGGCTGCCGTAGCGCTCGGCCAGCGACAGCCTGGGGTCACCGGCCCAGGGTGTGCCCGAGCCGGTCGCGCGGTCGGTTTGGGTCGGCGCAAACGGGATGAAGCCACCCGCGTAGTTGCACAGCCGGCCGGCGTGGAAAGAGGGCGTCGGATCGGTGGCGCTGATGTTCTGGGTGATGTTCCAGCCCAGGTAAGTGCCCAGCGGTGCGTCGCGCAGCACGGTGGGCACGCCGCCAAGTTCATTGCCGTCGGCGTCGACCCTGGGCACCCGCATGGGCATGACGGCCTTGATGCGCGGCGGCACCCGCGTGGGCACGCCGGTGGCGTCAACCGGGTCGAAGTCAGGGCCCCAGTCGTAGTCGAAGACCGGGAAGATGAAGTTCTCAGGCTTGAAGATGGCTTCGGGCACACCCGGAATGCCGACCGGAAAGCCCATGGCCTTGGCCGTGGGCGCCACCAGCGTGCCCTCGGCCAGCGTGGGCCAGCGGCTGGGCGGTGGCTCGATGTCACGCATCACCCAGTCTCGCAGCGCCAGGCGCAGCAGGTTGACGAGTTGGGTCGCGGGCACCGGGTTGGGCAGGAAAACACCCCGGCCCCAGTGGTTGCCCGGGCAGTTCAGGTTGCCCAGCGCATTGAAGTTCGGCGGGCTCCAGCCAAAACCGCCGGCGCCACCGTTGTGGGTGCTGCTGGGCAGGTAGTAGCGGCGCACGTTGGGGGGCAGCGGGATGTCGGCGTCCGCCGAGGTACCGACCCATTCAGTGGTCATCTTCAACGCAAAGACCTCGGCACCACCAAAGCTTTCGATCACCTTGGGGCAGGTGCGGGGCTGGGTGGCACTGCAGCGGTCGAAGATGCCCTTGGCCGGCATGCCGCGCAGGGTGTCTGGCCAGGGCCCCCACCACTGCGGGCCTTCGCTGCCCTGCTGGTAGAGCTCGAGCACACCATCGGGCTGGGCCCAGCGCGAGTTGTTGGCCACGCGCCGGCCGGCGATCAAGGGCCAGGCACCTTCGTGCACGATGCGGCCGGCCTCGTCCTGGTTCATGCCCAGCTGGATGAAGTGGCGGGTGAAGTTGCCCGACTGCGATACGCCGCGGATCACCGCCTGGCGGATCTGGCCGGCCAGCGGGTTGGCGGTGCCAAAGTCGTCGGCCTGGGCATGGCGGAAGAATGAACCCAGGTCACGGAAGGCGGCTGTGCCCACGCCCAGCACCATCGGGTCCTTGACCTGGTAGCGCAGCTGATAGAGCAGCGCGGGTAAAAAGCCCGGGCTCTTCAGGCAGACCTGCACCGGCAGGCTGGTGACGGGCAGCGGCGCATCAAAGCTGCCGCCGCCGCAGAACTTCCAGTCGGTGTTGGGAATGACGCTGCCGATCGTGACCTTGCCGTCCACCGTTTCGCTGGTGTGGGTGGTCAGCGTGGCCTGGCGGTTGTCGCTGGCGTCGGCCGGAAAATAGGGCACGGGGTTGCCCATCACGTTCAAGGGCTGGGCACCGCTGCCGCTGCGGTTGACGATGCGCGCCAGCGTGAAGCCGGTGCTGCCTCGCAGCACCGGGGTGCTGACCCACTCGTTGTTGCTCAGCCCAACACTCACCGGCGCCAGCTTGTTGGCGTAGGCCGGCACGACCGTGGCACCGGCGTTGTCGCCCTGCCAGCCGCTGCTCAGGCCCACGTCGCCCAGCGCGCGCTCGGCCATGTTGATGACGATGCGCCCGCCCCGGTTGGGCACGTCGTGCCACATCAGGCCGCTGACCTTGCTGCTGTCCACCGGCTTGACGATGGAGAAGCTGGCCACATAGGCCACCACGGTGGCGCCCGGCGTGGCCGGGCTGCGGCTGAGGCCTGAGTCCGCGCGGTCGAGGTCGGTGATGATGCGGTTGGTGGCCGCGCCTTCACAGCCGGCCATGCACAACTCGCCGAAGGCGCGACCGTTCAGGGTTTGATAGGCCAGCGTCTGCCCGCCGCCTGTGGCCGGCTGGGCCAGGGTCTGGTCGATGACGATGCGGGTGACCCGGGCATGGCCGGGCGCGGCGGCCAGCAGCAGGCTGACAGCGGCCAGGGCCAGGCGGCCGACATGGGCGCGCAGTCGTGACGGGATTGGCTGGCGCATGCTCAGCTCCTGGAATGGTCTTGGGGGACAGCGCAGGCCGGCTGCAGGCAGATCAGGGCGTGGCGTGGATCAGGTCACCGGCGCCGGGTTGAAAAGCACCAGCGCATTGTGCAGTTTCCAGCGCTCGGCCCAGGTTTTCTGGCGGCCGCTGGCCACGTCCAGCATCAGCTGGAACAACTGCCAGCCCACGTCCTCGATGCTGGCGCTGCCGTCGGCGATGCTGCCGGCATTGAGGTCCATCAGGTCATGCCAGCGCCGGGCCAGGTCGCTGCGGGTCGCCACCTTGATCACCGGGCAGGCGGCCAGTCCGTAGGGCGTGCCGCGGCCGGTGGTGAAGACATGCAGGTTCATGCCGGCGGCCAGCTGCAGGGTGCCGCAGATGAAGTCGCTGGCCGGCGTGGCGGCGTAGGTCAGGCCCTTGGTGCTGAGCTTTTCGCCCGGCGCCAGCACACCGTTGATCGGCGCCGAGCCCGACTTGACGATCGAGCCCATGGCTTTTTCGACGATGTTGGACAGGCCGCCGGCCTTGTTGCCCGGCGTGGTGTTGGCGCTGCGGTCGGCACCGCCGCGCTGCAGGTAGGCGTCGTACCAGGCCATCTCGCGCACCAGTGCTTCAGCGATCTCAGGCGTGGCCGCTCTGGCCGTGAGTTGGGCGATGCCGTCGCGCACCTCGGTGGTTTCTGAAAACATCACGCTGGCACCGGCACGCACCAGCAGGTCGGTGCAAAAACCCACCGCCGGGTTGGCGGTGACGCCGGAGAAAGCGTCGCTGCCGCCGCATTGCACGCCCACCACCAACTCGCTGGCCGGCACGGTTTCGCGTCGGCGTGCGTTCAGCCGCTGCAGATGAACATCGGCTTGGCGCAGGATGGATTCCACCATCGACATGAAGCCGACATGGGCGTCGTCCTGCAGGCACACCACATCGAGCATGGCCGCGTCGCCCTGGCGCTGGTCCTTGATTTCAAAGCTGCCCGGCGGCAGCAAGCGTTCCGGCTGCAGCTTTTCGCAGCCCAGGCTGACGACCATCAGCTCACCGCCGAAGTTCGGGTTCAGGCTGATGTTGCGCAGCGTGCGGATGGGCACCACCGCGTCGGGCGCGTCGATGGCCACGCCGCAGCCGTAGCCATGCGCCAGCGCCACCACATCGTCGACGTTCGGGTAGCGCGGCAACAGCTCGGCCTTGATGCGCTGCAGCGCAAACTCGGTGACCGCCGCCACGCACTGCACGGTCTGGGTGATGGCCAGGATGTTGCGCGTGCCCACCGAGCCGTCGGCATTGCGGTAGCCCTCGAAGGTATAGCCGGACAGCGGCGGCTGAAAGTCCTGCCGCGCCGTGGCCATCGGCAGGTCGGTCAGGCCACGTGCGTCGGGCATTTTCAGCAGTCGCTCATGCACCCAGCTGCCGGCGGCAATGGCCTTGAGCGCATGGCCGATGGGGATGCCGTAGCGCAGCACCGCGCCGCCGTCCGGAATGTCCACCAGCGCCACCTTGTGGCCTTGGGGCACCTTGTCCACCAGCACCAGCCCGGCAGCAAAGGCGTCCTGCAGCACGGTACCGGCAGGCAGGCCGCCATCGTTGGCGATGATCGCGACGTTGTCGCGCGCATCCATCCGGATCGTCAGAGGTGGTCGCATGGTGCTGGGCTGCCCGTCTCAGTCAATCTTCACGCCGCCCTGGGCCACCACCTTGGCCCACTGCCTGCGCTCGCGCTCGAAGAAGGCGCTGAACTCGGTCGGCGACATGGTGTGCACCTCGGCGCCCTGGGCCACCAGGCGCTCGCGCACTTCGGGCGAGCGGATGATGCGCGTGAGCTCGGCCGCCAGTCTGGCCACCACCGCCGGCGGCATGCTCGCGGGCACCAGCACACCCTGCCAGGTGCCGGACTCGAAGCCCTTCACGCCCTGCTCGGCGATGGTGGGCACCTGGGCCAGCAGCGGCACGCGGCTGGCCTTGGACACGCCCAGCACCTTGAGCTTGCCGGCCTGCACCTGCGGCAGCGTGGCCAGCATGCCGTTCATCAGCACCTGGGTCTGGCCCGCCACGGTGTCGCCAATGGCCTGCGCACCGCCCTTGTAGGGGATGTAGGCCCATTGCGCGCCGGTGGCCTGCTCGACCATCACGCTGGCCAGGTGTGGTGCACTGCCGATGGCCGAGACGGCCATGTTCAGCGGCTGCTTGTGTGACAGCGCGACCAGCTCGGCCAGGTTGTTGGCCGGCACCGACGGGTGCACCACCAGCAGGTGGGGCGAATAGGCCAGCATGGTCACGCCGCGCAGGTCTTTGCTGGGGTCGAAGGGCAGCTGCTTGTAGACCGACGCACTGATGGCCAGCGCGCCGGTGTCGCACAGCAGCAGGGTGTGGCCGTCGGTGGACTTGGCCACCATGTCGGTGCCGGTATTGCCATTGGCGCCGGGCTTGTTCTCGATCACCACGGTCTGCTTCAGCGCCTCGGACAGCGGCTGGCTGATGGCGCGCGCGATGATGTCCGACGAGCCGCCCGGCGGGTAGGGCACGACGATGCGGATCGGCTTGCTGGGCCAGGACTGGGCCTGGGCAGCCAAGCAGGCCATCAGCATCAAGGCGGAAATCAGCGCGGACACGAGCAAACCGCGACGTGGGTAATGGGGCATGGCTTGTTCCGGTTGTCTGGCGAACGGCACGGTGTCAGCGGTCCAGCGCGGGCCGCTTGGGGTCAAAGGTCCAGCCTGGCAGCAGGTGCTGCATGGCCGCCGCGTCGTCGCGCGCGCCCAGGCCATGCTGGCGGTAGAGCTGGTGCGCCTTCTCGACCTCGGCCATGTCCAGCGTCACGCCCAGGCCGGGGGCTTTGGGCACCTGCACCTGGCCGCCCACGATTTGCAGCGGTTCGGTGCTCAGGCGCTGGCCGTCCTGCCAGATCCAGTGCGTGTCGATGGCCGTGACTTTGCCTGGTGCGGCCGCGCCGACATGGGTGAACATGGCCAGCGAGATGTCGAAATGGTTGTTGCTGTGCGAGCCCCAGGTCAGCCCGAAGTCACGGCAGGTCTGGGCCACGCGCACCGAACCGGCCATGGTCCAGAAATGCGGGTCGGCCAGCGGGATGTCCACCGCCTGCAGCGCCAGCGCATGGCTGAGCTGGCGCCAGTCGGTGGCGACCATGTTGGTCGCCGTGGGCAGACCGGTGGCGCGGCGGAACTCGGCCATCACCTCGCGGCCTGAAAAACCGTCCTCGGCGCCGCAAGGGTCTTCGGCATAGGCCAGCACGCCGTGCAGGTCGCGCATCAATCGGACCGCGTCGGCCAAAAGCCAGCCGCCGTTCGGGTCCAGCGTGACGCGGGCCTGCGGGAAGCGTTCATGCAGGGCCTGGATAGCGACGACTTCTTCGTCGCCGCGCAGCACGCCGCCCTTGAGCTTGAAGTCCTCAAAGCCGTAGCGCGTCTGCGCCGCCTCGGCCAGCCGCACGACCGCCTCGGGCGTCAGTGCGGGCTCGTGGCGCAGGCGACACCAGTCGTCGGCCGCGTCGGGTTCCTCGGCGTAGGCCAGGTTGCTGCGGCGGCGGTCACCGACATAGAACAGGTAGCCCAGCATCTGCACGGCGTCGCGCTGCTGACCCTCGCCCAGCAGCGCGGCCACCGGCACGCCCAGATGCTGGCCCAGCAGGTCCAGCAGCGCCGACTCGATGGCGGTGACGGCGTGGATGGTGGTGCGCAGATCAAACGTCTGCTGGCCACGGCCACCGCTGTCGCGGTCGGCAAAGGCCTGCTGCACCACCTGCAGCAGGCGCTGATGGGCACCGATGGGCTGGCCCACCACCAGCGCGGCGGCGTCTTCCAGCGTCTGCCGGATCTTCTCGCCGCCCGGCACCTCGCCCACGCCGGTGCGGCCAGCGCTGTCGGTCAGCAGCAGCAGGTTGCGGGTGAAGAACGGGCCATGCGCGCCGCTGAGGTTGAGCAGCATGCTGTCGCGGCCGGCCACAGGAATCGCGCGCAGCGCGGTGATGACAGGGGTGGACGAAGCGCTCATGCCAGTGGCTGAATCAATCGGCGGTGATCTTGCGAGCTTCGATCAGGTTTTTCCAGCGCGCAAACTCGCGTTGCTGGAAGGCCGTGAACTGCTCGGGCGTGTTGGCCACGATTTCCAGACCCACGCCGGTGAACTGCTGGCGCAGCTGCGGCTCGTTCAGCGCCGCAACCACCGCCGCGTGGAACTTGGCCTTGATGTCGGCCGGCAGGCCCTTGGGTGCGGCCACGCCCTGCCAGGAATAGACGTCCACGTTCTTCACACCGGCTTCGGCCATGGTCGGCACCTCGGGCAGCACCGGTGAGCGCTTGTCGCCGGTGACCGCCAGCGCGCGCAGCTTGCCGGCCTTGATGTGCTGGAACACGGTGTTGACGTTCTGGAACGACGCGTCGACCTGGCTGCCGAGCAAGTCGGACACGGCCGGGCCGCCGCCCTTGTAGGGCACGTGCACGCCGCTGGTGCCACTTTCCAGCCAGAACAGCTCGGCCGTGAGGTGGTCGCTGGAGCCGTTGCCCGACGAGGCGAAGCTCATCTTGCCGGGGTGGGCCTTCAGGTAGGCCACCACGTCGGCCAGCGACTTGTGCGGCGACGCGGCAGGCACCACCAGCACATTGGGCGCCTGCACCGCCACGGTGATCAGATCGAAGTCTTTCAGCGCGTCGTACTGCACGCTCTTGATCAGGTGCGGCGCGATGACAAACGGGCCCAGCGACGAGACAAAGAAGGTGGTGCCGTCGGCCGGCGCGCGCTTGACGGCGGCCGCGCCGATGGTGCCGGTGGCGCCGGGCTTGTTGTCGATGATGAAGGTCTGGCCAAAGGTCTTGGCCAGCGCCGGGCCCAGCGCGCGGGCGATCTGGTCGGTGGAGCCGCCGGGCGGGAAGGGCACGATCAGCGTGACCGGTTTGGACGGCCAGGCCTGGGCCCAGGCGCCGGTGGCGGTAGCGACGCCAAGGCACAAGGTGGCCAGGGTGCGGATGAGCTTGTGCATGGGCAGAGTCAAGGCTGAGGTGCTCGGATACGGCACATTCCGCCGCGACTGTGCTTGAATGGTAGCGCTACCGTATCGAGACCACAAGTGGCTCGACATCAGCACAAACCCTGAGCTCAGGCGCTGTCGCGCCCGGCGATCGAAAAGCCGATGTCGACGATGCGCGGGCCGGGGTCACGGCCCTCTGCGCGGTCGACGATGAAGCGCGCCGCCTGCCGGCCGATGGCCGCGCCGTTGATCTGCACCGTGCTCAACGACGGCGCCAGGTCTTCGGCAAAAGCCTGGTCGCCAAAGCCCACCACCGCCAATTGCTGCGGCACGGCCAGGCCGCGCACCCGGGCCTCGGTCAGCACGCCCAAGGCCAGCAGGTCGGAGCTGCAGGACACCGCGTCGATGGCCGGGTCGGCGGCCAGCAGCTCGGCCAGCCCGGCGCGGCCGGCCTTGAGCGTGGTGGGTGCGGGCACGGTCACCAGCCTCACAGCGGCCAGGCCCAGCGCCAGCGCCTCGGCCTGGAAGGCGGCGGCGCGGCGGCGTGCACGCTCATCGTCACCGGCCACCGTGGCCAGCCGCCGGTGTCCCTTGCCATGCAGATACCTCGCCACCGCACGGCCCACTTCGGCGTGCGAGAAGCCCACCAGCATGTCGATCGGCGTGGGCGTCAGGTCCCAGGTCTCGACCACCGGAATGCCCGAGGCCAGCAAACGGCGGCGGCCCTGTGCCGAATGCAGGATGCCGGTGAGCACGATCCCGTCGGGCCGGCGGCCGATGATGGCCTCGAGCAGCGCGTCCTCGCGCGTGCCGTCGTAGCCGGCCTGGCCCAGCATCAACTGGTAGCGCTGCTCGGCCAGGGCCTCGGTCAGCGCCTGCACGGTGGACAGGAACACCGGCCCCGAGATGGTGGGCACCACGGCCGCCACCAGCCGGCTGCGGGTCGAGGCCAGGCCACCGGCCAGGCGGTTGGGCACATAGCCGGTGCGCGCCACGGCCTCGCCGACCTTGCGGCGCAGCTCGTCAGAGACCTGGTCGGGGTGATTCAGTGCCCGCGAGGCGGTGATCGGCGCCACCCCGGCCAGCTTGGCCACGTCGTGCAGGGTGACGGCGCCGCTGCCTCGGCGGCTGCGTTTAGGGGCGTTGTCTGCCGATGCCATGTGTGATTCTAGGCCCCTGACAGCGCTACCAGTCTGGCGCCACTTGGGGAGCTCAACCGGGGTTGCGCGGCAGCTTGCCTTGCATCTGTGCCGCGCGCAGAAAGTCGAAGTCCACGCCCTGCCCGGCCTGGGTCACCGACTGCAGGTAGAGCTTGCGGTAGCCACGCGGCGCGCTGGGTTCGACCACCGGCGAGGCAGCCCGGCGGCGCGCCAGTTCATCGTCGGCTACCAGCAGGTCGACCCGGCGCTGCGCCAGCGACAGGCGAATGCGGTCACCGTTGCACACCAGCCCCAGCGGCCCGCCGATGGCCGACTCGGGCGCCACATGCAGCACGATGCTGCCGAAGGCGGTGCCGCTCATGCGCCCGTCGGAGATGCGCACCATGTCCTTCACGCCCTGGCGGGCCAGTTTCAGCGGGATCGGGATGTAGCCCGCCTCGGGCATGCCGGGTGCGCCCTTGGGGCCGATGTTCTTCAGCACGATGATGTCGTCGGCGCTCACGTCGAGGTCATCGGTGTCGATGCGTTCGGCCATGTCCTGCAGGTTCTGAAACACCACCGCCATGCCCTCATGCTCCATCAGCGTGGCGCTGGCCGCAGCGGCCTTGATGATCGCGCCGTCGGGCGCCAGGTTGCCGCGCAACACGGCGATGCCGCCGTGCGGGTAGATCGGGTTGCTGGCCGGGCGCACCACCTGCTGCCTGAAGGCCGGCGGGTGCTTGTCCATCTCTTCGCCCAGCGTGCGGCCGGTGACGGTCATCGCGTCCAGGTGCAGCAGGGGTTTGAGTTCGCGCAGCAACGTGGCCATGCCGCCGGCGGCGTGGAAGTCTTCCATGTAGAACTGGCCGGCGGGCTTCAGGTCCAGCAGCACCGGCGTGCTCCGGCCCATGTAGTCCAGCGCGTCCAGGTCGACCTCATAGCCCATGCGCCCGGCGATGGCCGTGAGGTGGATGATGCCGTTGGTCGAGCCGCCGATGGCCAGCAGCACACGCATCGCGTTCTCGAAGGCCTGTGCCGTGAGCACCTTGTCGATCGTCAGGCGCTGGCGTGCCATCTGCACCGCCGTCGTGCCGGTCATCTCGGCGATGCGGATGCGGTCGGCCGTCACCGCCGGTGGGCTGGCGCCGCCGGGCACGGTCATGCCCAGGGCTTCGGCAAGGCAGGCCATGGTGCTGGCCGTGCCCATCACCGAGCAGGTGCCCACGCTGGCCACCAGCTGGTTGTTGACGGCGGCCACCTCAAGCGCGTCGATCTCGCCGGCGCGAAAGCGTCCCCAGTAGCGCCGGCAGTCGGTGCAGGCGCCAACGCGCTCACCCCGGTGCGAGCCGGTGAGCATGCTGCCGGTGACGAGCTGGATGGCGGGCAAGCCCGCGGATGCCGCGCCCATCAGCTGCGCCGGCACGGTCTTGTCGCAGCCACCGATCAGCACCACCGCGTCCATCGGCTGGGCCAGGATCATCTCCTCGGTGTCCATGGCCATCAGATTGCGGGTGAACATGCTGGTGGGCTGGGCAAAGCTCTCGTGGATGCTGATGGTCGGAAAGTCCATCGGCAAGCCACCGGCCAGCATCACCCCGCGCTTGACCGCCTCCATCAGCTGCGGCAGGTTGCCATGACAGGGGTTGTAGGCGCTGCCGGTGTTGGTGATGGCGATCACCGGTTTGTCCAGCGCGCTTTCGGTATAGCCCGCGCCCTTGATGAAGGCCTTGCGCAGAAACAGCGAAAAACCGGTGTCGCCGTACTGGGTCAGGCCCTTGGCCATGCCCTGCGGCGGTGCCGCCGGTGCGGGCGCCGGGCTGTTGTCGGAAGGCACGGGGGGCTGTTGGGGCGGTGGCTGGCTCATCGGTGGCTCGGGGCGAAGGCTTGAAAGAATCGGCGGCCCCAATGATCACCCCATATCCCGCTTCGGCATCGCCGCCGGTTCCGGCACTACCTGGCCAACCAGCGGTCATGGCCCCACATGCCGGCCAGCATGGCCAGCACAAACAACCCGGCCTGGCCCATGCCACCACCCAGGGCCACCAGTGCAGGGCCGGGGCAAAAACCCGCAATACCCCAGCCGATGCCGAACAGCACGCCGCCGCCGATCAGACGGCTGTCGATGACGCTGCTGGTGGGCAGCTCGATCAGGTCGCCGCTCCAGGCCCGGCTGCGGCGGCGGGCCAGGGCGAATGCGCCCACGCCGACCGCGATGGCGCCGCCCATGACCAGGCCCAGGCTCGGGTCCCAGGCGCCGAACAGGTCGAGAAAACCCTTGACCTTGGCCGGCTGGGTCATTCCGGCGGCAATCAATCCCAGGCCGAAGACCAGGCCAGCGAGCAGGGCGATGGCGTTGCGCTTGTTCATCATGATCTCCTTCAGCCCAGATGGCGCAGCAGCGTCACGGTCAGCACGCCCGCGCCGATGAAGGCCAGCACATTGGCCAGCGAGCGCAGCGAAAACCGGCTCAGCCCGCACACCCCATGGCCACTGGTGCAGCCGTTGCCCATGCGCACGCCAATGCCCACCAGCAGGCCTGCGGCCACCACCGCCATCGGCCCCACGTCCAGCGAGGCCTCGGGCAGCGGCGCGGCCAGGCGCCAGAGCCAGGGCGCGACCAGCAGGCCGGCGATGAAGGCCAGGCGCGACAGCTCGGGCAGCAGGCTGCGGCCGGTGGCCAGCGCACGCAGCGGGCTGGCCACGATGCCGGCAATGCCGGCCACCCGGCCCACGCCCAGCAGGTACAACAGGGTGGCCAGGCCGATGACCAGGCCGCCGGCCAGCGAGGCCCAGGGGGTGAAGTGGTTCCAGTCGATGTTCATATCGCAGTCCAGATGGCGCTGGATCATGTGATCCTGCCATTGCCACTATACCCCATACGGTATACTTTGAGAATGCTGGAGGCTGCGTCTCGCGCGCTGCCTCGCCCCCGTCAACGGCCCCAGGGCCCCACGCCCGGAGATGCGCATGACCCATGCCCAGAGTCTGCAGGTTGAAGGCTTCTTCGACGAAGCCACCTCCACCGTCAGCTACATCGTGCTGGACCAGGCCAGCGGCAAGTGCGCGCTGATCGACAGCGTGCTGGACTACGACCCCAAGGCCGGCCGCACCAGCCATACCAGCGCCGACAAGCTGATCCAGCGCGTGCGGGAGCTCAGCGCCACGGTGCAGTGGATTCTGGAAACCCATGTCCATGCCGACCATCTGTCGGCCGCGCCCTACCTGCAGCAGCAACTGGGCGGCACACTGGCCATCGGCAGCCTGATCACCATGGTGCAGACGGTGTTCGGCAAACTGTTCAACGCCGAGCCCGGCTTTGCCCGCGATGGCCGCCAGTTCAACCATTTGTTCACCGACGGTGAAGGCTTTGCCATTGGCGGCCTGAAGGCCCGCGCCATGCACACCCCCGGCCATACCCCGGCCTGCATGACCTATGTGGTGGAGGACGGCCCGACCACCGCGGCATTTGTCGGCGACACCTTGTTCATGCCCGACTACGGTAGCGCACGCTGCGACTTTCCCGGCGGCGATGCACGCACGCTGTACCGCAGCATCCACCGGGTGCTGGCGCTGCCGCCCGCCACGCAGATCTACCTCTGCCACGACTACCAGCCCGGCGGGCGTGAGGTGATGTTCATCAGCACCGTGGCCGAACAGCGGCGCAGCAATGTGCATGTGAAGGACGGCATCGGCGAGGACGAGTTCGTGGCCATGCGCGAAAAGCGCGACGCCACGCTGGGCATGCCCACGCTGATCCTGCCTGCCGTGCAGGTCAACATGCGTGCTGGTGCCCTGCCCGAGCCGGAAGCCAACGGTGTTCGCTACATCAAGATTCCGCTGAACGCGGTCTGAGTCAGGCGCTGCTGCCCTTCAGTCAAACAGGGTGAGCGGCCCCGCCACCTTGGTGCCATAGGCAGCCCGCAAAGCGTTCAGCGGCCGCTGCAACCCGGCTTCGTCTTCGGCCCAGGGCCAGCGCCGACGCTGCCGCCAGCAGCGGGTGATCGTGCGCGGCACGGTCACCACCGACCACCACAGCGCGTGCAGCACCACTGCCCAGGTCAGCCGGCGGTGGATGTCCTGCGCGTCGTGCAAGAAGTATCCGCGCAGCACACCGAAGCCGCCGGTGCAGCCAGTGCCGCCGGTGCAGCCAGTGCCGCCGGTGC
>JANOWE010000040.1:0-16619 GCA_031417735.1 Betaproteobacteria bacterium
GAGCTGGTCGTCGCCGACCTTGATCGCCGCCTGCCAGGCCGCAACGCGGCTTTCTTCGGCCTGCATCCGACGGATCGCGTCGCGGATCACCTCGGTCGCGTTGCCGTAGAAGCCGCTGGCGACCTTGGTCTTGATGAAGCCTTCCATCTCGGGCGAGAGATTGACGTGCATGGTCATGGGCAGACCTCCAGTCGGAACATAGACGCAGAGTATCCATAGTATGGATATGAGTCAAGGCAAATAGCCCGGGTGTCTCCCCTCGCGTGACCGCCAGGGGCCGGATGCACAGGCGCAGGCGCCCCGAGCCTGGTTCTCGGCCTTCCGGTACCGCCCCCCTGACGCGCAAAGCAGGCCATCCGCCCAGGCCCAAGGCTGCGCCGTCAGCCCCTGCGGCAACAGCCCTAAGGGGAGCATCCCCTGGCGCGACGCAAGGGTAAAGGCTGACGCCCGCCTCAATGCCAACACTCATGCGAACCCCGATCCAAAGTCATCACCCCAGCACTGTGGCCATGTGGACAAGCCGCCCACGCGACTTGCCCACATGGCCACAGGGATCGACTACGACCGCACATTCTGAATGTCGCTTGCCACACGAAACGACGAAGGGCCCTCCATTCGACGGCGGGACAAACGTGCAGGTGTTCTTCCTCAAAGGTACGCCCGTGTTCGCTGACGCAGTGGAACAATGGACCAAGGGCAACTACTCGAATTGCCCGTTCATGTAGAGGTCACCAGCCTTCATACTTGCCTGCCCTTATCGGACCGGAGTGTTTAGGTCCGAGGGGCACAACGCAGCAAGCTCTTCCTCGGTGAAGCCCGCAGCCCGCCTCGCTTCCAGGTTGAACGGCCCACGCGGCTTCGGCGCACCAAACTGCTCAACCAACTGAGCGTAGGTGCTCACAGGGTCGAGCCCACGCTGCTCGCACAGGTGGCGATACCAGCGGTTCCCCAGTGCCACATGCCCGATCTCGTCCCGCAGGATGATGTCGAGGATCTCGCCGGCACGGCGATCACCAGCCCCCACCAGCTTTGCCTTGATCGGCAGAGACGCGTCCAGGCCCCGCGTTTCGAGGGTTCTCGGAACAAGGGCCACGCGTGCCAGCACATCGTCCTTGGTCTTCTCGGCCATCTGCCACAGTGCATCGTGCGCCGGAAAGTCACCGTACCCGTAACCCAACTCGTGCAGATGGTCCCTCAGCAGCGAGAAGTGGTAGGCCTCTTCCTTTGCGACGCCTGCCCACTGCCGGTAGAAGTCGTCAGGCATTCCAGCAAAGCGCCAGACGATGTCCGCTGCAAGATCAATCGCATTCAACTCGATATGTGCAAGCGCGTGGATGAGCGCCGCCCTGCCCTCGACGGTCCGCATAGAGCGCTGCTTCAACTGCGTATGCGCAACAAGCTCGGGCTTTGCAGGCCTGCCCGGCACCTGGTGGTCAGTCTGAAGTTGCTCATCTGGATCGACATTTGCAGATGGGTCAATGTCCATCGCAAGTGCTGCCTTCACATCAGGCTCAGCGCACAAGACAACGGCCAAAGCCTGATTTCGGATGGAATTCGCCATGACCCAGTCTATCGGTCAGGGGTTGAGGAGCGGCCCTAAACGACCGCAACAAGCCAGATGTCCAAGGCCATCCAGCTGGCGCTGGACGCGGTGTGGTGCGTTCTGCGGGCCTGCCCGAGGCCTATTGCCGCGACTGGACCCGTGTCGCGGCCGAAGAGGCGATGCATTTCATGCTGCTGGTCGAGCACCTGCGCAGCCTGGCTCATGCCTACGGCGACTTCGACGCGCACGACGGCCTGTGGCGCAGGACCGAGGCCAGCGCCGGCGACCCGGTCGCGCGCATGGTGCCGCGCACGCTGGAGGCACGCGCACCTGGACGCCACGCCACCGATGCAGGACCGGCTCAAACGCGCCGGTGACCACCGCGCGGTGGCCATCCCGGAGACCATCCTGCGCGACGCGATCGGCCATGTCGCGATCGACAAGCGCTGGTAGCGCCGGCTGTGCCGGCGCGACGGGCTGGACGCCGAGGCCCTGTACCCCGAACTGGTGACGCGCGACGCCGCGCCCCGGCTGCGCCCGCCCTTCAACCTGGAGGCACGGCGCCAGGCCGGCTTCAGCCCGGCCGAACTGCTGGCGCTGTGCTCGCCACCGGCGGGGCCCAGCGCTTCCAGGCCTTGATGCCCAGGTGCCGGGCCAGCATCAGCGGCGGCATGCGCAGCGCATGGGCGCGCAGGTAGAGCACAAAGCGGGCGATGGCCTGACCCGGCAACGCAGCGTCGGCATGCGGCGTACGCAGTGCCCGCCGCCACAGGGCCTGCATCAGTGCCGCCTGCCAGCCACTGGCCACGGCCGGCCCCGGCGCAGGATGTGCGACTGCGGGCATCGGAGTGCCCAACAGGTGCTGCGTTGCCCACAAGCCATAGGCCAGCACCTGCTGCAGGTGCAGCGCGTCGGCCCGTTCGGTCAACCGTGGCCAGAACCCAGGCAACGCATTGAAGTGGCGCAGCAACAGGTCCAGGTCGGACAGGTCACGCAGCGCATGGCCCAGGTCGTCGTTGTGGAACAAGTGGGCCATGCTGTGCAACACCATGTCGGCCGGCGCCAGCATGTGCAGGCCGGCGTGGCCGGGCACGGGCACCGCGTCGGCCAGCAGCAGTGCGGCGTCGGGCGGCCGACGCAGCGTCAGCGGCAGGATGTTGTGGTGCACATCCAGCGTGGTGGCGCGGCGGGCGTGCAGCATCGGCGGTATCTCGTGCATCCACTCGCGGTAGTAGCGTGCGTCGTAGGCGTCCACCGCCTTGCCCATCCAGCCGGCCAGCATCAACTGGCTCTCGGCCCGGGCCAGCGCGCTGCGCGGCACCAGGATGTCCACGTCCGACAGCAGCCGCCCCATCGCGGCCGGCAAGCCGGCGGCGACGTAGGCCGCGCCCTTGAGCAGCAGCACCGGCGCGCCCAGGCCCGACAGCGCGGAGGAAATCTGCGCTACCTCGTGCTGCACGCCCACCTGCTGGGCCTTGACCACCTGCAGCGCGGCCTGCAACTGCCGCCTCGGGGCCTCGGGCAGACGATCCAGCAGCCCCTGCGCCTGCAGCAGTGCAGCCAGCCTGGCGGTGACATCGGCGCGGGCGGCCTGGGGCAGCAGTGCATCCCACCCGGCCAGGTCCATACCGGCCATGCTGCGAGGCTGGCGCAGCGCCTGGCAGGCCAGATCGGCAGGCCGAGCGGTCATGCGGCAATGCCGGTTGCAGTGGCGGCCATGTCATCGGCCGCCGCCAGAGCGTCAAACCAGGCCAGAGCCTGGTCGAGCTGGCTGTATTCAAGGCGGTGGCAGGCGCTGGCCTGAACCAGGTCTGCCAGCGCGTGAAAGCCTCGGTCGAGCTGCACATTGGCGTTGAAGGCGTTTTCCTGCAACTGCATCATGGCCCTGCCACGCGACAGGCGCTGCACCTGCAGCGCAGCACCAGCGCGGTAGCGCGGAAACACCACCCAGCCCGGCTGCGCGGTGTCGCCCACGCGGCGCAGCGCGTCCGCTGGCGCAGGAAAATGCGCCACTCGGCCCTTGGTGGTGTCGTCGACCACGGAGCCGAAGCGAACGGCGTTGCCGGCGAAGCGCTGAATCACCTCGATCGACGCGTTTTTCAGACTCACCGCTCGGGGCAGGGGCACCAGGTGCCCGGTGATCGGATCGATCAGCGCCAGTTCGTCGGACAGCAGCCGCCAGCCGCGGAACAGCAGCGCTGCGCACAGCGTGCTCTTGCCCGAGCCCGACGGCGCCGGCATCACCAGAGCCCGGCCGTGGCGCTCGAGCACCGCAGCATGCAGGATCAAATATTGGTGGCAGGCACCGGACACACACCAGTTCATGCCCCATTCCAGCATCGGCAGGCCCTGGTCTGCGGGCAGCGGCGCGAACGGGCGGTCACCGGCCACCGAGAAGTGCAGTTGGGGCCGCCACCAGCGGCGCAGGCCATGCGCGCGCTGCACCGCGATGTGGAAGTCGGCAAAACCGCCTTCGGTTTCGATCTGATAGCCGGCGTACAGCGCGGCCAGGCCTTGCGCCACTTCAGGCACCTCGGAGCGAATGCAAAACACCAGTGGCCCGGTGCGCAGGCGCAGGCCGGGGCCATGCAGGCGGCGCCGCAACTCGGCCGCAGACAGCGACGACAGGCTCAGCAAGGCCTTGTCACCAGCAGGCCCAGACGGCTCAGCGCCTCGAGCATCGGCAGCAACTGCACGAGCACTTCGGCCAGTTCGTTCGGGTTGTCCAAATCGGACGATCCTGCAGCCAGCAGTTGGCGGGCGATGGCCCGTTCGTCGCAGCCCTGCCCCGGTGCCGGCCAGCGCGCCAGCAAATCGAGCAGTTCGCCGGCTTGGCGGTCGAGCAGGTGGGTTTGCCGACGCTCAGGCTGGTAGACCACCAGTTCGTCATCGAGCCAGCGCTGGCCGAGGCCCGGCGCAATACGGTAGATCAGCAAGCGACCGTATGGCTCAACCAGGGCGGCAGCGGCTAAGACCGATCAGGCCTCAGGTGCCCATCAGGCTGATCAGCCAGGTCACCGCGTCGGCCTCGGTCCAGGAAGCTGGAATCAGCGGGGTGCTGCCGCCGCGGAAATGTCCCCAGACATTGACCATCTGGATGTCGCTCAGCGGGAAGCCCAGGGTACCGACCCGGGCATTGAGGTAACCGGCAATGCAGTACTTGGTGAAGGTGGTGAAGCTGCCGCTGCCGAGCACAGCCTTGATGGTCAGGCCGGAGGTCGAGGCTTCAGGCGTACCGAAGAACACGCTCGAAAACAAGGAGGTCTGCGTGTTGGGGGCCGATATTGGCCAAATGCCGGGAAAGTTGGTATTCCAGAAATTCGGCCCACGGTTGTCAACGCAGATCATTGCGCCCGGATGGCGGCTGTTGAAGGTGGCCACCGAGATGAAACCCGAAGGCAGCACGCACACGCCAGCGGCATGAACCGGCGCGCTGGCCAGGCTGAAGAGCACCGGAGACGCTGCCATCGCCCCCTTGCGCAGCCAAGCCCGACGCCCGGCATCGCTCGGCACGGCATCGCTCGGCACGGCATTGAGCGGCGTGGATTGGTCGATCGGCTGTTCTTCGCGCATGCAGTTTTACTCCAGGATATCCAGCACACCGTGCGGGCTGGTGGATGCATTTGAGTTTAGGTGCTTGCATTTCCGGAATCACGGACTTCTGCCCCTGCATCTGAGGGGGGTCAGGGCCCGGGCGGCGGCCCACCAACACTGCTGACCAAGGCCGGCGCCGACTGGCGCGGGCTAAACTTGCCCACCTCGAACCAGCACAGGCGCCTCCGTCGTCTGCCCACGCCCATGACGCCCGCGCACCGCTGCTTGTTGTACCTGCTGCTGTGTCTTGGGGCCGCTGGCAATGCCGGGGCGGCCGATCCGCTGGCCAAGGCCGGCGTGGTCAAGCATGTGGCCGGCGGGGTGACGCTGCAACGCGGCGCCAGTGCCGCCCCCCAGGCCGTCAGGCTGGGTCAGGCTGTGCTGGTGGGCGACGTGATCCGCACGACGGCCAATGGCATGACGGCGCTCACCTTGATGGACGACACCATGCTCACGGCCGGCCCAAACAGCGAACTGGTGCTGAGTGAATTTGCCTTCGACACCACCACCCAGGAGGGCGGCATGCTGATATCGCTGTGGCGCGGCACCCTGGCGGTGATCAGCGGGCTGATCGCCGGCAAGAACCCGGAAAAGGTCAACGTGCAGACACGCACCGTGGTGCTGGGCGTGCGCGGCACCGAGTTCATCGTCGACGCCGGTACGGCAACACCGTGAGCCGCCGCAAATCGTTCAAGCCACTGCGCTGGCTGCCGCCGCTTGGCCTGGCCTGGCTGGCCGGTTGCGCGACCCCGCCACCGCCGCCGCCGCCGGTCAGCGACCGCGTGGTGCTGTTGCCGCAGACCGATGGCAAGCCCAGCGCGGTAGAGGTGCGCGCCGGCCAGCAGCAGCTTCGCCTGGACAAGCCCTATGCCGTGGCCGAACGTGCCGGCCAGGCCCTGCGCCCGGCAGTGACCACGGCGGCCGAGGTGGCGCAGCGCTACGGCGCGGTGCTGGCAGCCCAGCCGGCACAGCCGCAACGCTTTGTGGTGCAGTTCGAGGCCAATGGCAGCCGGCTGACCACCGAAGCCCAGGGGGTTCTCGTCCGGCTGCGCGAAGCCCTGGCCAAGACCCCGGGTGCCGACCTGGTGGTTACCGGCCACACCGACCGCGTCGGGTCGGTCGAGGCCAACGACCGGCTGTCGCTGCAGCGGGCGCAGACGGTGCGCGACCTGCTGGTGGCCGCCGGCGTGAACGCCGAATCTGTCAGCGTGGCCGGCCGGGGCGAGCGTGAGCCGGTGGTGGCCACCGCCGACGAGGTTGCCGAGGCACGCAACCGTCGTGTCGAAATCAAGCTTCGCTGACGCGTTCTTTCGCTGGAACCGAAGCCAGCGCGGCAGTCGCGTTCGCGCCAGGAGCGAAAACCCGCTGGCCCTGGCCTGGCTGGCGGTGGGCGTGCTGGCCTTGCTGCTCGGCCACGCCTTCAACCTGCTGCCGCTGGCACCACTGCAGCGGCTTGAACTGGCGCTGTACGACCTGCGCCTGAACCTGCTGGTGCCGCACGCACCCGATGGCGCCAGCCTGTCTGTACCGATCGTGATCGTCGACATCGACGAGCGCGCTCTGGCTGCCCGAGGCCGCTGGCCCTGGCACCGCAGCGACCTGGCTGAGCTGCTGGAACGGCTTACCGGCGGCATGGGTGCACGGCTGGTCGGTCTGGACATCGTGCTCGCCGACGACATCGACAGCGCCAGCCTGTCCGCACTGGACAGGCTGCTGGCCAGGCCGCTTGGCAATACCCCAACGGGCCCCTTGCCTGCGCTGCGCGAAACCCTGCAATCGCTGCGCAAGCAGCTCGACGGCGACGCCCGCCTGGCCGAGGTCTTGCAGCGCAGGCCGGTGGTGATGGGTTTTTTGCTGTCCGGTGAACGCGGCGCCACCACCATCGGCGAGTTGCCTACACCGATCATGCCCATGGCCGCGCTGGGCAGCCTGGGCCTGGCGATGCCGGAATGGAACGGCCATGGTGGCAACCTGGCGCGTTTGCAACGGGCCAGTACCCATGGCGCCGGCCATCTGAACGCGCTGGTCGACGCCGACGGCGTGGTGCGGCGCGTACCCATGTTGGTCCAGAAAGAAGGCCAGATCCATGGCAGCCTGGCGCTGGCCATGGCACGCTGGCTGCTGGACGCACCCGACCAGCCTGCCGCGCTGCTGCGGCTGGCACCGGCCCAGATCGACGCCATGCACCCCTTGCAATCGATCCAGCTGCGTGGGCGCGAAGGTCTGATCAAGGTTCCGGTGGACCGCGCTGGCGCTGCCCTGGTGCCCTTCTCGGTGGCCAACCGAGCGTTTTTGCGCATCTCGGCGGCCGATGTGCTTGCCGGCGCGGTCGACACCGGGCTGCTGCGGGGCAAGGTGGTGCTGCTGGGCGTGAGCGCGCCCGGTCTGGTTGACCAGCGCATCACACCTGTGGACGACGCGATGCAGGGCACGGCTGTCCACGCCAGCCTGCTGGCGGGCATGCTGTCGGGGCAGATGCTGGCCACGCCGGCCGCAGCGCCCCTGTACGAGCTGCTTCAAGGCCTGCTGGTGGCTGGCGTGATGGTGCTGGCGCTGCTGCGCCTGGGCCTGGCCTGGAGCACGCTGGTGGCGGCGCTGCTGATGCTCGGCCTGGTGACGGCCAACGCTGCGGCCTGGCTCTGGGGGCGCTGGTACCTGCCGCTGGCCAGCGGTCTGGTCGTGCCCGGGCTGCTGATGGTGTTGCACCTGCTGCTGGCCTACCGCGCCGCCACCAGTGCGCGCCAGGGCTTGACGCGCTTGTTCGGCCAGTACGTGCCGCCCGAACTGGTGCACGAGCTGAGCCTGCAGCCCGAGCGCCAGAACATGAGCAGCCGCAATGCCGAGCTGACAGTGCTGTTTGCCGACGTCCAAGGCTTCACCCGGCAGGCCGAGCGGCTGCCGCCGGGCGAGCTCAGCGCGACCATGAACCTGGTCTTTTCGCATCTGACGGACATCGTTCGTCAGCATCGGGGCACGCTGGACAAGTACATCGGCGACTCGGTGATGGCCTTCTGGGGCGCCCCGCTGGACGACCCCGATCATGCCCGGCATGCGGTGACCGCAGCGCTGGCCATGCGCGACCGGCTGCCGGCCATGCGCGCCGAACTCGCGGCCCGTGGCTGGCCTGACCTGAACCTGAGCATCGGCATCAACACCGGGGTGATGGTGGTGGGCAACATGGGCTCGCGTCACCGCCTGGCCTACACGGTGATGGGCGACGCGGTGAACCTGGCCGCACGGCTTCAATCGGTCTGCGCACGCGACGGCCTGGGCCTGGTGATCGGCGACGCCACAAGGCGCGCGCTGGGCGAGCAGTTGTGCCTGTCGCTGGGCCCGGTGCTGCTGCGCGGCCGCAACAGCGCCGAGCAGATCTGGCAGCCCCTGGCCTGGCAGCCAGGCCAGAATCTCCAGGCCGACCGCCTGGCCGCGTTGTGGGCCCGGCTGCAGCAGGCCACCGACGGCGGCCAGAGCGAATTGGCCGCCACCCTGCTGTCCCAGCTGCAACAGGCCTGGCCGGACGACGCGCTGTGCCGCTGGCAGAACATCCGCCTGGTGGCCCAGGCCGGTACCGTGACCCGCTGAGCCTCAGCCCCGAGGGTGGTGCGCGGCATGCAGTGCGCGCAGCCGCTCACGTGCCACATGGGTGTAGATGGTGGTGGTGGCGATGTCGGCATGGCCCAGCAGCATCTGCACCGCGCGCAGGTCGGCGCCATGGTTGAGCAAATGGGTGGCAAAGGCATGACGCAGCGTATGCGGTGACAGCTGCACCGCGATGCCTGCGCTCAGCGCGTGGCGCTTGACCAGGGTCCAGAACATCTGCCGCGTCATCGCCGCGCCCCGGCTGGTGACGAAAAGCGCGTCGCTGCGCTGGCCCTTCAGGATCAGCGGCCTGGCCCGCGCCAGATAGCGCTCGATCCAGTCGGTGGCCTCGGCGCCAAAAGGCACCAGGCGTTCCTTGCTGCCCTTGCCCACCACCCGCAGCACGCCCTCGGCCAGGCCCACGCGCACGGTGGCAATGTCGACCAGCTCACTCACCCGCAGGCCGCTGGCATAAAGCAGTTCCAGCATGGCCCGGTCCCGCAGGCCCAGCGGCTCGGCGACGTCGGGCGCGGCCAGCAGGGCCTCGACCTGGGCCTCGGACAAGGTCTTGGGCACGCGCGTGGGCTGGCGCGCGCTGCCCAGGCGCAGCGTGGGGTCGACCGCCACCTGGTGTTCGCGCAGGGCCCAGCGGAAATAGCGCTTGAACACCGTCAGGCGCCGGTTGGCGCTGCTGGCCCGGCTGCCGGCATGGCGGTGGGCGATGTAGCCCAGCAGGTCGGACTCGGTGCTGCTGGCGAGCGAACGGCCCTGGCTGTCGGCAAGCCAGTGCGCATACAGGCTCAGGTCACGGCGGTAGGCCTGCAGCGTCAGCTTGGCCAGCCCATCTTCCAGCCACAGCGCGTCGGCAAAACGTGAAATCGCGTCGCGGCTGGCCGGCGGCAGGGCCGGGCCCAGGTCATCGTGGTCATGCACCGATGCCATCTCGGGTGACCTCGCACACGCTCAGTCGAGCCGCAGTTTCTGCGCCACGACCACCCGTTTGTAGACCTCGAACTCGGCCTTGATCTGCGCCGCAAATTCGGCCGGGGTGTTGGCCACCACGATGGAGCCCGTGGCTTCGATCCTGGCCTTGATCTCGGGCAAGGCGGTGGCCGCACGCACCGCCGCATGCACCTTGTCCACCACCTCCTTGGGCAGGCCCTTGGGGCCATAGATGCCGTAATAGGCCATGCGGTTCACCGGCTCCAGCCCCACTTCCTTGAAAGTGGGCACCTCAGGCAGTTGTGCCAGTCGTGCGGGCGCGGCGACCACGATGGCCACCAGCCGGCCGTCCTTGATGAAGGGCAGCGCCGAGGGCATGTTGTCAAAGATGATCGGCACCTGGCCGGCCACGGTGTCGTTCAAGGCCGGGCCGGCACCGCGGTAGGGAATGTGGGTGACGAAGGTGCCCGACAGATTCTTGAACAACTCCATCTGCAGGTGGCCGATGCCCCCCGTGCCCGAACTGGCAAAGCTGTACTTGCCGGGGTTCTTCTTCAACTCGGCCAAAAAGCCCTTGTAGTCCTTGGCCGGGAACGAGGGGTGCACCGCGATCACGTTGGGCGTGGCGGCGATGTTGCTGATCGGCGTGAAGTCGGTCAGCGGGTTGTAGGGAATCTTCGGGTTGATGGCCGGATTGGCCGCCGTGGTCGACACCGTGGCCATGCCCAGCGCATAGCCATCGGGCGTGGCCTTGGCGGTTTCATTGGCGCCGATCGAGCCCCCGCCACCAGCCTTGTTCTCGACCACCATGGTCTGGCCCAGCGACGGGCCGATCTTCTCGGCCAGCACGCGAGCGATGATGTCGGTGGTGCCGCCGGGCGCAAACGGCACGACCAGCCGCACCGGCTTGCTGGGGTAGGCCTGGGCCATGGCCGCCAGCGGCAGCACACAGGCCAGGGACGAGCACAGTGCAAGCAAGCAGGAACGCTTCATGGGCGGGAGACCTCGAAAATGTTGCAGGGTGAACAGTCCGGCCATTGTGCCCGCCCCCTTTGGCGGTCTCGTCGGGACCGGTTCAGGTCGGCAGCACGCCTGTACGGCTGTGTGGCTATACGGCCCGGCCCAGCAGGCCGGCCTTGAGTGCATCGTCCACCGGCTTGTCGCCGATGAAGATCAACAGCAGCGCGGCATAAAAGTCGTCGCCTTCGATCGCCGGTCCGAGCAATCGGCCGTTGTGCCAGAACTGCATGCCTTGCCCAGGCAACAGGTCGAGGTTGACGGTGTCGCCCTTTCTCACCTTGCCCAAGGGCCGCAGCAAGGCGTCGAAGCGCGCCATCCGGGCCTGCAGCGAGGCCTGCTGATCAGCCGGCGTGTTGCGCTCGACACCCTTGTGGAAGGCCTTGACGAATTCTTCGACCGGCACATCCAGCAGCAGGCGCAGTTGCAGGCGCTTGGCACCGGTGCTGGCCACGATCTGGGCCACCTGTTCGCTGCGCTGGGTCAGGTACAGACCGGCGGCATAGCCCTTGAACCAGGCCACGGCGCGCAGACCGGTGCCGTTGAGTTGCAGGCTCTGGCCGGCCAACTGCACCTGGGGCTCGAAGCGAACCCCGGCAATCGGGTTCTGCGGCGCGGCGGCCAGGCTGGGCGGGCTGGCGACGAGTCCCGCCAGCGAGAGCAGGAAGGCGGCTGCCAGCAAAGGCAAGGTGCGGGTCTTGGGCATCAGGGTTCAACGCCGCAGCGTGCGCACTGGCTGACCGCAGCTCAGGCAAAAGTGCATTCTGAGCTGGCGCGGCCGGTTCGTGCCGCGGTCCAGGCGGCCACGAGAGCCAAGGCACACTGAGCCCATGACCGAAGCCCTGCTGCTGTTGCCCGACTTTGTGCTGATCGCCATCGGCCTGCTGCTGTGCCGCTTCACGCCGCTGAACCGGTCGGTCTGGGACGGTGTGGAGCGCCTGGTCTACTGGCTGCTGTTCCCGGCCCTGTTGTTCAACACCATCGCGCGCAGCCCGCTGCAGCCAGGATCTTTGCTGCAATTTGGCGCCGTGGGGCTGGGCATCAGTCTGGCCGGCATCGCCCTGGCCTGGGCCCTGGGCCGCTGGCCGGGGGTGGATGCCCGGCTGCACGCCAGCGGTGCCCAAACCGCCTTCCGCTTCAACAGCTATCTGGCGCTGGCCATGGCCGAGCGGCTGGGCGGCGCGCCCGGCCTGGCCTGGCTGGCGCTGCTGATGGCGCTGTGCGTGCCGCTGGTCAACGTGGCTGCGGTGCTGATGCTGGCCCGGCAAAGCGGCCAGGGCATGCTGCGCGAGGTGGCGCGCAACCCCTTCATCCTGGCCACCGTGGCTGGGCTGGCTGTGAACCTGGCGGGCTGGAGACTGCCCGAACTGCTGGGTCTGACCCTGTCGCGCATGGGCGCGGCCGCGCTGCCGCTGGGCCTGATGGCCGTGGGCGCAGGGCTGCGCTTCGGCGCACTGCGCAACGCGCCGTGGCTGGCGGCAGCGCTGGTCACGATTCGGCACGTGCTGACGCCGGCCCTGGCCATCGCCACCGTCGTCCTGTTGGGCATGCCGCCGGCGCAGCAGGCCGTGCTGGTGGCGTTTTCAGCCCTGCCCACGGCCAGTGCGGCCTATGTGCTGGCCGCGCGTATGGGCGGTGACGGCGCCTATGTGGCCGGGCTGGTGATGTTGTCCACGGCCATTGCTGCGCTGGCCATTCCGTTGTCCCTGGCGGCGCTCTACGCGCTGCGTTGAGCACCCACCCGCTCAGGGCGGCAAGGCCCGCAGCCGGGCCACCGTGGCCGGCAGCTCGGCCCAGGGCGCCTGGTCGGGCGCGTAGCGCTGGCGCATCCAGCCCGCCAGTTCGGCGATCTGGCGGTCGGACAAGGCGGGGCCGAAGGCCGGCATGTGGCCGATGTCCGCAAACGAGGGTTGCCCGATGCCCTGCAGCACGGTGCGGACCAGGTTGTCTGGCCGCGCGCTGTGCAGCTTGGGATTCAGCGCCAGCGGCAGGTTCAGGCCCAGCGTCTGCGGGCCCTTGCCGTCATGGTGACAGGCGCCACAGGCCGATTCAAACAAGCGCTGTGACGGGCCGGGCAACAGGGCGCCGGCGCGGGCCGTGGCGCGCGCCACCTGCGCCTCGGGCGCCAGCGCCGGCCGGGGCGTCTGCTGCGCCACCAGGTAATGCGCCATGGCCTGCACATCGGCCTCGTCGGCCCGGGCCAGGGCACGCACTACCGGCGCCATCGGCCCGCCGGCAATGCCATGCGCCGGGTCATGGCCCTGGCGCAGGTAGCGCAGCAGGGCTGCTTCGGTCCAGGGCACGGGGGAAGCCGACAAGGCACCCAGGGCCGGCGCCTCCCAGCCGTCCACCACCGCGCCGGCCAGGTAGTGGCTGGCGTTGCGCTCGGCGCCCAGCGCGTTGCGCGGGGTGTGGCAGGCGCTGCAGTGGCCCAGGCCGTTGACCAGGGCCGCGCCGCGTTGCCACTGTGCGCTGCGCTGCGGTGTCGCCGCGACGAGCGCTGCCGGCACCGGCCCGGGCTGCAGCACCAGCGCGTTCCACAAGCCCATCAGCGGCCGCAGATTGAAGGGAAAGCGCAGCGCGGCGGCAGGCACGGCGTTGGCCACCGGCGGCTGCACCATCAGCCAGGCGTAGAGCGCCGTCAGCTCGTCGTCGCCGGTCTGACTGAAGGCGGTGTACGGAAACGCCGGGTAGAGGTGGTGGCCGTCGCGCGACACGCCCTCGCGCATCGCGCGCTGGAAGGCCGAGAACGACCAGCTGCCGATGCCGGTTGCTGCGTCGGGCGTGAGGTTGGTCGAGACCACCTCGCCAAACGGCGTGGCCAAGGCCCGACCTCCCGCGCCGGGCACGCCGCTTTCGGCCGTGTGGCAGTGCATGCAGTTGCCCAACGCCGCGAGTTGGCGGCCTCGCTCGATCAGCGCGGTGCTGTAGACGCCGGCACTGCTCGCGGCCACCGGCGCGATGGCCGGGCGCCAGCCCAGCAGCGCCGCGCCCAGGCCGACGCTGGCACCTGCCAGCGCAGCGGCCACCGCCCAGCGCGGTTTGCGGCGGCGCTGGGGGTCGCCCACGGTCGGCCAGGGGTCGGGCGCCGCTGCCGGCTGCAAGGCGGGCGCGGGTGCCCGCGGCGCCGGCAAGGGGTTCAGCGCCGCCCGCACCACTTCGGGCGTGAACGGCGGCTGGCGCAGGCGCACGCCGGTGGCGTCAAAAATGGCATTGGCAATCGCCGCCGTGCCTGGCACCGAGGCCGATTCGCCCACGCCCAGCGGTGGCTCGCCGGGCCGGGGCATCAGCAGCACGTCCACCACCGGCACCTCTCGAAAATTCAGGATCGGGTAGCTGCCCCATTCGGCACTTTCCGGCAGCTGGGTCGTGGGGTCGATCGCCATCCGCTCCTTCAGCGCCCGGCTGGTGGTTTGCAGCACATTGCCATGGACCTGGTGCGTCACGCCCAGCGGGTTGACCATCAGCCCGGCGTCCTGGCCCACCACCACGCGCTTGACATGGACCTCGCCGGTGACCGGGTGCACCGCCACGTCGGCAACCCAGGCCGCCCAGGCCGCCCCATGGCCCGGAAATCTGCTGTGGCTGTAGCGCGCATAGGCCAGGCCCTGGCCCTGCAGCCAGCCGGCTTGGCTGCCCTGCTGCTGCGGCTGGGTGTGGGGCCGCCAGCCGGCGCGTGCGGCGGTGGCGCGCAGCAACTCGGCCGCGCGCTCGTCGTTGAGGTGGCGCAGGCGGTAGTCCAGCGGGTCGACACCGGCGGCATGGGCCAGCTCGTCGACATAGCTTTCATGGGCAAAGCTGTTGGGCAGGGCCGAGACGCCGCGCAGCCAGCTGGCGCGCAGGATCGGCGCCATGTCGTTGACGGTGATGCGCTGGTGGGCGTAGGCATAGGGCGGCACCGCCGTGCGGTCGCCCATCTCGAAGGCCTGCGCTGTGGCCGGCACCGCGCCGGTCAGCAGCAGGGCCAGCGTGGGCGCGCCGTTGCTGGGGTAGCTGGTGGCAAAGTCGTAGGCCAGCGGTGCGCCGGCCGCGTCCAGCCCGCCGCGCACCTGCATCAGCTGGGCCGCGCCCTTGGGCTCCCACAAATGCTCTTGCTCGCGCGTGAGTTGCACGCGCACTGGCCGGCCCACGGCGCGGGCCAGCAGCAGCGCGTCGGCGGCCACGTCGTCGGCGCCGTTGCGGCCGTAGCAACCCGAGGCCTCCAGGCGCAGCACATTGATCTGCGGCGCGGCCAGGCCAGTGAGCCGGGCCAGGTCGGCGCGCAGCACATGCGGGTTCTGGCTGCCGGTCCAGACCGTGGCGCTGTGGCCTGCGGCGTCGGGCGCATGCCAGTCGGCGACCGCGCAGGACGGGCCGATCGAGGCATGCAGCTGGTAGGGCCAGACATAGTCGCGGTCCAGGCGCTGGGCCGCGCCCGTCAACGCGGCGTCCACCTCGCCGTGTTGCAACACCACGCGGGCGATGCTGGGATGGGCGCTGAGGGCCTGGGCCAGGTCGTCCAGCGGCGCCAGCGGGGTGTACGGCGCCCAGTCGCAGCGCAGCGTGGCCACCGCCGCCTGGGCCTGCTCTTCACGCTCGGCCACCACGCCGATGAAGTCGGCTATGACCACCAGCCGGACGATGCCCGGCAGGTGGGCGATGGACGCCTCGTCCACGCCGAGCAGCGAGCGGCCGACAAAATCGCCCGCGTCCAGTCCCGCATAGGGCGGGCGCAGCACCCGGCCATGGAGCATGCCGGGCAGGCGCACATCGTGCACAAAACTGAGCTCGCCAGCGAGCTTGGCGGCGATGTCGACCCGGGGCAGCGACTGGCCGACCACCCGGTGCTGCGCCACCGGCTTGAGCGGCGCGGCACTGTCCAGCAGCAGTTCAACATGACCACCGGCCACCAGGTCGGCATAAGCCATTCGTCGACCATCGAAGGCGATGACCTGGCCACCGTCGGCGCGCAGGTCAGCCACCGGCAGGCCCCAGCGCCGCGCCGCAGCGGCCACCAACCACGCCCGCGCCTGGGCCGCGGCCTGGCGCAGCGGCTGGCCATGGACCTGGATCGAGCCGCTGGCGATCGTCGGCCCCTGGTTGGGCGCCAGCGCGGTGCTGCCCAGGATCATGCGCACCTGGTCCAGGTTCAGGTCCAGCTCTTCGCCCACCAGTTGGGCCAGTGCGGTGGCCAGGCCGGTGCCCAGATCAACATGGCCATGCAGGCCCACTACCCAGCCGTCGTCGCACAGCGCGAGCAGCAACTCGGGCCCTTCAGCCGGGTCGGACGGCACGCTGGGCGGCTGGCCGGCTGAGGCTGGCAGCGCGGCCGGCGGCGCGCGCCAGACCTGCAGCACGCCACCCGCTGCGTGCGCATCTGCGCGGCAGGCCCAGGCCAGCGCGCGCGGGCTGGCGCGACTCATGTCAGCGCCGCAGCAGCCCGCGCCTGAGCACACAGGCCCACCGCACGCCGCACCGCCGCCAGGATTTCCAGGTGGGCGCCGCAGCGGCAGAGGTTGTGCGACAGCGCGGCGCGGGTCTGGGCCTCGGTGGGCTCGGGCGTGCGCGCCAGCAGGGCCACGGTGGCCATCACCATGCCGTTCAGGCAGTAGCCGCATTGCGCGGCCTGGCCCTCCAGAAAAGCCCGCTGCACCGGGTGCCAGCGCCCCGGCCCGCTCAGGCCTTCCAGTGTGGTGACCTCGCGTCCGGCCACGCCGGCCAGCGGCAGCGCACAAGACCGCGCCGCCACACCGTCCACCAGCACCATGCAGGCACCGCATTCACCAAGGCCGCAGCCGTACTTGGGGCCGTTCAGCTGCAAATCATTGCGCAGCACGTTGAGCAGCGGCACATCGCCGGGCACGGCCAGGTCATGGCCCTGGCCGTTCACGCGAAGGTGGATGGTCGCGGGCGGCGCGGCGGGGTTCATGGGCTGCACCGCAGGCCAGCGTCAAACGATGTCCAG
>JANOWE010000041.1:0-3449 GCA_031417735.1 Betaproteobacteria bacterium
GGGAATTTTCTCGTACATCGTGGGCAATGCGGTCTACAGCCGCTACCTGCTGTTTCCGCACATTCCTGGCGCGGGGGAATTGCTGGTGTTCTGCGGTGCGATGGCCGGCGCCGGCCTGGCCTTCCTGTGGTTCAACGCCCATCCGGCACAGGTCTTCATGGGCGACGTGGGCGCGCTGGCGCTGGGCGGCGCCCTGGGCACCATCGCGGTCATCACCCGGCAGGAAATCGTGCTCGGCATCATGGGCGCGGTGTTCGTCGCCGAGGTGCTGTCGGTGATGTTGCAGGTGGGCTGGTTCAAGTTCACCAAGAAGCGCTTTGGCGCAGGCCGGCGCATCTTCAAGATGGCGCCGCTGCACCACCACTTCGAGAAGAGCGGCTGGAACGAGACCCAGGTCGTGATCCGCTTCTGGATCATCACCATGCTGCTGTGCCTGGTTGGCCTGGCCAGCCTGACGCTGCGCTGACATGAACATGCCGCTGCAAGACCAAACCGTGCTGGTGCTGGGCCTGGGCCATTCCGGCCTGGCCATGGCCCGCTGGTGCGCTCGTCTGGGCGCCCGGGTGCAGGTCTGGGATTCACGCGCCGTGCCGCCGCAGGCCGACGCGCTGCGCACCGAACTGCCGCAGGCCACGCTGCTGTCGGGCCCGCTGGGCGCGGCTGCGTTGCAGGGCGTGCAACTGCTGCTGAAGAGCCCCGGCCTGTCGCCGCAGGACGAACAGATCGCGCCGCTGCTGGCCGCAGCTCGCGAGGCCGGCATCCGCATCGACGGTGAACTGGGCCTGTTCAGCCAGGCCCTGGCCGCGCTGAAGGCCGAGCGCGGCTACGCACCCAGAGTGCTGGCCGTGACCGGAACCAATGGCAAGACCACCACCACCGCGATGTGCGCGCTGATGGTGGCCCGCTGCGGCCTGCGCGTGGCCGCGGCCGGCAACATCGGCCCGACCCTGCTCGACACCCTGGCCCAGGCGCTGAACCAGGAGCCGGTGGCCGAGGTGGTGGCCGAGGTGCTTGACGCCGCGCCGGCCACAGCCTTGGACGAGGTCAGCGCCGATGGCCAGACAGCGCTCTTCATGGCCGCACCTGAGCCCACGGCGCAGGCCGACGCCAGCGGCGATGCCGATGCCGTGGTTGGTGAAGACGACGCTGACGCTGAGCTCAGTTCAAGCCCGCCGCCGTTGGTGCCGCCCCCCGCAGCGCCGGTGTTCCAGGTCCTGCCCGAGGTCTGGGTGCTGGAGTTGTCGAGCTTTCAGCTCGACGCTGTGCAGGGCTTCGAGCCCACGGCGGCCACGGTGCTCAACCTCAGCCAGGACCATTTGGACTGGCATGGCGACATGACCGCCTACACGGCAGCCAAGGCCCGCGTCTTCGGCCAGGGCACGGTGATGGTCGTCAACCGTGACGACCCCGCCACCGAGGCCTTGGTGCCCACGACCGTCGCGGTCAGGACCGGCAGGGGTCGCAGCACGGTCGCCCGGCAGCGCACTGTGCTGCGCTTCGGCCTGGACGCGCCGCAGCGCCCTGGCGACTACGGCCTGGTCGAGCAGAACGGCATGGCCTGGCTGGTGCGGGCGCGCGAAACCGACCCGACCATCAAGCGGCGCCGCGACGAGATCGACGAGATTCATCTGCAGCGCCTGATGCCGGCCGACGCGCTGCGTGTGCGTGGCCGCCACAACGCGGCCAACGCGCTGGCCGCGCTGGCGCTGGCCGGCGCTGCGGGCTGCCCGCTGGCGCCAATGCTGCATGGCCTGCGCGAGTACGCGGGTGAGCCGCATCGTTTGCAGTTCGTGGCCACGGTGGCCGGCGTGGACTGCTACGACGACAGCAAGGGCACCAACGTGGGCGCCACCGTGGCCGCGCTGCAGGGCCTGGGCGCCGACCAGGCACCGGGCCGGCTGGTGGTGGTGCTGGGTGGCCAGGGCAAGGGCCAGGATTTCTCGCCGCTGGCTGAGCCGCTGTGCCGGTTTGCCCGCGCTGTGGTGCTGATAGGCCAGGACGCTGCCGCGCTGGACCAGGCGCTGGCCGCAGCGCTGGCCGAAGCCGGCGTGGCGCTGCAACAGCAAGCCAGCCTGGACGACGCCGTGCGCTGGGGCCTGGCCCAGGCCCTGCCCGGTGACGCCCTGCTGCTCAGCCCGGCCTGCGCCAGCCTGGACATGTTCAAGAACTATGGCCACCGCGGCGAGGCCTTTGCCCGTGCCGTGCTGGTCCACGCCGCCGATCTGGGCGAGGCCGTGCTGTGAGCCGCCGCCCCGACCACGACCAGGCGCCGCGCGGCCTGCGCGCCCTGCTGCAGGGCCTGGGCCGACGGCTGCGCCTGGGCCGGCCAGACACCGGCAGTGCCGAGCCCCTGCCCATCCGCGACTGGCAAGGCCCTTATGCCGATCAGCCCGCCCGCATGGCCGGCTTCGACCAGCTGCTGGTCTGCGTGGCCGTGGGCCTGCTGGCGCTGGGCCTGGTGATGGTCTATTCGGCCAGCGTGGCGCTGCCCGACAGCCCGAAGTACGCCAACTACACGCCCACCTTCTTCATGTCGCGCCATGCGGTGTCGCTGGCGATTGCCTTTGTCGCCGCGTTGGTGGTGGTGCAGATCCCGATCAAGCTGTGGGAGCAGGCCGCACCCTGGCTGTTCGTGCTGTCGCTGGTGCTGCTGGCGCTGGTGCTGGTGCCCGGTATCGGCAAGGGCGTGAACGGCGCCCGCCGCTGGCTGCCCTTGGGCCTGATGAACTTTCAGCCCAGCGAGCTGGCCAAGCTGGCCATGGCCATGTATGCCGCGAGCTACATGGTGCGCAAGATGGACGTGAAAGAGCGCTTCGTCAAGGCATTGTGGCCGATGGCGGTGGCGCTGGCGGTGATCGGCGTGCTGCTGCTGGCCGAGCCCGACATGGGCGCCTTCGTGGTCATCGCCATCACCGCACTGGGCATCCTGTTCCTGGGCGGCGTGAACGGGCGCATGTTCTTCGTCAGCGTGGCGGTGCTGCTGGGGGCGATGGTGGTGATGATCATCTCCAGCCCGTGGCGGCTGCAGCGCGCGCTGGCCTTCACCGACCCCTTCGACCCGCAATACTCGGCCGGCAAGGGCTATCAGCTCAGCCATTCGCTGATCGCCTTCGGCCGGGGCGAGATCACCGGCCAGGGCCTGGGCTCGAGCATCGAAAAGCTGCATTACCTGCCCGAGGCGCACACCGACTTTCTGCTGGCGGTGATCGGCGAAGAACTGGGCTTCATCGGCGTGGCCACGGTGATCCTGGCCTTCTTCTGGCTGACCCGCCGCATCTTCGTCATCGGCCGCCAGGCGGTGGCACTGGAACGCATCTTTGCCGGCCTGATGGTGCAAGGCATCGGCATCTGGCTGGGCGGGCAGACACTGATCAACATGGGCGTGAACCTGGGCGCACTGCCGACCAAGGGCCTGACCCTGCCGCTGCTGAGCTACGGCGGCTCGGCGA
>JANOWE010000042.1:0-1962 GCA_031417735.1 Betaproteobacteria bacterium
CCCGGCTGCCGGAGGTAAAGAAGGAGGGGCCGGCCTGTCATACCGGCAGGCATGGCAGGCCGGGCCCGGGTGACACGCAGGCAGCCGGGTGCCTGGTGGCCTCGGCCAGCGCGCCGGCCAACGAACGTCGGCTTCAACCAAAGACCAAGGGCAGCAACGAGCCCGAAAGCGCCGCAAAGCCGTGGCCTGCGCCAGCAACTCACCCTCTACTTGTCAGCCCAGATCACCGGCTTGCGTGAGCCCGACCAGCGCTCGTAGTTCGGGCTGTAGACCTCTTCGACCCGGTTGCGCTTGACCTTGAAGGTGGGCGTGATGAAGCCGTTCTCGACCGACCAGGGCTCGGTGACGACGATCAGGCTGTCGAGCTGCTCATGCGGGTCGAGCCTGGCGTTGACGGTCTTCAGGTGCTCGCCCAGCGAGGCCTCGAGCTCGCTGCGGCCGGCGGCGTCGCGGGTCTTGGCGATGGCGTCGCTGTTGAGCATCAGCACGGCCAGTGGCTGGCCCAGGTTGGCGCCGGTGACGCAACAGGCCTCGACCGCGGTGTGCATGACCAGCTTGTCCTCGATCGGCGCGGGCGCCACGTACTTGCCCTTGCTGGTCTTGAACAGGTCTTTGACCCGGCCGGTGATCTTCAGGTAGCCCTCGGCGTCGACCGAGCCTTTGTCACCGGTGTGCAGCCAGCCATCGGCGGTCATGGCCTGAGCGGTGAGCTCGGGCTCCTTGTAGTAGCCCAGCATCAGGCCGTCGCTCTTGACCTGGATCTCGCCGTTGGCCGGGTCGATGCGGCTTTGCACGCCGTCATAGGGCTTGCCCACCGTGCCGGGGCGCTGCACGCCGGGCAGCGTGGCATGCGAGACGCCGCAGTTCTCGGTCATGCCATAGACCTCGATGATGGGCAGGCCGAGCTTGTCGTACCACTTCAGCAGCTCAGGCGGCATCGGCGCGGCGCCGCCGGCGGCGAAGGTGCATTGGTCAAGGCCCAGCGCGCCCTTGATCTTCTTGCGAATGATGTTGTTCAGGATCGGGATCTTCAGCAACCTGGCCATCTTGGCCGGTGGCATCTTGGCCGCCACACCCTGCTGGAACTTGACCCACAGCCGAGGCACCGAGAAGAACACCGTGGGCCGGGCACGCTGCAGGTCGGCGGTGAAGGTGTCCAGGCTTTCGGCAAAGAACACATGCATGCCGGTGGCCAGGATGCCGCATTCGACCAGCGCGCGCTCGGCCACATGCGACAGCGGCAGATAGCTCAGCATGCGTGCGTTCTGATCCAGGCTGATGCGCTTCAGGCCCGCGTCGATCGACCAGGCAAAGGTGCCGAAGCTGTGCATCACGCCCTTGGGCGCGCCGGTGGTGCCCGAGGTGTACATGATGGTCGACATCTCGTCGCCGTCGCGCACCGGGTTGCCGACCAGGGGCTTGCTGGACTTGATCAGCTCGTCCCAGTCGACCGTGCCCTTGGGCATGTCTTGCATCGGTGGCGCCAGCGGCATGCGGATGCAGGGCAGGTCAGCGGGCACGCCGGGCAACATGCCGGCCCAGCCGTCGAGCTTGCCGATGAACAGCCAGCGCGCCTCGCTGTGCTTGAGGATCTGGTTGATGGTGTCCGATGCCAGCGTGGGGTAGAGCGGCACCGAGACGCCGCCGGCCATCCAGATCGCCCAGTCGGCCATCAGCCACCAGGCGGTGTTCTTGGAAATCAACGCCACCCGGTCGCCCGGCTGCAGACCCTGGGCCTTGAGCCAGGTGGCCATGCGACGCACCGGGTCCATGGTCTGGGCCCAGGTGAAGTCGCGCACTTCACCGCCACCCATGGGCTGGGTCAGTGCAACGCGGTTGGGTTCGGTAGCCTCCCAGTGGACCATGCGTTGCAGCGGCAGGCGGGAGGGGTCGATGGGGACATGACGCATAGGATCCTTTCCAGGCGGACGCAAAAGGCCGCCAACGCGGCGCAGGGTAGCC
>JANOWE010000043.1:0-15693 GCA_031417735.1 Betaproteobacteria bacterium
GCTCCAGAAGGTCAGCCGCTGGGCCTCGTTTTCGCTGACCGCCAGGCGGGTGGCGCCGTTGGCCTGCAGCACGGTGGTCATGCGGCCGATCTCTTCTGCCACCTCTTCGGGCGTGCCATCGCTCTCGCAGAGCAGGATGGCCTGAGCCTCCAGGTCGTAGCCGGCATGCACAAAGTCTTCGACCGCCGCGGTCATGGGCTTGTCCATCATCTCCAGCCCGGCCGGAATGATGCCCGCGGCAATGATCGCGGCCACCGCGTCACCGGCTTTGCGGATGTCGTCGAAGCTGGCCATGATGCAGCGCGCCAGCTGCGGCCTGGGGCAGAGCTTGACGGTGACCTCGGTGGTCACGGCCAGCATGCCTTCGCTGCCCACCACCACGGCCAGCAGGTCCAGGCCCGGCGCGTCCAGCGCGGCGCTGCCGAATTCAACCAGCTCGCCCTCCACCGTGTAGCCGCGCACCTTGAGCAGGTTGTGCAGGGTCAGGCCGTACTTCAGGCAGTGCACGCCGCCAGAGTTCTCGGCCACGTTGCCGCCGATGGTGCAGGCGATCTGGCTCGACGGGTCGGGCGCGTAGTACAGGCCATGTGGTGCGGCGGCCTCGCTGATGGCCAGGTTGCGCACGCCGCATTGCACCACCGCCGTGCAGGCCAGCGGGTCGATCTGGACGATGCGGTTGAACTTGGCCAGCGACAGCGTCAGCCCCATGGCATGCGGCATGGCGCCGCCAGACAGGCCGGTGCCGGCACCCCGTGCGACCACCGGCACCTGCAGTGCATGGCAGGCCTTGAGCACGTCGGCGACCTGGGCTTCGGTCTCGGGCAAGGCCACGGCCAGGGGCATTTCGCGGTAGGCGGTCAGGCCATCGCATTCATAGGGCGTGGTGTCTTCGCTGCGGTAGAGCAGGGCATGGGCCGGCAGCAGGGGCGCCAGCGCGGCCACCAGCTGGCGCTGGCGGCTGGCACGGTCGAGGGGTGTGGGCGTGGTGCTGAGTGCAGAGGCGTTCATCGCGGGTCGCGGGGGCGGGCGGGGCGGGCTGGGCGGGCTGGGCCCAAACACTGTAGCGTGCCCTTGGGTGCTCGCCGTTCGCGACCCCAAGACGTCGGCCCAGAGGCAAGGCCTTCAGCCCGGGTCGGCGACAAACACGGTCAGCACACCGGTGTAGCCATAGAGGTGGTGGTGGGCGATCTCACCGCCGGCAAAAAAGCCCACCAGCGGCACCTCGCCCAGCGCGTGCTGAAGGATGCGCGCCTCGGCCGACGGTGAGCCGAAATGCGGCCCGCCCCGGCCCGAGCACGAGACGTACACCGCCGCGGCGATGCGCCTGGCCGGCTCGCCCGGTGCTGCGGGCTCAGCGGCCGGAAGGCCCGACAGCGCGGACAGCGGCAGGTCGGCCTCCAGCTCATCGCGGATTTCGGCGCAGATGCGCACCAGGTCGCGTCGAGCCGCTTCGGCGTCGCGGTGGCAGAAGGCCAGTTGCTGGCCCGGCGCCACATGCTCGGCCACTGCCACGCCCTGTCGCGCCGGGTCGACGCCGACGATGTGGCGCACGCGGGTGTCCAGGCCGAACTGGCCGTGTTGCGACAGCGCGGCATCGTCCTCGTCGGTCAGCCCGACCAGGGTGCGGCGCAGCGCGGCCACCGCCGCTTCGGGCTGTTCCAGGCTCACGCCCAGTTGGGCAAGCAGCAGCGGCAAAGCGGGCTCACCGTCCAGTTCCAGCACCAGGTTGTGCTGGGCCGCCGTGATGCGGTGGCCGGCGCCCAAGGGCTGGCAGCCCTGGGTCACGCGCGACAGCATGGCCACCTCGGGCGCCAGCGCCACGCCTGACAGGCCGCCTTGGAACACCGCGTCGGCGATGTGCACATTGGCCCCGCGTGACGCGGCCAGGCCACCAAAGAGGTAGCCCGACTGGGTGCGGCCGGCCAGTTCAGTCAGCAGCTCGGCCAGGTCGGGTGTGTTCGGGTCGGCATGGACCAGCGCGCTGTGGGCCAGACCGCTGTCGAGCTTGTCGCGGCCACTGAACAGGCTGAACTGCTGTTTCGGCAGGTCCAGCAACATCAGCGCCAGGGCCGGTTCGTCAAAGTACTCGACGCCGGTGGCCATCACGCCCACGCCCGCTGTGCCGACCCAGTGCACGCCGGGCCAGCGCTGTTGCGCGTCCGCCAGCAAGGGTTCGGCCTGGGCGGCGTAGTGGTCGGTCAGATAGAGCAGGCCCAGGGTCGGCACGAAGGCCTCCCGGCGTTGCTGCCGGCCGGCCTCGATCTGGGCCGCCGCCAAGGCCAGCGCCATGCCGGCATCGGGGTGGGTGGCATGGCCGATCAGGGCGGGCTGCATGGTGTGACGCGCTTCAGGCCTTGCCGCGCGACGGGGACTGCTTGGCCGAAGTTTTGCGCGCGGCGGTCTTGCTGCCTGTCGCGTCGCCCACCACCTTGGCTGCGCCGTCGGCATTGCGGTCCTGCAGCGCGCTGGCGGCGATCTGGCTGAACTGCTGGGTCAGGGCGCCCCACCACTGCAGCGGGTCGACACCGGGCGGCGCGCTCGCCGGGGCGGCGGGATCGGTCTGTGCTGTCTGTGCGGCCGGTGCAGCCGGGGGCTCGGCGGCTACTTCCGGCGCCGCAGGCGCTGCCTTGGGCGCGGCGGCCCTGAGCGACTCGGTCAGGTCGGCCATCGACACATTCATCGACTTCAGCGTGGTCAGCGTCATGCGCTGCACCTCCAGCGCCTGGATGGTGGTGCCCAGCAGGCGCGCGTTCTGCTCCAGCCAGAACTGCACCGTGCGCAGTTCGCCGATGCGTTTTTCCAGTGCCTCAGGGTCCAGCGTGGGCGTGATCCAGGGTCCCATGCCCGGCAGCGCGGCACCGGCGTTGCGCGCCAGGCCCTGCAGAAAGTCGAAACCGGGAACCAGCTTGCTGAACGCGTCGGTGGGTGTGGTCATGGTCTGGGCCTGAGGAGGATGACCACCATGGTAGCCCGCAGGCGCAGCGCTGTCACAGTGGCGCAAAGCGGATGCGCTGCACCCTGTAGCCGCGCTGGGCCATCAGCAAGGGCAGGGCGGCGGGCCCGGTCAGGTGCAGCGCACCCACCGCCGTAAACACGCGCCGGCCTTGGGCCAACTGCGCGGTGATGGCGTCGGCCATGGCCGGGTTGCGCTCGTCGTTGACGCGGCGCAGTTGATCACGGTCGGCGTCGGTGTGCATGCAGTCGCACCATTGGGCATAGCTGGCCAGCCGTTGCAGATCGCCCTGGGCCCAGGCCTCGGCCAGCGTCAGCAGCATGGCGCCACTCTGGCCATTGCTCAGCAGCGTCAGGCCGCGGTCCAGCATGTCGCGCGCCTGGCGGGGGTCGGCGGGCAGCAGGGCAGCGAGTTGTTGTTGCGCGGTTTCCAGTGCCACCATGCGCTTACCGGCGGTCTTGGCAAAGCCGGCCAGCGCATGCTCCTGGCCAAAGGCCGGATCAAGCCCCTGGCGGCGTGCCGAGAGCACCATCAAGCTGGTGAGTTGCAGCACTGGATGCAGGTTGTTGAACGCCGGACCCTGCACGCAGGCGGCCTGGGCCAGGGCCGCCAAGCGGGCCGCCATGTCGGGCGTGAGCAGCGGTTCAGCGGCCGGGTCGGACGCGGCGCCAAAAGCTTGCAGCGCCTGCAGCAGCGCAGGGTCGGTCGGGTCGATTTCCAGCGCCACGGTGTCGGCCGCGCGCAAGGCGCGGATCAGTGTGGGACCAGGGAAGGCCCAGTCCGGGCGGCCGACGTGCAGCGTGCCGTAGAGCCAGCCGACCTGACCGTCTTTCTCCAGCCGCCACAGCAGGCCACGGTCGCGCGCCTCGCGCAGGCCGGAGCTCAGCTGTTGCGGCGTCGGCATCTGGGCCTGCGGCGGGCAGTCTTCTGCGGCGCGGACGGGCAACGCCAGGGCCAGCAGCAACAGGCCGACGCCCGTCAGGCTGGCCCGGAAAGTCCTGGTCTGAGCCTGTGTTTTCGAGCGGGCGGTCATCTTTCGCGCCTTCAGGGTTGGCCTGGCTTGAAACGCAGCACGCCGTCGGCCTGGCTGAAGCGCAGCCGCCCCAGCATGTCCATGCCCAGCAGCGGCGCACCCAGCGCGGGCAGCACGGTCACGGGCAGGCGGTCGGCGCGCACACCGCCTTGCAGCACCAGATCGGCGCGGGCGCTGTAGCCCTGTACCGTGCCGCCGGCAGTTTGCGAGCGAACGCTGGCCTCGGGCTGCAGGCCGGCGCGCTCGGCCAGGGCCTGGGGCAGCGCGGTGCGGGTGGCGCCGGTGTCGACCAGAAAATCCACCGCCACGCCGTTGACCTGGCCCGGCCAGTGGAAATGCCCGTCGGCCGAGCGGCGCAGTTCGATCACGCCGCCGTCGCTGCTGAACTGGCTGCGCTGCTGACTGGCCTGCCAGGCTTGCAGGGCCAGGAACACGGCGGTGCCGATCAACAGCCACAAGGTGGCGTGCTTCAAGCTGCGGGGAAAGTCGGTCATGGCCGAACCATGCCATGGATCTTGCCCGCCGCAGCGTCGGGGCATGATGGGCGCCGGGCCAGAGCGACCGGGTGTGCCATGCGCACTGGGCCGACACAGGGAGCAAGCATGACGAACAGCGTGTCGCGCGTCGGCCGCAGAGCCGCCATTTGGCAGGCCTTGGTCTGGCTGGCCCTGGCCGGGCAGGCTGTGTGGGCCCAGGCGGCAGAGCCGGCCGCTGCGCCGCCGGTATTGAGCTTCTACCGCCACCCGCACATGGGCCGGGTGGCGCTGTCGCCATCAGGTCGGCAACTCGCGCTGACGGTCAGCGTGGGTGAGCGTCTGGCGCTGGCCGTGCTTGACCTGGAAGGTGGCGCGGCGCCCAAGGTGGCGGTGCACTACAGCGACGCCGATGTGCGCGACTTTCATTGGGTCAACGACCAGCGGCTGGTCTACACCGTGGTCGACCTGCAGCGCGGCTCGGGCGACCAGGACTTTGCGCCGGGTCTGTTCGCGGTGAACGCCGACGGCAGCGGCGGCCGGATGCTGGTGCGGCTGCGGCGCGATTTTTTGCGCAACGCCGCGCCACTCGGTCGCCAGCCGCTGGAGTGGAACCACATCCTGCTGCATGTGCCCACCACGCCCGACGGCAGCGGCAACGAGGTCATCGTCGGCCGGCTGAGCCACAGCCACACCGGCGAGCCGATCGCGGTGCTGCCCTTCCGGCTGAACGTGGACGATTTGTCGCAGCGCTCGCTGGCCGAGGGCATGCCGGCCAACGGGGCCTTGTGGCTGTTCGACCGCAGCGGCGAACCGCGTGCCGTGACCAGCTATTCCCAGGCCGGCCAGATGCAGGTGCATTGGCGAGCACCGGGTGCCAACGACTGGCGGCTGCTGGCCACCATGCCGTCCTTGAAGCGATCCTGGACCCAGCAGGCGGTGGACGACCAGGGCGGCCTGTACGTCACCGCAACGCAGGGGCCGGCCGGCACCACGGTGCTCAAGCGCTTTGACCTGGCCACCGGCAAGCCGGTGGTGGAGGCCCTGGTCAGCACGCCCGGCTACGACTTTCACGGCGAACTGGTGCAGGACCTGACCGGCCCGGTGCTGGGCGTGCGCGCCACCACCGACGCCCAGACCACGGTCTGGTTCGACCTCCGGCTGGCCGGCTGGCAGGCCGAGGCCGACCAGCGCCTGCCAGGCCGCGTCAACCGCATCGACTGCCGGCGCTGTAGCGGCGACGACCCGGTGCTGCTGGTGCGGTCCTGGTCAGACCAGCAGCCGGGGGAGCTGTTCGTGCTGCGGCCCACGCGCAGCGCAGGGCGCTGGGACCCGGTGGGCCTGGTGCGCAAGGACATCGAGCCACGCCGCATGGCCACGCTGGACCGGCATCTGGTGACCACCCGCGACGGACTGGTCATGCCGGTGTGGTTGACTCTGCCGCGGCCGGCCCTGGCGGCCGCTGCGCCGTCCGCAGCGGGCGCCGCGGTTGCGCCAGGTCGGCGCCCGGCGGTGCTGCTGGTGCATGGGGGGCCCTGGTCCAACAGCGGCGACTGGCACTGGCGCGATGACGCGCAGTTTCTGGCCTCGCGTGCCTATGTCGTGATCGAGCCCGAGTTTCGCGGCAGCACCGGTTTCGGCTCGCGCCACCTCAAGGCCGGTTTCAAGCAATGGGGCCGGGCCATGCAGGACGACCTGGAGGACGCGCTGCAATGGGCCGTCGCCCAGGGCCATGTCGACCCGCAGCGGGTGTGCATTGCCGGCGGCAGCTATGGTGGTTATGCAGCGCTGATGGGGCCGATCCGCCACCCCGGGCGGTTCCGCTGCGCGGCGGCCTGGATGGCGGTCAGTGACCCCTTGCTGTTGTTCCAGCGCAGCGGCTGGAGCGACATGTCCGACGAAGCGCGCCGCTACTCGATGCCCGAAATGCTGGGCGACCCCCAGGCCGACGCTGCGATGCTGGCCGAGGTGTCACCGCTGAGCCAGGCGGCCCGTCTGAAGGTGCCGGTGCTGCTGGCCTATGGCGCACAAGACCGCCGGGTGCCGCTGGTGCATGGTCAGCGCATGCGTGATGCGCTGACCGAGGCCGGCAACCCACCCGAGTGGGTGGTCTACGGCGACGAAGGCCATGGCTGGCTGCTGACCAGCAACCGGGTCGATTGGGCGAACCGCCTGGAGGCCTTTCTGGCCAAACACCTGAAGTGAGCGTGCGCTGGCTGGTGGCGGTGACTGCAGCAGCCGCGCGGGGCCGCCGAGCGGAGCTCGGGCCAAGGCCGGGTCAGGGCGGGCCGCTGGCCGGGGTCGGCGGTGCTCGCGGTGTGGCTTCGGTGGGCGCCGTGACGCCACCGGTTGCTGTCGTGTGAACTGTGTTGTCGGCACCGACCTCGGCCAGCGCCTCGGGCCCGGTCACGGTCTGGTCTATGGCGCCAAAGACGCTCTGGCCGTCACGGCCCTTGAACTCGATGCGCAGCGTCTCACCCAGGCTGAAGCAGGCGGTCTTGGGTGTGCCGCCGTCGGAGACCTCCCGCTCTTGCGCGTCGAGCAGGCTGAACACTGCTTGTGCCGCTTGTGCCGCTTGCGTGCCGCGCACCGGGCCCGAACCGATCAGGCAGCCAGCCCGCAGCTTGCGCGTCATCGCCAGCTGCGCCAGCAACTCACCGAAATGCCAGGCCATGCCCGGCCCGGTGTCGCCCTGGCCCAGCTTGCGGCCGTTGCGGCTGCAGTGCAGCGTGCCATGCAGGCGGCCACCCTGCCAGGCATCGCCCAGCTCGTCGGGGGTCACGGCCACGGGCGCAAAGGCTGCGCTGGCCAGGCCCTGCAGCGACGCCCGGCCAGCGCCGGCCTCAGCGGCCATCCAGGCCCGCAGACGCCAGCTGTTGCACAGCAGCAGCAAGCGCACGCCGTCCAGCGCCTGGGCCGGGCTGGCGCCCATGGCCACGTCGCCGGTGGCCACTGCCAGCCCGGCCTCGAAGTCGATCTGCCAGTGCGGTGAGCCGAACCAGGCCGGGTCATGGGCGCCCAGCAGGTCGTCGGCGGCACATTGCAGCATCGGCGCTGCAGCCTGCGGTGACGGCTTGCCCGCTGCGCCGGGGTAGGCCTGGGCGCTGACCCATTGGCTGGCCCGTGGCAGCGGGGCCATGCACTGGCGCGGGTCGAAGGCAAAGGCGTGGCGGGCCCGGCCGTGGTTCAGCGTGACCGTCAGGTCTTCGAGCTGCGGCGACAAGAAGCCCCAGTCGTCCAGCACCTGCTGCAGGCGGTTGGCAATGCCGTTGGCAAAGTGGGCCTGGCTCAGGTCGCGCGAGACGACGACCAGCTGGCCGTCGCGCGAGCCGTCCTTGTAGGTGGCAAGTTTCATGGTCTGTTGGGTGGACTGTGTGTGCCTGCCCCCCTGGCCAGCCGCTCAAAAGGCGGCCGGCGGCCGGCGGCGGGCCTGGCTTGATGGCAGCATTGTGCGGTGCGCGCCTGGCCATTGATCCTTCACCGCCTTGCTCCTGTGGTCCGACTGGCACCGGGTCTGGGCTGGCCGCGCCTTCGTGCGCTGACCGTGCTGTTGCTGCTGGTGCTGCTGGTGCACCTGTGGCTGATCGGCCGGCTCTGGCCGTGGCCGGGCAAGGCCTTGGGCCAGGATCCTGCCGGCGCCCGTGCGGCTCCGGCGCGCGCACTGCAGTTGCTGCCTGCGGCGCCAGCACTGTCTGTCGCCCAGACCGTGCTGCCGGTTCCGGCGCAGGCCGCCCCGGCGCGGGCGCCGCAACGCACCAGGGCTGTGCGGGCGGATCAAGCGTCGCTGCCGCCGTCCGACGAACGGCCGGTGGAGGCCGCTGCCACCACGGTGACGCAGGCCCGGCAGACCGGCCGAGCAGCGGACGGCGCAGCCGATGCCGCCGACGTCGGGGACAGGGTCGACGACGCCGACGCCGAGCCCGTGGCGCCGGGTCAGCCGCCGCCGGTCTACCCCACGCGCGTGCCGCCGCCCGTGGTGCTGAACTACAGCCTGCGCATGAACGAGCAGGTCGGCCAGGCGCGGCTGGTCTGGCAGCACCAGGACGGTCGCTACCAGCTGTCGCTGAGCGCCTGGGGCCCGGGCGGGCCCTGGCTGGAGCAGCGCAGCGAGGGCGGGTTCGACGCCGCAGGCCTGGCGCCCGAGCGATTCATCGACCGCCGCCGGGGCCGGGGCTGGCGCTCGGCCAACTTCCAGCGCGAGCGTGGCCTGATCAGTTTCTCCGGGCCGCGCCAGAGCTACCCGGCCTGGCCGGGCGCGCAGGACCGGCTGAGCTGGATCGCTCAGCTGGCGGCGATCATGGCCGCGACCGGTTCAGACAAGAGCCTGGCCCCGGCACCCGATCCGACCCAGGCCTTGCCCGGCGTGGCGGCAACGCCGCTGGCCATCTTCGTGGTCGATGCGCGCGGTCTGGGTGATGTCTGGCAGCTGCAGGCGGGTGCGGCACAGGCCCTGGGCACCACGCTGGGGCCGGTGCAGGCCCAGCCCTGGCAGCGCGAGCCTCCCCGGCCCGAGGGGTTGCGGGTGCAGGCCTGGCTCGACCCCGCGCGTGGCCATTGGCCGGTGCTGCTGCGGCTGACCGCCCTGCGCTCGGGCGCGGTGTTCGAGCTGAAGCTGAGCGAGGAGCCCGGCCTGCCGCCTTGAGCCCTCCATCAGGGCGGGCTTGAAGCCAGGGCCACCGGCCCCATCTGCCAGGGCAAGGAGATTTCGCCATGCAGATGATCTACAACTCGGAGCAGTTCGTGGTGGTGGGTTTTGACCTGTCGGCCGCTGCGCCCGAGCCCGAGCCGGGCTCGGCCCAGGCCGAGCCCGCGCCGCCGGCCCGTGGCGGCTACGAGATCGTGGACAAGCGCAAAGGCCGGGAAATCTTCATCGAAGGCGCCGTGGCCCGCAGCTTCCAGCAGGGCGCGCAGGCGCTGGTCGAGCAGGGCCCCAGCGAAGAAGCGATGGACGCCTACATCAGTGCCTACACCCTGCTGGCTCAGCAGCCGGTGCTGATGCACTGAGCCGCTGAGGGGCAGGGCCGGCACAGGCCTTGCAGCGGCACCCCGGCTGCGCCAAGATCGACGCTCCAAGCCCACCGCGACGCGCTGCCAGGCGCCGCAGGGGCGCCCGCTGACGGAGCATCGATGGTCAAGGCACAGGGCACGGCGCAGTGGATCATTTCCCCCGGGCTGGCGGACGCACCGCTGCTGGACCGCTTGTGCTCGCACTTTGTGCTCACGCTCACCTTGCACCAGCCCGGGCAGTTCAACGTGAAGCGCGACTGGACCAGCCTGTTAGCCCTGGTCGGCCGCCATCTGGTCTGGCCGCCGGCGGTGCTGGGTCGGCTGCGCGGCTACCTGGCCCGGCGCTGCCAGGCCCAGCCGCCATGGCGCGGCCACCAGGCTTTGAGCGACGCCGCCTTCATGGCCCGACATGGTGGCTGGCGCGGGCCCTATGAAGAGGCCACGCTGTTCTTCTACATCGACGAGTACATCAAGGACGCGCCCAAAGACCTGCTGCAGGTGCTGGCCGCCACCCGTGACTGGCTGGGCCGCGACCTCAAGAAGCAGCACTCGCTGGTGGAAAAGAACATCGACGCGCTGACCTTGCTGCTGCAGCTGAACCCGGCCGAGCGCGCCTTGCTGTTGTACGGCACGCTGGCGCGCTACCAGCGTGAACTGCGCGGCCTGCTGGTCGAGTTCAAGGTCAGCAATGCGCGTGAGGCCTATGCCGCGATTGCCGCTGTGGCCGGAGTCGACGAGCGCGAGGTGGCAGAGGCCCTGCGCAGTGGCAGCCGGCTCGAGCGCATCGGCATGGTCGAGAACCTGATCTCCGAGCACAACATCACCGACCTGGCCGATCTGATGAAGGTCAGCGACCAGCTGCCACCGGTGCTGATGCGCGAATACCGCGGCCCCGACGAGCTGATGGCGGTGTTCACCCGCCCGGCGGCCAAGACCAGCCTGAGCGCCGCCGACTTTGCCTTTGTCGCCGACGAGCTGAGCGTGCTCACCCGCTTGCTGCAGCGCGCCGTGGCCACCGAGGCCACGGGTGTGAACGTGCTGCTCTACGGCCCGCCCGGCACCGGCAAGACCGAGCTGGCCCGGCTGTGCACCGAACTGGCCGGCCTGTCGCTGTACGAGGTGGAGTACGCCGACCGCGACGGCAACGCGCTGGCCGGGCGCGACCGCTACCGCTCGCTGCAGATCAGCCAGGTGTTTCTCAAGGGCAGCCCGGGTGTGGCGCTGCTGTTCGACGAGGTCGAGGACGTGTTCCCTCCGATCTCGGCCGATGCCGCGCAGCTGATGGCTCGGCTGGACAGCGGCGACACACCGGCCTCGGCCAGCGTCAGCGGCAAGGCCTGGGTGAACCAGATCCTCGAGACCAACCGGGTGCCGGTGATCTGGGTCACCAACCGCATCGAGCAGATCGACCCGGCATTTCGCCGCCGCTTTCAGTACCACCTGGAGCTGAAGTCGCCGCCGCCCGGCGCGCGCGAGCTGCTGGTGCGCAGGGCGCTGGCCGGCGCCGACGTCAGCGAGGCGCTGGTGGCGCGGCTGGCCGGCCGGCGCGGGCTGACGCCGGCGCAGATCCGCACCGCGCTGCGCTTTGCCCAGCTCAGTGCCGAGCCGGGCGGCACGGATGCCAGCACCAGCGTCGAGGCGCTGATCGAGCGCCAACTGGGCCATGCCGACCGCGCGCTGGGCCAGCAGGCGCCCGCGCTTGGCGCGCGCGAGGTGGTCACGCAGTACCAGCTGTCGCTGCTGAACCTGGACTGCCGCTATGAGGTCTCGCGCATCATTGAATCGCTGCGGCGCCGAGGCCAGGGCACGCTGTGCCTGCATGGCGCGCCTGGCACCGGCAAGACCGCGCTGGCCGAGCACATCGCCACCGCGCTGGGCCGACCGCTGCTGCTGCGCCTGGCCAGTGACCTGGCGAGCAAGTTCGTCGGCGAAACCGAGCAGAACATGGCCCGCATGTTTGCCGAGGCCCAGGCCGAGCAGGCCGTGCTGCTGCTGGACGAGGCCGACAGCTTCTTGCGCAGCCGCCAGCGCGCCGAGCGCAGCTACGAGGTGACCGAGGTCAACCAGATGCTGGCCGGCATGGAACGCTTTGCCGGCATCTTCATCTGCACCACCAATCTGTTCGACCAGATCGACGAGGCCGCGCTGCGGCGCTTCACCTTCAAGATCCGCTTTCTGCCGCTGACCGTGGCCCAGCGCGAAACGATGTTCGTTGCCGAGGCCTTGGTCGGTCAGGCCGATGCCTGCACACCCGAACAGCGCGCGCGTCTGGCCGCGCTGGATGAGTTGGTGCCGGGCGATTTCGCCGCCGTGCGGCGCCAGGTCGATCTGCTGGGAACGGCGCTGCTGCCCGACGAGTTCTTGCTCCAGCTCGAGACCGAACACCGCGTCAAGCCCGAGGTGCGTCAACGCCGAGGCATCGGCTTCACCCGTGCCTGAGCCCTGATGTGCCGGCCCGGGGGCGCCGGCCTTGCGGCCGCCATCAACCGATAAGATCAGCCCATGCAGGCTGCTGACCCCGACTGGCTGCTGGCCCAGCCCAGGACCTTGCTGGGGCTGCTGGCGACCTTGCTGTTTCTGCTGCTGGCCCTGGTGCTGTTGAATTGGCGGCAGTGGCGCAGCGGCCAGCTTTTGTCGCGCCGGCGGCAAAAGCTGCAGGGGCCGCTGGACCCCGCCGACCTGGCGCTGGCCGCAGGCCTGGTCAGCCGCGACCAGTTCGACCAGTCGCTGGAAGCCGCTGCCGTGCAGGCCGACCAGAGCCGGCGCACGCTGTGCGTTCTGGTCGTCAGCCTCGACAAGTTTGAGCTGATCAACGACCTCGGCGACTCCGGCGACGCTGACCGGGTGCTGGCCCAGGCCGCACAGCGCCTGCGGCTGTGTGCAGGTGCCACGGTCACCATTGCCCGGCTGGGCGTGGACGAGTTCGTGCTGCTGCTGCCCGGTGACCTGTCGGCCGCGGGCCGGTTGGCGGGTGACTGCCGGGCCAGGCTAGGACGGCCGTTCACGGTGGCCGGGCAAAAGCAGACCATCCTGCAGGTGTCCATCGGCATGGCCGCCTACCCCCAGCACGGCGCCAGCGGCCGCCTGGTGGTGTTTGCCGGCCATGCCATGCAGGCCGTCAAGCGGGCCGGTGGAGACGACGTCATGGTCTTTGCGCCACAGTTGGCGGTGGACGCACATGAGCGTTCTGAACTGGTGGTCGATCTGCGTCAGGCTCTGGCGCTGGCGCAATTCGAGCTGGTCTACCTGCCCAGGGTCGAGGCGCGCAGCCTGCAGATCATCGTGGCCGAGGCGCTGATCCACTGGCGCCACCCTCTGCGCGGGCTGGTCAGTCCGGCGCTGTTCATCCCGCTCGCTGAACGCCATGGCCTGATCGCCGAGATCGGCCACTGGGTCATCGATGAGACCTGCCGCCAGGCCGCAGTGTGGCGAGACCAGGGTCTGCACTTGCGCGTGGCGATCAAGCTGTCGGGCTGCCAGATGCGCCAGGACGACCTGGTCGACCAGTTGCAGGCTGCCTTGCAGTACCACCATCTGCTGCCCTCACTTTTGACCTGCGAGATCGCCGAATCGGTGGTGATCGAGGACAGCCAGGCCACGCGGCGCTGCTTTGAGCGTCTGGGCGAGGTCGGGCTGCAGGTGGCCATCGACGACTTCGGTGTCGGTGAATCCGGCCTGGACAGACTGCGCCAGCTGCCGTTGGCCGAACTGAAGATCGACGCCGGCCTGGTGCGCGACGTCCACAGCAGCGAACAGGCCCGCAGCATGGTCAGCGCCGTCGTGCACCTGGGCCATGCCCTGGGCTTGCATGTGGTGGCCCAGGGGGTGGAGACCCCGGCCCAGCGCGACCGCCTGGTGGCCCTGGGTTGCGACGCCTTGCAGGGTGACTTGTTCGCCAAACCCATGACCGCACTGGCTTTGGCCACCTGGGCGCTGCTCGACGCCAGCGATGCCGCCGTGACCGCAGCGTGGCGCGAATCGCCGCTTCAGCACAGCCGGCCCGTGGACGAGTAGACAGCGCCGGCTGGCCGGGTTTCCTACAATCCGCTGATGAGCACATGCCCCCCGTCGCCCGCCGACCCCGGCGCCTACACCCGCGCAGCCGAACTGCCCGCCCTGCTGGCCAGGCGCATCCTGATCATCGATGGCGCCATGGGCACCATGATCCAGCGCTACAAACTGGGCGAGGCCGACTTCCGCAACCAGCGCCTGGCCGAGCATGGAAAAGACCTGAAGGGCAACAACGACCTGCTGGCGCTGACCCGGCCCGATGTGCTGCGTGAAATCCACGCCAGCTACCTGGCCGCGGGCGCGGACATCATCGAGACCAATACCTTCGGCGCCACCAGCGTGGCGCAGGAAGACTACGGCCTGGCCACGCTGGCGGCCGAAATCAACCTGGCATCGGCGCGCATCGCCCGCGAGGTGGCCGACGAGTACAGCACGCCCGACAAGCCGCGCTTCGTGGCCGGCGCCCTGGGCCCCACGCCGCGCACCGCCAGCATCAGCCCCGATGTGAACGACCCCGGCGCGCGCAACACCAGCTTCGACGAGTTGCGCCAGGCCTATTACGAACAAGCGCAGGCGCTGCTGGACGGTGGCTGCGACCTGTTCCTGGTCGAGACCATCTTCGACACGCTCAACGCCAAGGCCGCAATCTTTGCGCTGGACGAGCTGATGGAAGCCACCGGCGAGCGACTGCCGGTGATCATCAGCGGCACGGTGACGGATGCGTCCGGCCGCATCCTGTCGGGCCAGACGGTGCCGGCTTTCTGGCACTCGGTGCGCCATGCGCGGCCGCTGGCGGTGGGCTTGAACTGCGCGCTGGGCGCGGCGGTGATGCGGCCCTACATCGAAGAGCTGAGCAAGGTGGCCGGCGACACCTTCATCAGCTGCTACCCCAACGCCGGCCTGCCCAACCCGATGGCCGAGACCGGCTTCGATGAGACCCCTGAGGTGACCGGCCGCATGCTGGCCGAGTTTGCCCGGGCCGGCTTCGTCAACATCGTGGGCGGCTGCTGCGGCACCACGCCCGAGCACATTGCCGAGATCGCGCGGCGGGTGGCCACCTACCGGCCGCGCAACAGGGTCGACCCGTTGTTTTCGGGGCTGCTGGCGGCTTGATCAGGCGCCGGGTGCGGCCGCTGCGGGCGGGATGTCGGGTTCGAGGTCGGCCCACAGGGCCTCGGCGCTGACAGCCAGGTCCACGCTGGCGAGTTGCACGCCTTCGCCCGGTGCGCTGGGATGCAGCACCCACAGGCCGTCCTCGGCGCGTTTGCGGAACAGGTCGCAGCGCCTGGATTCGACATCCACCAGCAGGTATTCGGCCAGCGAGGGCAGTTGGCGGTAGCTGGCGAACTTGGCCCCGCGGTCATAGGCGGCGGTGGACGGTGACAGCACCTCGACCACCAGCACCGGTTCGCGTTTGATCAATCGGTTGGCCGCATCGGCGGCACTGCAGGTGACCATCAGGTCGGGGTAAAAGTAACAGTCGGCAGCTTCGACCTGCAATTTCACGTCGCTGCCGTACACCCGGCAAGGGCTGCCGCGCAGGTGCTGGCGCAGGGCGATGGCGAAATTGAGGGCGACGCTGTAGTTGCGGTCCTCGCCGCCCGCCATGGCGAACACCTCGCCGCCGACAAATTCGTGTCTGATGGTCTGGGTGGCATCCCAGGCCAGAAACTGCTCAGCGCTCATCCGCTGTTTTTGAAGGGCATATCCCACGGCATGCTCCGCTGCGATCAGGCTCATGCCCACGAGTCTAAAGCCCGGCCCCCTAGAATGCGAGGCTTCCCGAGGAGCGTTGCGACGGCGGTTTTGCATAAAGCAAACCGCCGCCAGGCTCGGGACGGTGCCCCCGCCCACCTGGGGCTGCACCTGGCAACCGCGCTCACCCATCGCCTGCACGCAGGCGCGCCGGGTGAGCCGGGGCGCCGCAGCAGGCCAGACTTTGCACCGATGCCTGCCGCCATGACCGAATCCGCCCTGCCCCGCCCTGTTGTCCCTGCCATGCGCCTGGCCGGCCTGGAGCCGGTGGCCATCGGCGAGGGCAGCCTGTTCGTCAACATCGGCGAGCGCACAAACGTCACCGGCAGCAAGGCCTTCGCGAGAATGATCCTGGAAGGCCGCTTCGAGGACGCGCTGGCCGTGGCCCGCCAGCAGGTGGAAAACGGCGCCCAGGTCATCGACATCAACATGGACGAGGCCATGCTCGACAGCCAGGCGGC
>JANOWE010000044.1:0-23166 GCA_031417735.1 Betaproteobacteria bacterium
GCGTTGACCGGCTGCGCCGGGTTGCCGCAGCCCAGGGCCAGCACCTCCAGCGTGTTCCAGCCGAACACCCGCTCGGCCGGGCTCAGGCCGGGCTCGCCCCAGCCCTCGTCCACCACCGGGTCGCCCGGGCCGCCGCCCACATGGATGTCGGCCAGCGCGGCGCGCACCGCGGCCGGAATCGGTGGCGGCCGCAGGCCCGGCACCAGGATGCGGCCGCGCCCATCGACCAGCCCGGCGATGGCATTGGCCAGCACCGTGCCCGGGTTGCGCAACAGCCCGCCCCAGTTACCCGAATGGTGGCCACCGGCGCGCAGCGACAGCGTCAGGTCGATGTTGGCCACCCCGCGTGAACCCAGAAAAACCGTGGGCCGGTCGGCGCGCAGGCGCGGGCCGTCGCTGGCGATCAGCACGTCGGCGGCCAGCAGCCCGGTGTGCGCGGCGCAAAACTCGGCCAGCCCGGGCGAGCCCGTCTCTTCGCCCATCTCGAGCAGCCACTTGGCGTTGAAGCCCAGGCGGCCGGCGCGGCCGGCCATCACCGCGGCCAGCGCGCCGATGTTGATGCTGTGCTGGGCCTTGTTGTCGGCGCTGCCCCGGCCATACCAGCGCTGGCCGTCGGCATGCTCGGCCAGGCTCAGCTGCCAGGGGTCGCGGCCATCGGCCCATTGGCCTTCATGGCCGCGCACCACATCACCATGGCCATAGAACAGCACGGTGGGCAGGGCCGGGTCTTCCAGCCGTTGGGCGGTGAGCAGTGGCGGTGCGCCGGGCACCGGGTTGTCGTGCACGGTGCTGGCAAAGCCCAGCGCGGCCAGCGCCGGGGCGATCTGCTCGTCCAGGTAGGCGCGCAACTCGGCGCTGCGCTCGCCGCTCTGGCTTTCGGTGCGGCAGGCCACGCGCGTGGCCAGCGTGGCGAAGAAGTCGCCGCTGTCAAACTGTCGTCCGGCCTCGGCAAGTGCGTCAATCAGCATCGCGGGCTCAGGACATCGCGTCCGATTTGCCCACCAGCTCGAAATGCTCGACCACCGGCGGCGACGCGAAGAACGGCCCGACGATGGCCCGCCAGGGCGCAAACAGCGGGCCCTGGCGAAAGCCCACGGTGTGATCTTCCAGCGTTTCCCAGAAGATCTGCAGCACGTAGCGCTCGGGGCTTTCAAGGCCCCGGTTCACCTTCCAGCCCATCATGCCCTTGGCCTGGCTGGCCACCGTGCTGGCACCGCGCTGGATGGCTTCTTCAAATGCCGCCTGCTGGCCAGGGGCGATGCGGATGTCGGCAATTTCAAGAATCATGGCGGCGGACTCCGGTGAATGCGGGCAGGGTGAAAGAGGCTTGCGAATCAGTGTATTCGTCCAGGCGATCGCGAAAGAGATCGCGAAAGAGATCGCGAAAGCGACCTGCATTCGACATGCCCTGCCGGTGTGCCTGGCGCATTCGGCGCGGCTGCGCAGGCCCGGATCGCCAAACGGAGCAGGCCGCCTGGTGGCGTGACCCAGGCCAACAGATCGGCTCAACAGCAGATGCGTTTCATCTCGGCCACACCCGCTGCGGCAGAGGCAACTGTCATGGCAAAGTCGCCGGGTAGACCCTCGCAGCCTGACTGACATCCGCCGGTCGAAGGCAGCCGGGGCCCGCCCTGCCGGGCCATATCTGGAGGAGGAGAAATCTGATGTTCAAGACCGGTTCGTCCGTCATCGCGCTTGTCGCCGCTGCCATGAGCAGCGGTCAGGCTGGGGCACAGCAAGCCGGTTCGCCGGCGCCGCCGCAGGCCGGTCCGACGTCAGTTCAGCCGCCGGCCGGCGCCGATTCAGCGGGGTCCAGCCTGTACCGGAGCCAGGCCCTGATCGTGCTGGACTACCAGGTCATTCCGGTGCCCAAGCAGCCGTCGCTCGATCTGATGGGATTCCACATCCTGAACAAAGTGGCCGATGGGCTGTTTGTCGGCGTGGGCGCCTACGCGCCGCTGGTCAAGGGCGAGTACGGCGGATTCATGGCCTTCGACGTGGGCGCCCATGTCCAGCGCCAGCTATGGGGGCGCTTGTTTGCCGATGCCGGCCTGGCACTGGGCGGCGGCGGCGGCGGCAAGAGCACGCAGCAAAGCATTGAACTCTCAGGAACGGGCGGTTTTGTCAAGGCCTATGCCGGGCTGGGCATGGCCTTCGATGGTTTCTCGGTCGGCGCCAATGCGGCGCGCATGAAGTTCATGCGCTCGGCCATCGACCACACCCAGCTCAATGTGTTTGTGCAGCTGCCGTTCAGCTACACCGTCGGCTCCTTTGCCAACTTTGGCCAAAGGCTGAGCGCGGCAGACACCGAGGCCAGCTTTGCTGGTTCGTCTGCCAACACGTTGACACTGGGACTGGACAATTTCAAGCAAATCGACCCGACCGGATCCAACAAATCGACCATTCACCTGGCCGACCTGCAGTTTGCGCACTACATGAGCAACAGCAGCTATTGGTACGCGAGCCTGGGTGTGGGCTACCGCGGCATGCCGCTCTACAACCAGTTCATCGGCGGCGTTGGTCATCGGTTCGACGTCGCCCCGCGGGTCAGCCTTCATGCGCAGCTGGGCCTCGGCTCGGGTGGCTACGCGCCGGAAAAGATCGACACCGGTGCCGGGATGCTGGTCTACCCCAGGCTGTCGGCCGAGTACGCCATCAGCAAGAACTTCGGCCTGGCAGCGACGGCCGGTTACCTGTTTGCGCCCGGCGGCTCGTCGAAGAACTACACCCTTGGCATGGCGCTGAACTACCACCTGCAGTCGCCACGCCAGGGCTCGGGCGGTGGCTTTGCGCCCGACGGCGCTGTCTTCAGGGGTTATCGACTCACCCTGCTGCAGCAAACCGAAACCAGCGTCAGGGTTCGTGGCCTGGACCGGTCCAGCATCAACATGCTGGCGGCGCAACTCGACACCCTGGTCAGCGACCATGTCTACATCCCTGTGCGCGCCGGCGTGGCCTACAACGCCTATCTGGGCTATCCGGGCTACGGTGAGCTGCTCGTCGGTGTCGGCGTACAAAACAAGTACGACAGAGGTGGCCGGTTCCAGTTCTTCGGTCAACTTCTTGGCGGAACCAATGTCCACGGCCTGATCGTCAAGCCCGGCATCGGCATGAACTACACCCTGAGCGATCGGCTGGCCGTGCATGCCTCGGCCGACAAGACCATGGCCACCTCGTCGAACAACGGCAACTTCAGATCGACCACCCTCGGGCTGGGCTTGAGCTACCGCTTTTCGGCGCCAAGCTGGTGAGCGGTCCGGCTGCCGGTTGCGTGCCACCACCAAGCTAACCCAGCCAGTGCAGCGTTTCTTGTCTCGAACAACCGAGCAGCGCTGATCCGGGTCATGGGCTGGGCGCTACCGCGCCATTCGGCCCAGGACCTGTTTGCCTGCACTGGACAAGGCTGCGGTCTGAATGTTCTGGCCCCGTGCAGCCACTCTGGCGAAGGCGAGCGCATCGGCAGCGTACGGTGACGACTTCAGCGCGCGGGCAGCGGCCACCGAAGCCGCAGCTCGAATGCCGTTCAGGCCGCCCTTTGCCGCACCGCCTGGCAAGGCGCCCGCAGCGGCCGCGAAAGCTGTCTGTGACGGCGGCCGACCCTGCGCGACGGCCACGGTGGCATCGAAAGCAACGCGGGCCGCGGGCCCGGGCAGCCGCTTGCGGGCCGCAGCGAGCACGGACTCGGTGGGGTTCTTTCCCCGCGCCACACCGATCGCCACATCGAAGCCCATCTGAGCCGCAGCGCCGCCCGGCAAGGCGCCGCGGGCGGCGACGATGGCCGCCTCCTGAAGGCGCTTGCCCTCACCGATGGCCACTGCGGTATCAAAGGCCGCCCGCGCCAACGGCCCGCCAGGCAGGCCTTTGCGCGCTGCATCGAGCGCGGCCGCCGACAGAGACTTGCCTTGCGCGAGGTTCAAGGCCACATCGAAGGCGGCCTGCGCCGCCACGCCCCCGGGCAGCGCGCCTCGCGCTGCGGCCACCAAGGCAGCGGTGATGGGCTTGCCTTCGGCGAGCGCGTTCGCAGCACCCAAAGCCGCCGCCACACCGGTGCCCACACCCGGAATGAAGGGCGCCACCATCTGCACGAAGCGCAGCTGCTCGCGCACATCGCTGATGCCGGCGTTGGCCGCCTTCTTCAGGGCTCGGGTCAAATTTTCGCCGCGAAGCACGGCCCGTCCGGCATCGAACACGAACCGACCCAAAGCAGTGGGCAAGGCCGCGCGCGCGGCGCCGCTGAGCATGTTCTTGCCATCCAGGCCTGCGGCAATGCCACCCCACGCGGCGCGGGCGAGTGTCGAGACGGGGTTCATGCGCGAGGCCACTGCGGCGAGCTGCGACAAAGGGACGACGCGGGCGACCGAACTCGCGGCGCGGCCAACGCCCTTCGCGGCCCGCGCGATGCCTCGACCGAGACCACCGAGGAACAAGTCGACCTCGCCGTCGTCTAGCGGCGCTCCGGTTGCGAGCCTGCCGGTGGCAGCGGCCAGCGCGCTGCGCGTGGCCGGACCGACCCGGCCATTTGCGCTGAGACCCTGCTGGCGCTGGAACATCCGCAGCGCGCTGCGCGAGGGCGCATCGAGAACGCCCGTCTCCCGCAGCCGCAGACTCAAGTTCCGATTCAACGAACGCTGCAACCAGCGCACGTAGTCGCTGCCGCCCCGATCGGCGATTCGCATGCCCAGTGGGCGCGGGTAGGCCGCGTGTCCGGTGGCAAAGCCGAGCGTGGGGTTCATGGCTGTCTCCTGCTGCCGCACGGCATGAACACCATGGCCGCGCCCCGCGCGCCACGACCCGCCGAGCAGCAAGTGGGTCCCGCGATGCGCTGTTGCAGCGCGCTCTTTGCAAGGTCTGTGCCAGTGGGCAAAGCGCGCGCGTTGAAGCCGTCATCACCCAGTAGGCAAGCCGGCTGAATCGAAGCGCGGCAGCGCGGCGAAGCTCGCCGCACCCGAAGCGAACGAGGGTTCGGCGCACCAGTGCCGGCAGCGCAGGTCGGCGAAACGAGCTTCGCCGAAGGCGGGCCGAATGCCCGGCGAATCCGGCTGCTCGCGCCTGGCATGGCAGTTGCAGAAGGGGAGCAGGAGTGCAGCCCACCATGAACCAACGACTGGTCCAGTACAGCCCGGAAACGGAGGCCGACGATGCCTTCGAGGCCGGACCGCTGGAAGCGATCGCGCAGCGCCCGGCATCGAACACCGGCATCCTCAATGAAGGCCAGCTCCTGGAGCTGGCCGCCGAGATGCTCGAAGCATCCAGCCAAGCCGCACTCGATCGCGCGCTCGGCCGGCAGATCGCGTTGGCGTCCCGTGCACTTGCCGCGCCGGTGCAACCCGCAGTGGCGCAGGCCCTGCAAAGTACCTTGCGCCGCATCGCACAAGACATCCTGCCCTTCGCGGGCCGCACCCTGGGCGCCCATATCGGCGTCGAATCGGCCTCGCCGTCAATGCCGGTCGACACCCGGCCGGAGGGTGGCAGGGAGGCGCGCGCCGCGCGCCGCTTCGGCATCGAACTCGAAGGGCTCAGCGCCGAGGACAAGGAGTTCGAGCTGGCCAAGCGCTTCGTGCGCCTGGTCGCCGAGGCCTTGCGTTGCGCCGCATCGCTGCCGAACACGCACACCGACGCGGGCATGGGCACTGCGCAGCGCCTCGCACTTCGCGCCGTGGCGCAAGCCGCACGCCATGTCGCGCCTGGCCTGTTCCGCGACAACGCGCCGGGTTTCGATTTCAACGGCGCGCGCCACATTGCTCGCGCCTCCACCGCAGCCAACGACCGCAAGGAGCCGACCATGCACGACATCGATCGAACCCAGATGGAGTTTTCGAACGAGCAGTTCGAGTTCGGAGAAAACGAGTGGTCGCCGGAAGCCGGCGGCAGCTTCAACGAGGCCGAAGAAATGGAGCTGGCGACCGAGTTGCTCGCCGTCAGCAACGAGGGCGAACTCGACCGCTTCCTCGGCGACCTCGTCAGCAGGGCGACCAAGGCCGTCGGCTCGTTCGTGCGTTCGCCGATCGGGCAGGCCGTGGGCGGCGTTCTCAAGGGCGTCGCGAAGAAGGCGCTGCCGCTCGCCGGTGGCGCCATCGGTGGTTACTTCGGCGGGCCGCTGGGCGCCAAGATCGGCAGCGGACTGGCCAATGCTGCCGGCAGTGCACTCGGCCTCGAAGGCGAGATGGCCAATGAAGACCGCGAGTTCGAAGGTGCCAAGCAATTCGTTCGCATTGCCGCGCAAACGGCCGCCAATGCAGCATCGGCACCAGCGAGCGCCGACCCCCGTGCGGTCGCGCAGAGGGCCGCCACCGCCGCCGCGATGCAGCATGCGCCGGGCCTGCTCTCAGGCGGCGCGGGCGGCGGCGTGCCATCGGCGACGCAGCAGTTCGGCGCCGCAGCCGGCGCGCGCAGCGGCCGCTGGCTGCGCCGCGGCAACAAGCTCGTCATCTACGGCGCGTGAATGGTCATGGCCATCGGCACCTACCCCAAGCGCATGCTGACGCAGGAAGCGCGCGCGCTGCTGACGCGGCTGGCCCGTGTCAGGCCGTTTGCGCTGGTCGAACCGATGGTGCCGGCGGCCAACCTGTTGCCCGCCGCGCAATCGGCCATCGAGCGCCACCTGCTGGCGGGCCGGCGCGAGTTGCGGCGCATGGTGCACAGCTTTCTGGCCTGGTTGCAAAGCCCGGGCGCGAGCCGGGCCACGGCAGCCGAGGCGCAGCGCCGCTTCGCCTACCTGCGACTGAAGTTCAACGCCGTGCTCACCCAGTTCGACCTGTTCAGCGACGTGATCACCCAGCGCAGCGAAAGCGAGAGCGGCGTCTGGCTCTCGGGCCTGGACGTGGTCTCGGCCGATGCACTGGCCCTGGCCGGCGGCTACTACCGCGCGCCACCTGTCGTTTGCTACCTCGACCGAGGCCCGGGAGCGGCCATCCGGCGTGCGCGCACGCGGCTGCCCGGCGGCGGCGAGAACCCGGTCGCGGTGATCCGCGTGCCGCGCGAACGAATGGTCGGCAGCGGCATCGCCTCGTCGCTGGTGCACGAGGTGGGTCACCAGGCTGCGGCGCTGCTCGACCTGGTGGCGTCGTTGCGCCCGGTGCTGCGTGGCCTGCAACACGGCGCCGGCACGAGCGCGGTGGCCTGGCAGTTGTTCGAACGCTGGCTGTCCGAGATCGTCGCCGACTTCTGGGCGGTGGCTCGCATCGGCGTGGCCGCACCGATGGGCCTGATCGCCGTCGTCAGCCTGCCGCGCGCGTTCGTCTTCAGGCTCAATGTGGACGACCCCCATCCCGTGCCCTGGCTGCGCGTCAAGCTGAGTTGCGCCATGGGCCAGGCGCTCTATCCGCATCCGCAATGGCAGCGGCTGGCGGCGCTGTGGGAAGCGTTCTACCCACTGCGCGGACTGGATGCCGAGACCACTGGCTTGCTCACCCGCCTGCAGGCCATCATGCCGGCCTTTGTGACGGTCCTGGTCGAGCACCGACCGGCGGCGCTGCGCGGCAAGACGCTGACGCAGGCGCTGCAAGTGGCCGAGCGTCAGCCGGCGCGACTGATCGCGCTCTTTAGCCTGTGGTGCCAGCTGCCGGCGCTGATGTACGGCGCGGCACCGTCGCTGGCATTCGCCGTGATCGGCCAGGCACGTTCCGACGAGCGGCTCAGTCCTGAAGACGAGGCCGTTTTGCTCGGCAAGTTGCTGACGCACTGGGCGCTTGTCAGCACGCTCGACACCTCGTCGGCCTGCGCCGCAGTCGCCGCCTTGCCCGCCCCGAGGCAAGCGCTCGACCACTGGCCGTTGCAACACCGATTGACCTTCACCCAAGGAGAATGACATGAGCACGCAGCAATCCGCATTCAACGACGGACGCAAGACATCCATCGTCGTCGAGGTGGCCGACAAGGGAGGCGTCCACGCCGTCGTGGCCGGCGCCTGGATCGGCCTGTACCGGGCGCCCGATGCCTACAATTCCAAGGACTTCGACCCGAACGTCTTCCCGGGCAACTTCACCCTTGTGGCCGAGCAGCCCACCGGCCGCCACGGCAGTACCACGTTCGAAGTCGACCAGGCACACGATTACGCGGTCGCCTACCTGCACTTCCCGCGAACCGCGATGAAGTTCGTGACCGCCCACGAGGGCTGCACCGAGCGGGTCTGCCTGGAGCCCTTGGTGAATGTGTCGGTGGAAACAAAGTTTCACTCGAACGACTGCCAGCCGCTGGACTGTCGCGCCGCACAACAGGGCGACATCGCCGTCTCGACCGTCAGGTTCGCCGAGGGCTTGAACCACACCATCGTTGCCCCGCTGGGCTCGGTCCAGTTGCCCGACGCGACGCCTGTGATGGCCGAGTTCTCGACGACGCTGTCGAACGTCGGTCACGCCAACCTGTCCTTCCTGGTCCTGTTGCCCCGGCTGGTCGGCGTGGGGCCGGCCAGCCGCGATGCGAGCGCGCCGGCCGAAATCTCGCTGCGCAATGTGCACGAGGTCAAGGCGCAGCGGCCGACCCCGGTTTCGGGCAAGCTCGGTGTTGCGTTGACCCGCACCGAATCCGAAGTGACCGAAGACCTGCCGCTGTGGGTCGCGATCCGCAACGGCACCGAGGCGCTGTCGTTCAACAACTACCTGCGCTACATCGACCTGCTGTTCTGCACCGAGCACCGCAAGGGCGCGCACGGCAGCTTTACGGTCGAACGCGATCTGTTCAACACCTTGAAGGGCAAGCGCTTCCTGCCCTTCACCGACAGCGACTCTTACCGGGTGCTGAAGGCGGCGACGGAGGCGTTCGTCATGGTCAACTGCGCGGTGCTCGATTCGCCCGGCGCATTTCACCCGCACGACGACAACGGCTACCTCAACCGGCGCGACCTGCCTGCGATCCCGCACCTCCGCGACGCCCTCAACAACTACCTCGAGCCGACCAGTGACGGCCGGGTGTTGCCCTACCTGGCACTGGTGCGCCGCAAGCTGCCCGACATCCCGATCACCAACTTCGACGACGACGACGCGAACCTGTGCGTCGGCTTCGTGCAGGACAAGCTGGTCAGCCCGTGCCTGGTCGAGTTGATCTGGTCGTACTGGCACGAAGAGGCGATGCTGGTGCAGACCATGAACGCGGTGACGCGGCGCTTCCAGAACCTGCGCTCGACGACCACGCCAGACCCGCTGGCGAACCTCGAGATCGACCCGCTGCGCCCGCTGAACAACCTGATCTGGGGCTACACGCAAGACGAGCAGCACCGCCTGACGGTGAACCGCCGCAACTACGAATACGACCACCACTACGGGCTGCGGCTGCATGGCCGGGCGGTGCAGCCGTTCCGCCCGGCCGACACGCGCTCGCAGTTCCTCGAAGCCTTCCACCACCTGCTGCGGCTGTGCACGGTGTTCTACAGGCAGGACGACGACACGACCGTCAAGGCCGACGCCTTCCCCGTGCTCAATGCATTGAAGGAAGTGCACCTGGTCATGTCGCAGGGCGCGCACAACCAGTTCGGCGACCTGCCATCGACGGCGCGCATCGAAATGCTGATGCAGCAATGGTTGCTCGGGCGGCCCGAGTTCCGCGAGTTCCTGCCGACGCGGATCATGGTCGCCTACCCCGAGCCGTGGATGGACCGCGTCGACGCGATGAAGAAGCTGCAGGGCTGGACCGACACCAGCGTCGTGCACTTCCGCAACCTGGCGATCTTCGGCGAGCAGTTGTTGCTGACCATTCGCTACGGCGCCTGGAGCGAGGTCTACGAGCCGACCCAGGCTTTCAACTGGGCGCGATTCTGGCGGCCGCAGATCCAGGGTTACGTGCACGCCTACCGGGCGGCCACCGGCATCGACATGAGCACCGAGACGGCCAATGCGAGCGCTGACGCGACCCTGCCCTCGCTGTTGCTGCAAAAGCGCCTGGCCGCTCAACAACGCAGCGCCTGAGCCGGGCCGCGCCATGCTCGATTTCACGTCGGCGCTGTACCTCGGGTTCACGCACCCGAGCGGCAGTGCCGCGCCCTATCCGGCCTTGACGCTCGGGCGCCCGGCCGCTCTGCAAGAGCCCCCGGGCGCGGTCTCCGCGGCGAACGAACTCGCGTCGCTGCAGGGTTGCGAGGCGGCCACCTTGCTGCCCTCGACCCTGCACCTGTTCTGGGACCTGTTCGGCATGCTGGGTCGGCACGACGCGACGATCTGCATCGAAGCATCGACCTATGCGATCGCCCGCTGGGGCGTGTTGCGCGGCGCAGCGCTGGGCACGCCGGTGCTCACGTTTCCCAGCGATGACACTGCGGCGCTCGAACGCCTGATCGGTTTGGTGGTTGAGCAGCGTCGGCGCCCGTTGATCGTCTGTGACGCGGTGCGGCCGGGTCACGACCGGCAAGCCCCGCTCGCACACTACGCGGCACTGGCCGCACAGCACGGCGGCCGCCTGGTGCTCGACGACACACAAGGCCTGGGCATCCTCGGCCACAGCGCCAGCACCGTCGCGCCGCTGGGCCATGGCGGTGGCGGCGCCTTGCGTCACCATGCGCTCGCCGGCGACCACATCATCGTCGGCGCCTCGCTGGCCAAGGGCTTTGGCGTGCCGGTGGCGGTGCTCTCGGGCAGCCGGGAGATGGTGCGCTGCTTCGAAGCACGCAGCCAGACGCGGGTCCACGGCAGCCCGCCGGCGGTGGCGCTGATCCATGCCGCAAGGCACGCCCTGGCACTGAACCGGCAATGCGGCGACGCGCTGCGCGCGCAGCTCTCGCAGCGCGTTCGGCAGTTTCAACGGCGCCTGGTCCAGCTCCGCGTGGGCGCGACCGGCGGCGACTTTCCGGTACAGACCCTGACGCCCCCGCGCGGCATCGACACGCTGGCGATGCACGCTGGTTTGCTCGAGCGCCGTGTGCGCACCGTGCTGCACCACGACGGCAATACGGCCACGCGGCTGAGCTTCATCCTCACCGCGGCGCAAACCGCGGACTGCATCGACCGGGCCGTCGATGCGCTCGCCCAGACCTTGCGCCCGCCGGCGCGCCGCAGGGTCGCAAGCACCGCTTGACTGGAGACGCCATGAACGCAGCCAACTCCTTCGAATTGCTGTCGACCGGCAGCGAGTTCGAGACCGCAGCCGAGGAATTCGAGCGCAGCTCGCCTCGTCGAAGCGGCGCGTCGAACCGCGGTTCTGCAAGCTCCAGGCGAGGTTCGACCCAAGGACGATCCCCGCCTCGGCGCCGCCAACGCCCGAGCGGGCCGCCTGCATCGTCCTGGCCGTCACGTGCATTGGACGATGGCAGCTGGGCGCCGTGGGGCGCCGACGCCATGCCCGACGGCTCCAGTTCGCGCTACCGACGCTGCATGCGGTCATGCCTGCAATCGAACGCCGCGCCGCTCGCAGCACCACGGCCGAGCTCGTTCGAACCCGAACCCCATGGTGCCGCCGCCGACACCCCTGCCGACATCGAGCCAGACAGCCCATCACCCGACGAGGAGACGACCATGCACAAGTTCAACTGCAAGTGCCCGCGCTGCAACGCCGACGCCTCGGCCTTCGAGGTGATGGCGTTCGAAGCACCCGGCGCCTTCGAAGCTTATCAATCCGCTGGCCAGAGCCAGTACGAGGGCCCGTACCTGGCTGAAGGCGAGGGCGAAGGCGAGGACGAAGGCGAAGGCGAAGGCGAGTTCGAGTACGAAGGAGAGGCGCCATGGGCCCGTGAAGGTGAAGCCGAAGGCGAGGGGCTGTTCACCGAGGCCGAAGAAATTGCGCTCGCCGCCGAATTGCTGTCGGTGTCGAACGAGGCCGAGCTCGAGCAGTTCCTGGGCAACCTGTGGAGCGGCATCAAGAAGGTCGGCTCGGTGGTCGGCCAGGCGGTCAAGCCGTTCGGCGGCGTGCTGCGCGCGGTGGCGAAGACCGCATTGCCCTTCGTCGGTGGCGCGCTCGGCTCGTTCATTCCGATCCCGGGTGTGGGCACCGCGGTCGGCACGGCGCTGGGCAGCGCACTGAGCAGCGCGCTCGAGCTGGAGTACGGCGAGATGGAACTCGAAGACCGCGAGTTCGAGATGGCGCGCAGCTTCGTGCGCATCGCGGGCACCGCCGCGCAGGAATTCGAGCAACCGGCGAATGAGGCCAGCATGACGGCGGCGGTGCAGGCGGCGCTGGCGTCGGCCGCGCAGCAACACCTGCGGCATTTCAGGCCCCAGGCCACCCGGGCTGCCGCGCCCATGAGCGGGCGCTGGCTGCGCCAGGGCAAGACGCTCGTCGTCGTCGGCGCGTGAACGCACCGGCGCACCGCCACTCAACCCGTCACGCGAAGGAGAAGCGTCATGGACTTTCAGAATCGACGCGACTCGGAATTCGAGATCGTGCCCTGGTCGGGCCCCGCCCTCGAGAACGAATGGGGCCTGGGCGACCTCGTCAAGCGCATCGGCGGCGGCATCAGCGATGTGGCCGCACGCGTCACCGACGCGATGAGCAGCGCCGGCATCATCGACCTGACCGGGCAGGCCGACAAGAGCGTGCGCCAGGGCGCGCGCGACCTGACCAAGGTCAAGGCGCTGGTGCTGCACCAGATGGCCTGCTGCTTCCAGCGCAAGGATCCGCTCAAAGGCTACCTGCGGCTGAAAGCGCACTTCGCGATCCTGCCCGACGGCAAGATCTTGCAGATCCACCCGGTGACGCAATTGATCTGGGCCTCGAACGGCTTCAACCCTGGCAGCGTCGCGGTCGAGTTCGCGGGCAACTTTCCGAACACCAAAGGCAAGTGGTGGGAGGGCACGAAGTTCGGTCGCAACCAGGTCACGCCGGCGCAGATCGAGGCCGGGCGCCGCCTGATCCGCCATCTGGTGAGCACGATAGGCCTGCGCACCGTGCTCGCGCACCGCCAGTCGAGCGCGACGCGCGAGAACGACCCCGGCCCCGACATCTGGTACCACGTCGGGCAATGGGCGGTCGACAACCTGGGCCTGAGGGACGGCGGGCCGGGTTTCAAGGTCGGTGGCGGCAATCCGATTCCCGACCTGTGGCGGCAATGGGGGAAGGCCAAGCCCGCGACGCCGGCCAAGGAGGCTGAATTCAGCGTGCTCGGCGAGTTGGGCGAGGCCGAGCAGGAGGCGACGTTCGGTCCCCTGAGTGCGACGCTGAAGTGGCTCGCTCGCCCCTATACGCACCAGGAGGTCGTCGCCAGGATGACTGACGTCGGCGGCGTGTACATCGCCGTGGTTCCGGCCAATCCCCCGGCGTTACCGACGATTCTCAAGGTTGGCATGGCGGGCACCTTCGCCCGCCGCATGGGCGACAAGGAGTACATCGAGATGAAGCGAAGGCACCCCAAGCTCAGCTTCTACCTGGCCGAGGTGCGCGGCAACCGCAGCAACCGCGGCGTCGCCGGCGTGGTGCGGATGGTCGAGCTCGCGCTGGCCCGGTTGCTGCGACGCGCCGGCGCCTTGCACGGGCCGGGGCTGCCGAACGCGCCCACGCCGGTGCGGCGCAGCGTGCGCATCGTCAACGTGCTGCCCAAGGCGCTCGAAAGCCTGCTGGCCCCTGCGCTGACCCAGAGCAAAGCCGGCGGCAGCCTGTTCAGCGGGACGCCCGTACCGGGGCAACTTGTGTTGCAGGCGCCATTCAGCTGGGAGACCGAGCCTCTTGCGCTGCGCTGACCCTCGAGCCGACGATGATCATCGACTGCCACTGCCATGCCGGCCCCGGCGACGGCTTCACCGGCCCCTGGGACAGCGGTGCCGCGCTGGACGACTACGCGCAGCGGGCGGCGCAGGCCGGCATCGACCGAACCGTGCTGTTCGCGGCATTCCACTCCGACTACGCCACCGCGAACCGCGCCGTGGCGCGCATCGTGGCGGACCACCCGAAGCGCTACTTTGGCTTCGTCTTCGTGCACGCGGCGCGTGACCGCGGACGCATCGGCGCGCTCGTGCGCGAGGGCGTCGAACGCCACGGCTTCATCGGCATCAAGCTGCACCGCAACGATGCCAACATCACGCGCGAGGTCTGCGAGGTCGCGCGAGCCTACGCCTTGCCGGTGCTTTACGACGTGGTCGGCGAGGTGGCGCAGGCCCAGCTGCTGGCCGAGCAGTTCCCGGACGTCGACTTCATCGTGCCGCACCTGGGCAGCTTTGCCGACGACTGGCGCGCGCAGCTCGGCTTGATCGACCAGTTGGAGCGGCATGCCAACGTCTATGCCGACACTGCCGGCGTGCGCCGCTTCGACCTGCTGGCCCAGGCGCTGCGGCGCGCCGGTGCGTGCAAGCTCTTGTTCGGCACCGACGGACCCTGGCTGCATCCGGGCGTCGAGCTGGCAAAGGTCAGAGCGCTGGGGCTGACGGCAGACGGCGAAGCCTTGGTGCTGGGCCGCAACTTCCTGCGGCTCACGGCGCGGGCACGCCTGCGGCGGCGCAGACTGGCCACGCCCTTGATGCCACCTGGCGGCCCTGAGGCTGAGCTGCGTTGGTGACTGCGCAGGCTTGGGCTGCGTCATGAAAGCGAGGCCGATTCACCCGCGCCGCGCTGGCTGGCACGCCGAATCTGCAGCGCCCGATCGGTCACACCCAGGCGCGCTGCGGCGCGTTGCAGGTTGCCGCCTTCGCGTTCCAGAGCGCACTCGATCGCGAGCTCGGTGGAAGCCTGGCCGATGTCTTTCATGCTGATGCCCAGTTCCACCGCCACGCGCACCGCCGATCGAAAGCCGCTTTCCGGCCAGCCGGCCGCTGTGGCGCCAGTGGCGAGGCGGTCTTCGAGCGCGATGTCGCCGATGCTGATCGGCCCGCTGCCTGCATGGCGATGACAGATCCGGGTCACGAGTTGCCGCAGATCGCGCACGTTGCCCGGGTAGTCGCGCGTGATCAGAAACTCGCGCACCGCATTCTCGATGGCCACGTCGTCGCGCCCGGGCAGCAGTTCGGCCATAAAGTGCCGCACGAGCGGCATGATGTCGTCCTTGTGCTCGCGCAAGGGCAGCGTGCGACACCGCCAACCGGCAATGCGGTAGAAGAAGTCGGCGCGAAACGTGCCCTCGGTGACGCAGCGCTCAAGGTCGCGGTTCGTCGCTGAGACCAGCCGCAGGTCGGTGGTCTGCCACGCATTGCTGCCCACGCGCTTGAACTTGTGCTCCTGCACCACGCGCAACAGTTGCGCCTGCAGTTCCTGGCTCAACTCACCGACCTCGTCGAGAAACAGCGTGCCCTTGTCGGCGAGCGCGAAGGCGCCGTCACGGGCGCTCATGGCGCCGGTGAAGGCGCCGCGATCGTGGCCGAAGAATTCGCTGCCCGACAGCTCGCGCGACAGGGTCGTGCAGTCAACCACCACGAAGTTGCCCTTGTCGCGGCGCGGGTCGAGGTCGTGGATCAGGTGCGCGACCAGTTCCTTGCCGGTGCCGCTCTCGCCGGTGATCAGCACCGACGACGACGTGAAGGCGGCCGCTTCGACGATGCCGCGCACCACGTGGTGCCATGCCGCGCTCGCGCCGACCAGCGAGCGCTTGACCTGCGGTGAATCGAGCAAGGCATCGATCTGGGCCCAGCGCTGCAGGCGACACGCCACGTCGTCAGCCGCAGCAGGCATCGACGGCCACTGCAACACATCGAGCGCGCCAGCGTCGATCAGCGACCACAGCGTCTGACTCGACAGTGCGAGCTGGCAGAGCGAGAGCGCGAGCACATTGGCGGTTCGGCTCTCTTGGCGCAGCAGCGCGAGCAAGCCGTCGTCGATCGCGTCGAACACCGCCAGGCCGAGCCCACCGCTGGGGGCTTCTTTCCAGGCCCGCGTGTGAACGCCGCATCGGTCGAGAAGCGACACGATGTTGGCGCGCGCCGCTTCGTCGAACGAAGCGGTGAATGCAATCCACACCGACAAGGTCATGATCTCACCGCTGTGGCTGCAGGGACTTGTTTCAGGTACGCCTTCATCGCCCGCGTCCTGCCGTGCGGCAGGCCGATGGCAACGCCTTACAACTGCTTCGTGGCGCCAAGCTGGGCATGCATCCCGACCTGAGCAGGGCAGGCGGCGAACTTTAGGAGCTTCGCGGGCGGTGACCATCCCTAGCAGCGTCGGCCGTCAGCCAAGGCTAGGAGCCTGTCGGGCTTGGGGTCGGGCCCGCGCCGGGCGAACTTGCAGCGCGTGGGGCGTCGAGCCGCGGCGCGCGAATGACCGGGCCGAATGAGCTGGCTTTGTGGTGCGGCCCTCTCGCTGGGCTACATTGACCGCCTACACCCGCACCCCGGTCCGGCCATGACGACGCACCTGCTGATCATCGACGCGCAGAACGATTTTTGTGATCTGCCCGTTCACCAATGCCCTTATGACCCGCTGGCCGGGCGGCGGCTTCAGCCCGCGTTGCCGGTGGCCGGAGCGGACGCCGACCTGCAGCGCCTGGCGCGCTTCATCCGCCAGGCCGGCCGGGCCATAGACGCCATCACACTGACGCTGGACAGCCACCAGTTCGTCGACATCGCCCACCCGCCGTTCTGGCGCCAGGCCAATGGCAGCGCGGTCGCGCCATTCACCGCCATCAGCGCCGCCGCGTTGCGCCAGGGCTTGTTCCGCCCGGCGAACCCGGCGCTGCTGCCGCAGACCCAGGCCTATGTCGACACGCTGGAAGCCCAGGGCCGTTACGGCCTGATGGTCTGGCCCGTGCACTGCCAGACCGGCAGCTGGGGCCAGGCCCTGCATGCCCATGTGCTGGCCGCGTGCAACGCCTGGGCCGCGCGCACGCTGCAAGCCGTGCATGCGGTGCACAAGGGCGAGCACCCGCTGACCGAGCACTACAGCGCGCTGATGGCCGAGGTGCCCGACGCCACTGTGCCCGCCACCGGCCTGAATCGGGCCCTGCTGGCGCGGCTGGCCGGCGCCCACACGCTGGTCATCGCAGGCCAGGCCAGCAGCCACTGCGTCAAGGCCACGGTGGCGCATCTGCTGCAGCACCTGCCGCCCGGCAGTGCGCAGCGCCTGGTGTTGTTGACCGACTGCATGAGCCCGGTGGCCGGCTTCGAGACCGCCGCCACCGACTTTTTGCAGGCGGTGGCTGCGCAAGGCGTGCGCTGTCTGCCGCAGGCCGAGGCCGCAGCGTTGCTGCTGGCCGAAACCAGTCAGACCCAGGCTGCTGACGCATGAGCCACCCGGCCCGCCCGCCCATCGTGCTGGTGCATGGCGCCTGGGCCGGGGCCTGGGTCTGGCGCCGGGTGCTGGGCCCGCTGCGCGCGGCCGGGCATGAGGTGCATGCCGTCACCCTCACCGGCGACGGTGACCGCGCCCACCTGCGCCACCCCGGCATCACGCTGCAGACCCATGTCGAGGACGTGCTGGGCCTGGTGCGCGCCGAAGAGCTGAGCGATGTGGTGCTGGTGGGCCACAGCTACGGCGGCATGGTCATCACCGGCGTGGCCGATCGCCTGGCTAGCGGTAACCCGGCTGCGGTGCGGCAACTGGTCTATGTCGACGCCATGGTGCCGCTGCCCGGTGAAGGCTGGGGCCACCTGCACGGCGCCAAGCTCGTGGCCGAGCGCACGGCCGCAGCCCAAGCCAACGGCCATGCGCTGCCGCCGCCCGACCCGGCGCTGTTCGGCATCACCGGCGCCGACCGCGACTGGCTGCTGCGCCGCCAGGTGCCGCAGCCTTTCGGCCCCTACCGCGAACCGCTGGCCTTCGACCTGGGGCGCTGGGCCGCGTTGCCGCGCTGCTTCATCGACTGCACAGCACCCGCCTACCCGACCATTGCCGAAATGCGCAGCCGCGTGCGCGCGCTGCCCGGTTTCGAGGTGCTGGAACTGGCGACCGGGCATTGCCCGATGGTCACCGAGCCTGAAGCGCTGGTGCGCTTGCTGCTGAACCTGGCGGGCCGCGGGAAGCCGGATGCACACCTGCCGCAGGAGCCCACGTGATCCACCTGATCTACATCAGCTCGGCCACCAGCTGGCCGTCAACGCAAGACCTGACGCTGCTGCTGGCGCAATCGCGGTCGCGCAACCTGCGCCAGAACATCACCGGCATGCTGATCTACAACAACGCCACCTACATGCAGGTGCTGGAAGGCGAGCCGGACGATGTGCACGACATCTTCGCCTCGATCTGTCGCGACCCGCGCAACAACGGCGTGGTCAAGCTGCTGGACGAAGCCATCGCCGGGCGCGACTTTCCACAATGGAGCATGGGCTTCAAGCAGCTGGACGATTTTGCCGACGAGCCGCCGCCGCCAGGGTTTGTCGATGTCTTCCATGGCGCACTGGACCGGCTGCAATTGCTGAGCAATCAGTCGGTGGCCATCGACATGCTCTTGAGTTTTGCGCGAATGAACCGCTAGGAGCCTGTCGGGCTTGGGCTCGGCGGTGCTTCGTCGCCGGCGTGGAACCTGCCTTGCCGGTGATCGAAAAGGGGCACGCCCGCTGCCGAAGTGGCCCGGTCTCGAGCTGCCGGGCTCGGCCATCGGGTCAGGCCCGATGCGCACCCGGCCAGAACTGCCCAGGCGCAGGCGGCAGTCGCTGGCGGCGCGCTGGCCGGGCTACAGCTTGTCGACCCGCACCCAGGGTCCGGCCGCATCCGCCGCTGACGACAGGGCGCGGTTGAGCATCGCGGCCAGCCGCAGCCCGCCTTTTTTCAGTTGCTCCGGGATGCTGGCCACGGCCTGAGTCACATAGCTCTCGGGCAGCGTCAGCGCTTGGGCCGCAAAGCCCTCGGCGGCACAGGCAAAGCCGGGCAGGGGGCTGTAGGCGAGCTTGACCGCCAGGTCGTAGGACTGCTTCATCCACTGGCTCACCGGCCCCTTGCGCCAGCGAGATTTTTCATCGTCGGTGATCTGGCTGGCCAGCAATGCCGCGACCTGGCGCTCAGCCTTGCCCTGGAAGGCCGGCACTGCCAGCGCCAGCGCGACGAAGTCCTTGTCCCACACCGAATGCAGGTTGGGCCCGTGCTTGCCGCTGGGCAACCACGGGCCGCTGAGACGGATGCCGTTGCCGCCACTGTCGTCATGGTCGGCGGTGTGCAGGGGCTGGTGAATGTCGCCGGCCAGATGCGCCACCACCCGCAGCGCAAATCGCCGCTCGGCCAGCGGGCCCTGGGAAAAGGACAGGTCGCGCTGGTGGCGCTTGAGCTGGAACGATGCGCACTGGCCGTCCGGGCAATAGTCGGAGATCGGCGCGGCCGCATCGCAGCTGGGTCGGTCGTCGAAATGCCAGTCCTTGGAGCCGTGGATCTGTTGCTGCAACTCGTCGCGGTGGATGTCGAGGTACAGCGCGGCATCGGCCAGGCCCTCGCTGCCCAGAATCAGCTTGACCTGGGCCCGCGCCGACGGCGCCAGCAACTGTTCGGCAATCAGCGCCGTCAGCCGGTGCCCCTTGGCGCCCCAGGCGCGGGCCGACGTTGCCGGCACCAGGGCTGCACAAGCCGCCAGCAAGACAGTGACGGCAAATCTGCAGACTGCGGCGTCCATGCGGTTCTCCTGCGGTGGTGCCCGGCAGCCCGGGCGGGCAAATCTCCTGCGGCCAATGTGCCTTGCGCCAGCGCTTCACGCACCCACAGAACTGTGGGTGCGCCCGGTCTGGAGCGCAGCACGCAGAGCATGCTGTGGCGCACCGTCATGCGGCGGTTGAATGTTCGGTTTGGCAGCGGCCATTGCAACGCCGCTTTCGTAAGCTATGCCAACCTTGCCGCTGAAATACGCAGCCACCGGCATCCGGTCCCGCCTGGCCGACCCGTAGACGTTCACGCCGGCACGGCACCAAGCGCCACCTTGGCCAGGTCGATGTTCTGGAGTCCCTGGAGCCTTCCACCAAGGTGGGTCTGGCCATCGAGTTCGACGATCAGGGTATTGCGCTGATCGTCTGCGCTCATGGTTCGCAGGGTGTTGTCGTCGCGGATACCGAGCCTACGCATCGCCACCATCACCGCACCCAGTCCTTCAAGCTCCGTGTCATTGAAACGCTGGTAGTTGCGTTGGTTGCTGTGGTTCGTGAGCTCGACAATGAGCGTATTGCGCATGTTGTCATCCGACATTCCATTCAGCTCATGGTGAGTGCGGAAGCCACCCAGTAGCAGTACGCCGCGGATCCACGAGCCGGCGCGACCAGGTACCTGGCCGCGCGTGGCCAGATCGCTGCCAAGACCGATCCGCGCAAGGTCGAGGTTGTCGAAACCTTGCAGCGCGCGCCCGACATGGGTCTGGCCGTCGAGTTCGACGATGAGCGTATTGCGCTGATCGTCTGCCGTCATCGCGCTCAGCGCGGCGTCGTCGCGTAGGTGACCTTCACGAAGAAAGACCATCACGGCCCCCATGCCGGCAAGGGTATCGTCATCGAAACGCTGGTAGTCGGCTTGATGGCTATGCTGGGTCAATTCGACGATAAGCGTGTTCCGCATGTCATCGTTTGACATCGCGTTCAGTTCACGTTGCGTGCGAAATCGACCAGCCAACAGCACGCCGCGAATCGGGAACCATTTCTCCGCACCGGCGTGGAGCATCACGTCGGCGAATTCGTGCGCAGCGTCGACGTGCACCAGGCGCAATGCAAAGTCGCCGGCCACGCACGGCCAATCGGTGCGGTCGTTCGCGAGCGTCAACGAGGCTGCGCCCTCGTAGCGTAGCCGGCCGTCTGGATTGAGCGAGTGGACAACCAATGCGGGTGTCAGCGCCTGGTCGTAGCCGACGCCACTGCGGCGGAGTTCGACCAGAAACGTCCGGCCGTCACCATGATGGGAGGGCAATGAGAGAAGCACCGGAAGCGACCCGGGAGGCTGCCCCAACTGGTAGTTGAGCGCATAAAGCCGGCGCATGACAGGTTTTCGGGCGTAGCTGCCGTCGAGATGAATGACGGAAGGGCTGTCGCGGAATGGCTGCTCGCGATACAACTGGGCGGCTGCCAGCGACGGGCCGACGATGCGATTGGCCCCCGAGCCAATCCAGGTCTCATCGCTCGCCGTCATGATCTTGCCGTCCGGAAGTCGCGCATCACTGGGTCTGAGAAACTCCGGCCCGAAACGGGCGCTCATCACCGAATACGGCGACGCGTACTCGTTTCCGTCAGCGTCGATCTCGTGGCTGAGACCGTAACTGTGGCCGAGTTCCTGGCAGGCCGCGTCGAACGCGGTCAGGTTGTCAACCACCGTGACCCGAACGGATTTATTGCTGCCATTCCTCAGCGGCACCTGGCTGCTGCCACCGCCGAACGTATCGGTGGGCTGGGCAAACCAGATCATGAGGATGTCTGTGTTGTCCCAATCCGGCTTAACCGTGTCGGTCGCCGCCTTGATTACCGCATCCGTGAGCGCGGCCCGCTGAGTGGCGTTGTCCTTGGCGACTCCGGGCCTGGGGTCCTTCACCACTATCGCCGGATAGAGTACATGGTCGAGTGAATATAGTCCTCGCGAGGACGTCCACCAGAAGTCGCCGAGACTAAACGGGATGAGCGGATTCATCCAGTTCTCCATTTGCTGGTCGGACCAGACGCTGGACAGATCGGCGTTGGTGTCAAAGCGGACGCGTATGATGCTGATCATGATTCAATTCCCCTGGTCCTTCCGAGCGCGGGCGGTCGCCTGTGCGAGGAAGGAGAAAATCGTGTGGATAATCTCTTGGCACGAGATCTGTAGGGCTCGATCGGCATACGGCCCGCGCGGCATTGTTTTCGTCCACCATGCTCTTTCAAAGGCGAGTTTCAAAAAACTTCAATGTTGAGGCCTTAGAGTCCGAAGAGGCTTTCTGGTCAGCGGCTGTCTTGCTTGCAAAGCCGTGTGTGGCACCTAGATACTCGAAGACGGAGACATCGCTGTGCTCGAGCTTGAGAATGCCTTCGATTACGATGGCATTCTTGAAGCTGGTCGGCGGCTGGTCATTCGAGCCATGATGGATTTGCACAAACGGGACAGTGCCCGCCGGACCAATGCCGTCGAAGATCGGCGCAAAGAATTCAACGAGAGCCTTGGGCTTGGCTGCGGCACGGCTGAGAAGGCAAAGATAACCTCCGAGTGAGAACCCCAGCATCCCAATGCGGGACGGATCGACCCTCGCGAGCGTCTTGGCCAAGGTGACAGTATCTACGAGCGCGGTCGCCCAGTCGTGACGCTTCGTCACGATGTCGTTTATCGCATCGCCACCGTGCGGTGACCCGGTTTTCGCAAAGTAGTCCGGGATCAATGCAAACAATCCACGCTTGGCCAGATCCTTTGCGTAGCCGCGCATCATCGTCTTCCAAGGGCCGCGCTCGTTGTTGACAAAGCCATCGGTCCCGTATGCAAGGACTACGAGGCCCGTTGCCTTTGTGCCCGAGGGCGAATAGAGTTCAGCAGTGAACTGCGGGGCCCCGGTGGGTATGTCAATCTGATCGTGCGGCATGGTCACCTTTCGGAGTTGATCAGAATTGTCAAATTGCAATGCGACTGAGAAGCACGAAGTGGTAAACGTGCGAAAGTGTTGGCGCTGAAATGAGGCGGTGTAATTCGCCAGCGTATTATGAATTCGACGCTGCGCGAAAAATGAAATGGCTTTGTCGCAAGCCTTCCCTAGCCATTTGCAGCTTGAGCTCGTTCGCGATGCAGCGCAAGCCCTAAAGGCCGCTGCGCATCCTCTGCTCTAACGAGGTTCCAGTGCAGAGAATACTTGCCGGCATCGGTGACGTAATTGGCCCTGCAATACTCGTAACTCGTTGTTTTTAAATGACTTTCTGGATATTCCCGATGGTCAGATCCCCAGTGATCCAATCCAATGTATAGCAATTCTTGAGGGGTTGAGGACTGCTGCCGATGGCCACAGACGACTTCTTTCGCGCCCGACTGGACGCGATGATCGACTTGAAGCACCCGCTGGCGGTGTAGGCCACGCGGTTGCGGTGGGGCGCGATCGACGCTGCGGTGGCGCCGAAGCTGGCCCGTCAAGCCTGGCCTGCCAAGCGCAAGAGCAGGGCCGATCTGTTGGGCGCCTATGACGTCGAGTTCGGTGGCGGAGTCAGCCCGGCTGGAGGGCCGCGCTTGCCCATCCGCTTGATGGCCAGCCTGCTGTACCTGAAGAACAGCTTCAACCTCAGCGACGAAGATCTGGTTGAGCGCTGGGCCGAGAACGTGGTCTGGTAGTTCTTCTGGCAATGAAGATTCCTCCCGTGGAGATCATTGCCGCCAGCACGTTGAGCCTCTTGCCGCGTTTTGCTTCGATGAGGTGGCGTTTTCTCGCCGGCGTCCAAGCGCTGCGATTTGGATGCACTTGTGAAAAGCCCGCCTCATCAACGTAGGCAACAC
>JANOWE010000045.1:0-1519 GCA_031417735.1 Betaproteobacteria bacterium
AGCCGCCCGCCCGCCGTGGAGGCCGAGGCCGCGCAGCGCGCCATCGCCATCGCCAACGTGCTGAACGTGCCGATCTATGTGGTGCATGTCAGCTGTGCAGAGAGCGCCGCGGCGATTGCCCGCGCCCGCGCCAACGGCCAGCGGGTGTTCGGCGAGGTGCTGGCCGGCCACCTGACCATCGACGACAGCGTCTACCGCGACCCGCGTTTCGAATTTGCCGCCGGCCATGTGATGAGCCCGCCCTTCCGCCCCAAGGGCAATGCCGACATGCTGTGGCGCGGCCTGCAAAGCGGCCAGCTGCACACCACCGCCACCGACCATTGCACCTTCTGCGCCGAGCAAAAAGCCGCCGGCAAGAACGATTTCACGCTCATCCCCAACGGCTGCGGCGGCGTGGAAGAGCGCCTGGCCGTGCTGTGGCACGAGGGCGTGAACGGCGGGCGCATCACACCCAGCGAGTTCGTGGCCATCACCTCGGCCAACGCCGCCAAGCTGTTCAACCTCTACCCGCGCAAGGGCTGCATCGTGGCCGGCGCCGATGCCGACATCGTGCTGTGGGACCCGTCCGCCAGCAAGACCTTCTCGGTCAAGACCCAGCACAGCCTGGGCGACTTCAACATCTTCGAAGGCCGAACGGTGCAGGGCAGCAACAGCCACACCGTGCAGCGCGGCAAGGTGGTCTACGCCGAAGGTGACTTGCGCGCCGAGCGCGGCGCCGGCCGCTACCTGAAGCGCCCGCCGTTTGCGCCGCAGTTCAGCGTTCTCAAGCGCAAGGCCGAGCTGGAAGCGCCCACCGCGGTGGCGCGCTGACCCCGAACACCCCAGACACCCGGAGCCGAACATCATGGACATGAAGACCACGCCCCCCCTGCCCGAGCACATTCAAGCCCTGCGCATCAACGGCGACCGCCTGTGGGCCAGCCTGATGGAGCTGGCGCAGATTGGCGCCACGCCCAAGGGCGGTGTCTGCCGGCTCACGCTGACCGACCTGGACAAGCAGGGCCGCGACCTGGTCAGCCGCTGGGCCAAAGAGGCGGGCATGAGCATCACCATCGACAAAATCGGCAACGGCTTCTTGCGCCGCGACGGCCGCAACAACAAATTGCCCCCGGTGATGACCGGCAGCCACATCGACACCCAGCCCACCGGTGGCAAGTTCGACGGCAACTACGGCGTGCTGGCCGGGCTGGAGGTGGTGCGCACGCTGAACGACGCCGGCATCACCACCGAGGCGCCGATCGAGGTGGCCTGGTGGACCAACGAAGAAGGCTCGCGTTTTGTGCCGGTGATGATGGGCTCGGGCGTGTTTGCCAAGGCCTTCACGCTGGAACATGCCTATGCCGCGAAAGACGCGGACGGCAAGACGGTCAAGGACGAGCTGCAGCGCATCGGCTACATCGGCGAGCAAGAGCCCGGCGACCACCCCATCGGCTGCTATTTCGAAACCCACATCGAGCAAGGCCCGGTGCTGGAAGACAACGACAAGACCATCGGCGTGGTCACCGGCGTGCTGGGCATA
>JANOWE010000046.1:0-6195 GCA_031417735.1 Betaproteobacteria bacterium
GCGCGGTTGTGGTCCAGGCGCAGCATGGCGGTGAAGTTCTTGCGCGGCAGGCTGGGCGCGCTCTTCATCGCGATGTAGGCATTGGTGTTGGCCGGGTTGCCCACCACCAGCACCTTGACATTGCGGCTGGCCACGGCGTCCAGCGCCTTGCCCTGGGCGGTGAAGATCTGCGCGTTGGCGGCGAGCAGGTCGGCGCGTTCCATGCCGGGGCCGCGAGGACGGGCGCCCACCAGCAGGGCGTAGTCGGTGTCCTTGAAGGCGGTCAGGGGGTCGCTGTGCGCCTCCATGCCGGCCAGCAGCGGGAAGGCGCAGTCCTGCAGCTCCATCATCACGCCCTTGAGCGCTTCCTGGGCCTTGTCGACCGGCACTTCCAGCAACTGCAGGATCACGGGCTGGTCCTTGCCCAGCATTTCGCCCGAGGCGATGCGAAACAACAGGGCATAACCGATTTGACCAGCGGCACCGGTGACGGCCACGCGAACGGGCGATTTGCTCATGGGGACTCCAGATGAAAAGAAAGGGGGCGGCGGGCCAGGCCCACCAGGTTGCGTCGGATTTTAGGGCGGGTCGCTGACGCCATGCTTCCGTGGCCGGCCCGGTCTGGCTGCCCAGATCAGCGACAAGCGCGTGATCATGGCTCGAAGCCGCAGTGGGCAAATTCCAGAACTGGACCCCGATCGGCGGCAACTGCTCCACGGCGTGGCGCTGCACCTGCGCAAACGCTCAGGCGCGGAACAGCATGGCCAAAGCCAGTCTGTTTCCGGACTGGCAGAAATGGTGTCTTATATAAGACGTCTTTCAGATTGACACAGGGCGCTTTGTGGTGCAATCCGCCGGTGTCCCAAGACGCTCGAACCACTGCTGCCAACGCCGCCCTCCAGCCCGCCTTCAGCCCTCTCTACCAGCAGATCAAGGCGCTGCTGACGGCGCAGCTGAAGGCCGGCGCCTGGAAGCCGGGCGAGGCCATTCCCAGCGAGCAGGAACTGGCCACCCGATTCAAGGTCAGCCAGGGCACGGTGCGCAAGGCCATCGATGAGCTGGCCGCCGACAACCTGCTGGTTCGCCGCCAGGGCAAGGGCACCTTTGTGGCCACCCACGCCGAGCAGCGCATCCAGTACCGGTTCCTGAGTCTGCTGCCCGACGACGGCGTTCCCCGAGGCATGGCCCGGCGCCTGCTGGACTGCCGCCGCACGCGCGCCCCGGCCGACGTGGCCCGCGCCCTGGCCTGCCGCAGCGCCGACGCCGTGGTGCAGTTGCGCCGCCTGCTGCTGGCCGACGACAAGCCGGTGGTGCTGGACGAGATCTGGCTGCCCGGCACGCTGTTCAAGGGTCTGACGACCGAACGCCTGATCGAATACAAGGGCCCGATGTACGGCATGTTCGAGGCCGAGTTCGGCGTGCGCATGATCCGGGCCGAAGAAAAGGTGCGCGCTGTCCCGGCCGACGACAGCGCGGCCGCACTGCTGGGCGTGGCCGCCGGCTCACCGCTGCTCAGCGTGGAGCGCCTGTCCTTCACCTATGGCGACCAACCGGTTGAACTGCGGCGCGGCCTGTACCACACCGCCCACCATTTCTACCGCAATGAACTGAACTGAGCGCAGACAGTCCGCCGGCATGCCGTCGGCTTGAGTTGCATTGCACAAGCTGCCGGTAAGCCTTGTGCGTTGCAATAAACTCTTCGGGTTTCCACCGAACGCGCTTCGGCTTGAGCCCCTCACGCATCCGAACCAGAACACGAGGCATCGACCCATGGCTGAACTCTCCAAATCCGGCCGCGACCAGCGTCCAGGTGCCAACATGCGGCTGATCGAGGCCATGCAGTACCGGCTGCCGGTGGCCGCGCTGGTGTCCATCCTGCACCGCGCCAGCGGCATGCTGATGTTCTTTCTGCTGCCATTCATCGTCTGGATGTTCGACACCAGTGTCACCTCCGAGATTTCTTACGACAGCTTCACCAGCGCCTTTGTCGCCGGTATCGGCTTCGTGCCCGGCTTTGTCGTCAAGCTGGTGGTGCTGGCGCTGATCTGGGCCTACCTGCACCATGCCGTGGCCGGCCTGCGCCACATCTGGATGGACGCGACCCACAGTGTGAGCAAGGAGCAGGGTCGTTCGTCGGCCATGGCCACCTTTGCCATCAGCATCGTGCTGACGGTGGCGCTGGGCGCCAAGCTGTTCGGCCTGTTCTGAGCGCGTTCAGCGCTGCTGAGCAGGTCCACAAGACAACAAGACTGGAAGGCACAAGATGGCTGTCAACTACGGTTCCAAGCGCCTGGTGGTGGGCGCGCACTACGGTTTTCGCGACTGGCTGAGCCAGCGCGCCACGGCGGTGCTGATGGCGATCTACACCTTTGCGCTGCTGGTCCAGCTGTTGTTCGGCGGCCCGCTGGGCTACGACCGCTGGTCGGGCATCTTTGCCCGGCAGTGGATGAAGGTGGCCACCCTGGTCGTGATCGTGTCGCTGGCCTGGCATGCCTGGGTCGGCATGCGCGACGTGTGGATGGACTACATCAAGCCGGTGGGCGTGAAGCTGGTGGTGCAGGTCGCCACCATCGCCTGGCTGGTGGGCTGCGCGGGCTGGGCAGTTCAGGTTCTGTGGCGTCTGTGACGCGCTGACGAGACACATACAAGCATGGCAAACCTCAAGACTTCAGTGGCCCGTCGCAAGTTCGATGTGGTGATCGTCGGCGCCGGCGGCTCCGGCATGCGTGCGTCGCTGCAACTGGCCCGCGCGGGCCTGAACGTGGCGGTGCTGTCCAAGGTGTTCCCGACCCGCAGCCACACCGTGGCGGCGCAGGGCGGCATTGGCGCTTCGCTGGGCAACATGAGCGAAGACAACTGGCACTTCCATTTCTACGACACCGTCAAGGGCAGTGACTGGCTGGGCGACCAGGATGCGATCGAGTTCATGTGCCGCGAGGCGCCCAAGGTGGTCTACGAGCTCGAACACTTCGGCATGCCGTTCGACCGCAATGCCGACGGCACCATCTACCAGCGCCCTTTTGGCGGCCACACCGCCAACTACGGTGAAAAGCCGGTGCAGCGCGCCTGCGCAGCGGCCGACCGCACCGGCCATGCCATGCTGCACACGCTGTACCAGCAGAACATCAAGGCCCGGACCCAGTTCTTTGTCGAATGGATGGCGCTGGACCTGGTGCGCGACGCCGACGGCGACGTGGTCGGCGTGACCGCGATGGAGATGGAAACCGGCGACGTCTACCTGCTCGAAGCCAAGACCACCTTGCTGGCCACCGGCGGCGCGGGCCGCATCTTTGCCGCCAGCACCAACGCCTTCATCAACACCGGTGACGGCCTGGGCATGGCCGCACGCGCGGGCATTCCGCTCGAAGACATGGAGTTCTGGCAGTTCCACCCCACCGGCGTGCATGGCGCAGGCGTGCTGCTGACCGAAGGCTGCCGAGGCGAAGGCGCGATTCTGCGCAACAGCAGTGGCGAGCGCTTCATGGAGCGCTACGCGCCCACGCTGAAGGACCTGGCACCGCGCGACTTCGTCTCGCGCTGCATGGACCAGGAAATCAAGGAAGGCCGTGGTTGCGGGCCGAACAAGGACCACATCCAGCTCGACATGACCCATCTGGGCGGCGACACCATTCTCAAGCGCCTGCCCAGCGTGTTCGAGATCGGCCACAACTTCGCCAACGTCGACATCACCAAAGAGCCGATTCCGGTCGTGCCCACCATCCACTACCAGATGGGCGGCATCCCCACCAACATCAATGGCCAGGTGGTCACGCCCGAGGGCGACAACCCCAACACCGTGGTCGGCGGGCTGTATGCGGTGGGTGAATGCTCCTGCGTCAGCGTGCATGGCGCCAACCGCCTGGGCACCAACTCTTTGCTCGACCTGCTGGTGTTTGGCCGCGCGGCGGGCAACCACATCGTCGATTCGCTGGCCAGGCATGGCAAGGCCCACAAGGCGGTGCCGGCAGACGGTGCCGATTTTTCCTTGGCCCGGCTGGCCATGCTGGACAGCAGCAGCAGCGGCGAATACTCGCAGCAAGTGGCCGGCGACATCCGCAGCACCATGCAGCAGCATGCCGGCGTGTTCCGCACCCAGGCTTCGCTGGACGAGGGCCGGGTCAAGGTGGCGGCGCTGCGCGAACGCGTGGCCGGCATTGCGCTGAAGGACAAGAGCCGGGTCTTCAACACCGCCCGCATCGAGGCGCTGGAGGTGGCCAACCTGATCGAATCGGCCCAGGCCACGATCGAGTCGGCCGCAGCGCGCAAGGAATGCCGTGGCGCGCACACCGTCAACGACTACGAACGCACCGCCGACGACGCCGAGTTCCCGCTCGGTCGCAACGACAAGGAGTGGATGAAGCACAGCCTGTGGTACAGCGAAGGCAACCGCCTGGCCTACAAGCCGGTGCAGCTCAAACCGCTGACGGTGGACTCCGTGCCGCCCAAGGTGCGCACCTTCTGACGCCCGGCAGCCTGCCCACGCGGCCCGTTCATCCGTTTGCTTGACGCACAGGAAACACCATGACTTTGCGCACTTTCCAGATCTACCGTTACGACCCCGACACCGACGCCAAGCCCTACATGCAGACCATCCAGGTCGAGCTCGATGGCAGCGAGCGCATGCTGCTGGACGCGCTGATCAAGCTGAAGTCGCAAGACCCGGCCATCACCTTCCGCCGCAGCTGCCGCGAGGGTGTTTGCGGCTCGGACGCGATGAACATCAATGGCAAGAACGGCCTGGCCTGTCTGACCAATATGCGTGACCTGCCCGGCACCGTGGTGCTCAAGCCGCTGCCCGGCTTGCCGGTGATCCGCGACCTGATCGTGGACATGACGCAGTTCTTCAAGCAGTACGACTCGATCAAACCCTACCTCATCAACGACAGCATCCCGCCCGAGAGAGAGCGGCTGCAATCACCCGAAGAGCGCGACGAACTGAACGGCCTGTACGAGTGCATCCTGTGTGCCAGCTGTTCCACCAGCTGCCCGAGCTTCTGGTGGAACCCCGACAAGTTTGTCGGCCCGGCCGGCTTGCTGCAGGCCTATCGCTTCATCGCCGACAGCCGCGACCAGGGCACCGCCGAACGGCTGGACAACCTGGAAGACCCCTACCGCCTGTTCCGCTGCCACACCATCATGAACTGCGTCGACGTCTGCCCCAAAGGGCTGAACCCGACCAAGGCCATCGGCAAGATCAAAGAGCTGATGGTGCGCCGCGCCATTTGAGTGCTGGGGCCGCATCAGACTCAGCGTTCAAGCGCACGACAGCCTCCTGCAAGCACCACCATGCACACTGCTGCCATGCCCGGACATGAACCGGTCGACGCCACCGAGCTGAGCCGCCTGAAATGGCGTTGCCGGCGGGGATTGCTGGAAAACGACCTGTTTATCGAGCGATTCTTCCAGCGCTACGAGGCCACACTCAGCGCGTATCACGCCACCGGACTGCAACAGTTGATGGACCTGGCCGACAACGACCTGCTCGATCTTCTGTTGCTCAGGCGAGAGCCCGAGGCTGAGTTGGCCACGGCGCAGGTTCTTGAAGTGCTTGGCATGCTGCGCACCAGGCAAGACCACGATTCTTCCATCTGACTGAAAGGGAATGCGCATGACCCCCTCCGACGTGAAAGCCACGCTGGCGTTTTCTGACGGCAGCCCCAGCATCGATCTGCCGCTGTACAAGGGCAGCATCGGCCCGGACGTGATCGACATCCGCAAGCTTTACGGCCAGACCGGCAAGTTCACTTTCGACCCAGGATTCTTGTCGACCGCCTCGTGTGATTCCAAGATCACCTACATCGACGGCGACAAGGGCGAATTGCTGTACCGCGGTTACCCGATCGAGCAATTGGCCGAGAACTGCGACTTCCTCGATACCTGCCATCTGCTGCTCTACGGTGACCTGCCCAACGCGACCCAGAAGGCCGACTTTGACGATCGTGTGACCCAGCACACCATGGTCAACGAGCAGATGCAGTTCTTTCTGCGCGGCTTTCGGCGCGATGCGCACCCGATGGCGATCATGACAGCGCGGCGGCTTCGAGAGCGACCTGACCGTGATGCGCCAGGCGGCCGAGCGCTTTCTGGTCGTCACCGGCTCGGCCCAGCCGCAGCGCGATCGTGACTGGATCGAGCGCCATGCCCAGGCCACGCAGGCTGTTGTCGTCACCGACGTCAGCGCGCTGACCAGCGTGTTGTCGCTGATGGGCCCGCAGG
>JANOWE010000047.1:0-10273 GCA_031417735.1 Betaproteobacteria bacterium
GCCTCCAGGCCTTCCAGGATCTGGATGCTGCCTTCGCCATAGGCGGCCGAAGCCTCGGCACCGGTGGATGCGGCCAGGCCTTCGGCGGTAGGCACGTCGCGACGGGTCACGCCCTGGCTGGGGTCTTTGGAAGGGGTGGGATCGGTCATGGCAGGCTCTCTTCGGGACGGGGCGGCAAAAAAACGGCGAGCCCCATCAAGACGCTGAAGCGGGCACAGGGCCCGCTGAAGGTGGTGGCGGTTGCGTCGCGTCAGATCCGCATGGGCATCACCACGTACTTGAAGCCGGGCTGCTCGGGCACGGTGAGCAGGGCGCTGGAATTGCCGTCATGCAGGTCGATGCGCACCATGTCGTGGCCGATGTTGCTCAGCGCGTCCATCAAGTAGGTGACGTTGAAGCCGACCTCGATCGAGTCACCGCCGTAATCGATTTCCAGCTCTTCCTTGGCCTCTTCCTGCTCGGCGTTGCTTGACGCAATGCGCAGCGTTCCAGGCTCGATGTTCACGCGCACGCCCTTGAACTTCTCACTGGTCAGGATGGCCGCGCGCTGCAGGCAGGCCAGCAGGGGAACCCGGCCCAACGTGACGCTGTTCTTGTGGTGCTTGGGGATGACGCGGTTGTAGTCGGGGAACTTGCCTTCGACCAGCTTGGTCACGAATTCCATGCCCGAGAAGTTGAAGCGCGCCTGGTTGCCGGCAAAGCGCATCTCGATCGGCGCTTCGTCGCCGTCGGCGCTGTCCTTGTCGTCTTTGAGCAAGCGCTGCAGTTCCAGCACCGTCTTGCGCGGCAGGATGACCTCTTGCCTGGGGATGTCGGTGGCCAGCGTGGCCTGGGCCAGCGCCAGGCGGTGGCCATCAGTGGCAACCAGCGTCAGGGTCCTGCCTTCGGCGACGAACAGGATGCCGTTGAGGTAGTAGCGGATGTCGTGCACCGCCATCGCGAAGTGGACCTGGTTGATCAGGGCCTTGAGCGTCTTCTGCGGCACCGAGAAGGCGGGACCAAAGTCAGCAGCTTCATTGACCAGCGGAAAGTCCTCGGCCGGCAGGGTCTGCAGCGTGAAGCGGCTTTTGCCCCCGGTCAGCGTGAGCTTGTTCTGGCCGGCCGCCAGGGTGACCACCTGGTCGGCTGGCAGCGCGCGCAGGATGTCGATCAGCTTGCGGGCACCCACGGTGGTGCTGAAGCTGCCTTCGTCACCGCCCAGGTCGACCTGGGTGCGCACCTGGATCTCCAGATCACTGGTGGTGAATTCGGTGCTTTCTCCGCTTTTGCGCAGCAGCACGTTGGCAAGAATGGGCAGGGTGTGCCGCCTCTCGACGATGCCGGCCACGCTTTGAAGGGCTTCCAGAAATTTTTGTTGCGGCGCTTTTAGAACAATCATGTCTTCCTCTTGAACTGGTAGTTCTAGTAGGGGGCAGTCAATTTTGTGAACAAGCGCATTTTCGCTTGTCTTTTCAAGGCGTTAGCACCGGCTCAACCCTGTGGGCTGAACCCCCTGAGCGGCGGGACGAACAGACAACAACTTGTGGCCGGGGCTGTGGCCTGTGGACAGGTGGTGGCTTGTTCAAAACTTGTCCACAGCACTGTGCCTTGACAGCTCGGGCCGGTGTCGGGGCAAAACAATCGGGTCCGGGCGGTGCAACTCAGCCTTTCAGGGTCTGTTCCAGCACATGCAGCTGCTGGTTGAGTTCACTGTCCTTGATGCGGTCACCCCCGATCTTGCGCACCGCATGCAGCACGGTCGTGTGGTCACGGCCGCCAAACAGCTCACCGATCTCGGGCAGGCTCTTCTGCGTCATCTCCTTGGCCAGGTACATCGCGATTTGGCGCGGCTTGGCAATGCTGGCCGGGCGCTTCTTGCTGTACATGTCGGCGATCTTGATCTTGTAGAAGTCGGCCACTGTCTTCTGGATGTTCTCGACCCCGATCTGCCGGTTCTGGATCGACAGCAGGTCTTTCAGTGCCTCACGTGCCAGGCCGATGTTGATGTCCTTGTGGCTGAAGCGGCTGTAGGCCAGCACCTTGCGCAGCGCGCCTTCAAGCTCACGCACATTGGCGCGCACGTTCTTGGCGATGAAGAAGGCCACGTCCTCGGGCATGGTCGTGCCCTCGCCCTCGGCCTTGCGGATCAGGATGGCCACGCGCATTTCGAGCTCGGGTGGCTCGATGGCCACCGTCAGCCCGGCATCGAAACGGCTGGTCAGGCGCTCGTCAATGTCGGCCAGCCCCTTGGGGTAGGTGTCGCTGGTCATGATGATGTGCGCGCGCTTGGCCAGCAGGGCCTCGAAGGCGTTGAAGAACTCCTCCTGGGTGCGTTCCTTGCCGGCGAAAAACTGCACGTCGTCGATCAGCAGCAGGTCCAGGCTGTGGTACTTGGCCTTGAGTTCGTCGAAGGTCTTGCGCTGGTAGTTCTTGACCACGTCGCTGATGAACTGCTCGGCATGCAGGTACAGCACCCGGGCGTTGGGCTTGTCGCGCAGCAGGGCATTGCCCACGGCGTGGATCAGATGGGTCTTGCCCAGGCCCACGCCGCCGTAGATGAACAGCGGGTTGTACATCAGCCCCGGCGCACCGGCCACATGCAGCGCGGCCGTGCGGGCCATCTGGTTGGCACGGCCGGGCACCAGGTTGTCGAAGGTCAGCGCGGTGTTGAGCTTGTGGCTGTTGGCTGCCGGCGGCAGGTGCCCGCCATAGCTGGCGCCTGTCACTGGCCCTGAACTGTGGTTACCGGTCGCACTGTCGGTGCCTGGCAGCCGCACGCGCGTGCTGGCCTGCTGGGACTGGTCATTGAGCAGGGCCGCAGCGCGCAGCGGGCCTGTGGCCGCCGGCCGAACGCCAGCCTGTCCCGCAGTTGGATAGGCCATGGCTTCGCGGGGTGCCAGGCCCACCATCAGGCGCACGGGGGCACCGCAAAGTTCGGCCAGGATGGCCTCGATGCGCTGCGCGTACTGCGACCGGATCCAGTCGAGCTTGAATCGGTTGGGCACCAGCAACTGCACCTGCACCTGCGACAGGACTCCGCCTTCTTCATGGGCGATGACCTCGGCCGCAGGCAGCGGGCGAATCCAGGTGTTGAATTGTTGTTCGGGCAGTTCGGCGGCCAATTGCTCGCAACCGCGCTGCCAGAGGTCTTGGATCATTGTGGACAAGTCGTACTCACAGCAGCCGCATTGTAGGCCCCAAGGGCCCGCGAAGAGGTGGTTATCCACAGTTTGCGGCGAGGCGTCAATGCCCCCTCCAAGCCGCATGCTGTGGTGCAAGTGTTTGACTGCAAAGGGAAAAATTGCTCTAATAGTGGGTTTCCCCAACGCGCCTTAGCCGGCACGCTGGGGGAGAGCGTGGTGGGACAGTGATGAAGTGCGTCGTCAGTGGTAACTGACACTGCCTCATCAACACCGCGTGCAGCGTGTGGTCACCGGGCTCTGGGCTCGGTGTCTGGCACAGCGGCACAGGGCAAGGGTTTTGGTACGAAGCAGGTTTGCGCTTCGGTCAGCCCGCCCCGCCGGCACACTTGCCCCAGCTGGTTGCCCTGCTGTCCTGGCCTTGCCGGACAGTATTTCGCCCAGGATCAGACTGTTTTTTTACCTAGAGAATTGCCATGAAGCGCACTTATCAGCCATCCAAGACCCGCCGTGCCCGTACGCATGGTTTCCTCGTGCGCATGAAGACCCGTGGCGGCCGTGCCGTGATCGCCGCGCGCCGTTCCAAGGGCCGCAAGCGCTTGTCGCAGGTCTGAGCCTGGCTGCCACAGGGTCGGTCCCAGCACCGGAATTGCACATGGTCGGGCGCATTCTGCGATCGGCCGATTTTGTTCAGGTGCTGGCCCAAACGCCTCGGGCACGCAGTGCGCACTTCGCTGCGCACCACCTGCCGCAGCGTCCCAGTCTGGCCAAAAAGCCAGCTCGGGCGGCTGAAAACACAAAGTTATCCACAGGTGATGCACCTGCTTGCCCACCGCTTGTGGATCAATGTCCTGCACCGACGCTGCAAGGCCACTGGCTGGGCAGCGTGGTGCCCAAGCGGCACGCCAAGCGCGCGGTCACCCGCAACCTGATCAAGCGCCAGATGCGGGGGCTGATGCAGGCCCAGGCAAGCCAGCTGCCGGCAGGCTTGTGGGTGCTGCGCTTGCGCGCGGCGTTTGATGTTCGACGCTACACCTCGGCCGCCTCGCCGGCCTTGCGTCTGGCTGCCCGTGACGAGCTCACGCTGCTGCTGCAGCGTGCGGCCGCGCGCGGCTGAACCGGTCGCTCGTCTCTACCCATGGCCACCGCGCAAGTTCTCGCCCGATGGGGCAAGGCCGTCTCGCAGTGGCCGCAGCTCGGTTTGCTGGCGCTGGTGCGGGGCTATCGCTTTTTCCTCAAACCCTGGCTGGGCAATGCCTGCCGGTTTGAGCCGACCTGCTCGGCCTATGCCATCGACGCCCTGCAGCGCCATGGCGCTGCCGCCGGCGCCTACCTGACGCTGCGCCGCATCTTGCGCTGTCACCCTGGCTGCCACGGCGGCTGCGACCCCGTGCCCCAGGCGGCACCGCCTCTGTTCACCCGATTCATTTCGAAGACCCGCCCATGAACGACATGCGCCGCACCATCCTCTGGGTGGTGTTCTCCGTCTCGCTCGTCCTGTTGTGGGACGCCTGGAACAAGCACAACGGCCAGCCGTCGATGTTTGCGCCGACTGCGGCCAAGTCGGTGTCCGCCGCCGGCTCGCCGCCGCCGAATGCCGCCTCAACGGCGATCGCCGGTGTGCCCACGGCCAGCATCACCGTGCCCGGCAGCCCGGCCACGGCAACGACAGTGGCCTTGCCGGCCGCCGCCGTCGCGGCGCCCACCGCCGAGCAGGTCACGATCAGCACCGATCTGATGAAGGCCACGCTGGACAGCCGGGGCGGTGACCTGGTCAAGCTCGAACTGCTGAAGTTCAGCGACGACATCGAGCCCAGCCACCATGTGGTGCTGTTCGACAACAGCGCCCAGCGCGTGTACCTGGCCCAGACCGGCCTGGTGACCACACAGGCCGGCATCAGCCTGCCCAACCACCTCACGGTGATGAGCCTGGCCGCTGGCGAACGCAGCCTCAAGGACGGCAGCCACGAGCTCGAGGTGCGATTCGAATCGCCGGTCGTCGATGGCGTGCAACTGATCAAGACCTACACCTTCAAGCGTGGCGACTACGCCGTGGCCGTGCGCCATGAACTGCGCAACAACGGCGCGGTGGCGCTGAGCCCGCAGCTCTACCTGCAACTCACCCGCGACGGCAACGCGCCGCCCGGAGGCTCGAGCTTTTATTCCACCTTCACCGGCCCGGCCATGTACACCGAGGCCAGCAAGTTCCACAAGATCGAGTTCAAGGACATCGACAAGGGCAAGGCCGAGCACGACAAGACCGCCGACAACGGCTGGGTCAGCATGGTGCAGCACTACTTTGCCTCGGCCTGGCTGGTCAACGCCCCCGGCCCGCGCGAGTTCCGCACCGCCAAGGTCAGCAACAACCTGTACTCGGTGGCCATGGTGCTGCCGCTGGGCGAGGTGGCTGCGGGCAGCACCAGCATCCACAGCGCCGTGCTGTTTGCCGGCCCGCAGGAAGAGAAAAAACTCGAAGCCCTGGCGCCGGGCCTGGAACTGGTCAAGGACTACGGCTGGCTGACCATCCTGTCCAAACCGCTGTTCTGGCTGCTCGACCAGTTGCACAAGATTCTGGGCAACTGGGGCTGGGCCATCGTGGCCCTGGTGGTGCTGCTCAAGATCGCCTTCTATGGCCTGAACGCCCATGCCTACAAGTCGATGGCCAAGATGAAGGCCGTCAACCCGAAGGTGATGCTCATGCGCGAGCGGCTCAAGGACAAGCCGCAGGAGATGCAGCAGGAAATGATGCGCATCTACCGCGAAGAAAAGGTCAACCCGCTGGGCGGCTGCCTGCCCATCTTCGTGCAGATGCCCTTCTTCATCGCGCTGTACTGGGTGCTGTTGTCGACGGTTGAGATGCGCAATGCACCGTGGATCTTCTGGATCCACGACCTGTCGACCAAAGACCCGTTCTACATCCTGCCGCTGCTGATGACCGGCTCGACGATGTTCCAGACCTGGCTCAACCCCACGCCGGCCGACCCGATGCAGGCCAAGATGATGTGGATCATGCCGCTGGTGTTCAGCGTGATGTTCTTCCTGTTCCCGGCCGGCCTGGTGCTGTACTGGCTGACCAACAACATCCTGGGCATTGCCCAGCAGTGGTTCATCAACAAGAAGCTGGGCGTGCTGAACATGAAGTAAGCGGCGTGTGACAAGCGTCACCGCCCTGACGGAATCCCGCATTTCGGCGCTTCAGCGCCCGACCGAATAGCCGATGATGGCCCATCCGGAGAGCAGAACTGTCTCGCCCCGGGCCGATCAATGCGGGGCTTGCGGCACTGCCCAGTGCCGGAACGGGGTGTGATGACGGCGGCTGCACGCGCAACCGCCGGCACCCCACCCCGCGCCATTTGTTGCACCACCGGCCGGCAGGGCAGTCGACACGGCGCCAGGCCCCAAGCGCGTCTGCGCCGGTAGCCGACAATCCCGCCGGTGTCGCTGCACCACCACCAAGACCCGATTACCGCCATCGCCACCGCATCCGGCCGAGGCGCGGTGGGCATCGTGCGCATCTCGGGCCAGGGCCTGGCCCCGCTGGTCAAGGTGCTGCTGGCGGGCGACTTGCCCACGCCGCGCCAGGCCCGCTACGGCCCTTTTCTCGACGGCCAGGGCCAGCCCATCGACCAGGGCCTGGCACTGTGGTTTCCAGCGCCGCATTCCTACACCGGCGAAGACGTGCTGGAACTGCAGGCCCATGGCGGCACGGTGCTGCTGCAACTGCTGCTGGCGCGCTGCCTGGACGCCGCCGCCGAGCCCGACGTCGCCACCGGCGCGCCCCTGCTGCCCGGCCTGCGTCTGGCCGAGCCGGGTGAATTCACCCAGCGGGCGTTTCTGAACGACAAGCTCGACCTGGCCCAGGCCGAGGCGGTGGCCGACCTGATCGACGCCAGCACCGAGGCGGCAGCCCGTTCGGCCGCGCGCTCGCTGTCGGGCGAGTTCTCGGCCCGCATCGAGACCCTGGCCCAGCGCATCGTGCGGCTGCGCTTGCTGGTCGAGGCCACGTTGGACTTTCCGGAAGAAGAGATCGATTTTCTGCAGCAGTCCGACGCCCGCGGCCAGCTCGCCGCCATCCAGGCCACCTTGGCCGAGGTTCTGGCCCGGGCCAAACAAGGCGCGCTGCTGCGCGAAGGCCTGCAGGTGGTGCTGGCCGGCCAGCCCAATGTGGGCAAGAGCTCGTTGCTCAACGCGCTGGCCGGGGCTGAACTGGCCATCGTCACCGCCATTCCCGGCACCACCCGCGACAAGGTCAGCCAGACCATCCAGATCGAAGGCGTGCCGCTGCATGTGACCGACACCGCCGGCCTGCGCGACGACGATCAGGCCGGCGACGAGGTCGAGCGCATCGGCATCTCGCGCAGCTGGCAGGCCATCGCCCGGGCCGACGCGGTGATCTTTCTGCACGACCTGACCCGCCGTGGCCAACCCGACTACGAGGCCGCTGAAGGCCGCATCGCCCAACGCCTGGCCGCCGCCGGCAACGCGCATTTGCTGCAGGTTCACAACAAGGCCGACGCGCTGGCCGACGGCGCAGCGCCTGTGCCTGCGGGCGACGACCAGATCGTGCTGTCGGCGCGCACCGGCAACGGCCTGCAGGCCCTGCGCGCCGCCCTGCTGCGCCAGGCCGGCTGGCAGGCCGGCGCCGAAGGCCTGTTCATCGCCCGCCGCCGCCACCTGCACGCGCTGCAGCGCTGCGACCAGCACCTGGCCAGCGCCGCCGAGCATGCCGCGCTGGACGACCGCTCACTCGACCTGCTGGCCGAAGAGCTGCGCCTGGCCCACGACGCACTGGGCGAGATCACCGGGCGCTTCACGGCGGACGATTTGCTGGGCGAAATATTCGGTCACTTTTGCATTGGCAAGTGAGCGCCCGCGCTGCTGGATCGCCAGCGGCCGCAAGGCGCTTGAAGCCCGCGCTTCAGGCTCCCGCGCGGCCCGCCGTCCTGCGCTTCTTGGCTGAGCCGCCAGCGCCAGTGCCTCCAGCCTGGCCACGACCTGGCGCTCTCGCCACGAGCTGCTCCGCCTGCAGGGCCTCGTCCAGCCAGGCCAGGGTGTCCAGGTAGTTCATGAAGCTGCCCAGGTAGGCCGGTGACAGCTCGCGCATGGCTTGCAAGGATTGCAGCACCACGCGCTGCGGGTTCAGCGGGCCGGCGTTGACCGGCGCCTTGGCCTGGCTGCGGCGCAGCTGCTGGTCGACCGCCAGTCTGGCCCAGTTGCCCCTGAAGTTCTTCAAGGCCTTGAGTTCGGCCAGTGGCCGCTCGGCCGTGGCTGCGGCAGGCCAGGGTGGCACGCCGGCCTGCTGGTCGACCTGTTGCACCAGCATGGCCAGCGGGCCTGGCGTCGGGGGTGCCGTCGCCGCCATGGTGGGTCTGGGCCGGATCTGGCCGGTCTGCAGCCAGTCGGCCATCTGCTCCAGCGCGGCCTGCAGCTTGAGTTCCAGCAGTTGCCGGGCGAGGCCCTGGTGGGCCGCCGTTCGGCGTGCCAGGGCCTTGAGGTAGGCCAGGCGCAGCGGGTCGAGCCGCTGAGCGCCCTGGTTCTCCAGGGCGTCGATGGCGGCCAGGGTGGCCGCCGCCGCGGCTTCGGCATCAGCCGCAGGCTCGGCCACCAACTCAGCCAACGGGCAAGGCCTTGGTCTGGCTGCTTCTGGGCACAGGTGCCATTTCGACCCGGCGGTTCCTGGCCCGTCCGGCAGCGTCTGCGTTGGACGCCACAGGTTGCTCGGGGCCAAAGGCCGCAGCAAAGATTGCCGAGGCCGGAATGCCTTCTTCGATCAGCACCCGGATCACGGTCAAGGCGCGCTGGGCCGACAGCTCCCAGTTGTCGGCAAACTGTTTGCTGCTGCCGCGCACCAGCCGGTCGTCGGTGAAGCCGCTGACCATCAGCAGCTGCTGGTTCGCGGCCAGGTAGGCCGTCAGCGGGACGGCCAGGCTGCGCAGCAGCTGAAGGCCTTCAGGCTGAAGCTGGTCGGAAGACAGCGCAAACAGCACGCTGCCGCTGATGCCGATGCGGCCGTTGTCCAGCGTGACCCGGCCCGAGGCCAGCGGACCGGCCAGCGCCTGCTCCAGGCTCTGGCGGCGCTTTTGCTCGGCCTGGCGCTGGGCGATCTCGGCCTGCAGACTGCTGGCCAGCTCCAGCTGCACGCCCAGCACCAGAATCAGCATCAGCACAAAGGCGCCCAGCAGGCCCGACATCAAGTCGCCGAAGACGGCCCAGACCGGGCTGCTGGTGTCGACGCCAGCGTCCAGCTCGTTCATCAGCCGGCCTCGCTGGCCAGTTCGGCGTGGCTACGGGCGCCGGGGCCGGTGCGCTGCTGCAGTTCGGCCACGATCTGCTGCTGCGACAGCAGGCTCAGGTCGATGAGCTCGCGCGCCTGGGCCACGTAATAGGCCAGCTGCTCGTCGCTGCGCGCGCCGGACTTGGCCAGCGCGGCCTCGGTGCGCTGCAGCTGGGCCACCAGCGCCTGGTTGGACTCGCCGAACTGCTGCACGGCGTCGCCAAAGGCCTCGCCCATGCTGGCCACTTCCACTGCGCTGCCGGTGATCTGGGCGGCCACGCTGCCAAGCTGGCCCGATTCGGCCGCCATGGTGTGCTGGAAGCGCTCGCCCAGCTGCTGCAGCATGCCCGCCGACGAGGCCACCAGCGACTCGATCGCCTGGCTCTGCTCGGTCCAGCCCTGCTGCGCGGCGCCGAGCAGGCTGCTCAACGAGGCCATGAGGCGGCCCCGCTCTTCCAGCAAGCCGTTGTCCCGCGCCATGCTGTCGGACAGCTGCTGTCGCAGCTGGCCCATGAGCGCGGCCGCGGCGCGCGGTGCTTCGGCCGCAGACCGCATCAGCCCGGCCACTTCGTCGATGGTGCCGCTGGCCTGGGCCTGGACTTGTTCCACCAGCTCGCGGCCGGTGTGCGCCAAGGTCTGGCAAATGGCTTGCTGCTGGTCCAGGGCCTGCGCCTGGGCCCGCTGGGTTTGCTGCTCCAGCCTGGCCAGCAGCTCGGACTGGGCCTGGCCCATGGCCGACAAGCGCTGCTGATCGGCGGCCTGAAGCTCGGCGCGCAGGCCGCCATGGGCCTGGTCGACGCTGGCCAGCAGCGCGCCGGCGCGCGGCTCGAAGCCCTGACTGAAGCCATGCAACAAGGTCTGCAAGCCGTCGGTCAGCGCC
>JANOWE010000048.1:0-4796 GCA_031417735.1 Betaproteobacteria bacterium
TGCACATAGTTGTGCAGGGTGGGGTTGTGCGGCAGCCAGGTAATCGGCTTCTGCACCAGTTCCGACTCGTTCTTCAGCGAGGTGAGCAGGATCCAGATGGCCGGGAAGAAGCCGTTGATCACCACCATGCCGGCAGCGATCAGGCGCAGGCCGCGCGGTGACAAGGGGAACATCAGGCCGGGCTGTGTCATGGCTGGGTCACCTCAACCCGCATTTCGGCCGATGCGCCGCAGATACACCGCGGTGACGCACAGCGAGAGGATGAACATGAACACCGCCAAGGTGGAGCCGTAGCCGACATCCAGGTACTCGATGGTGGTCTTGTGGATCAGCATGGCCAGGGTCTCGGTGGCATCGCCCGGGCCGCCCTTGGTCATGGTGTAGGGGATGTCGAAGGTCTGCAGCGCGGTGATGGTGCGGAAGATCAGCGCGACGATGATCGACGGCATCAGCATCGGGATGGTGATTTCCCAGAACTGCTGCCAGCGCGATGCGCCATCGACCTCGGCCGCCTCGTACAGCGAGCGCGGAATCATCTGCAGACCGGCCAGCAGGATCAGCGCCATGAAGGAACTGGTCTTCCAGATGATGGTGATGCAGATCGCGGCGAAGGCCCAGTTCGGCCGCAGCAGCCACATGGTCGACTCGGCACCCGTCAGGCGTCGGGCCAGGTCGTTGACCACGCCGTATTCGGTGTGAAAGAACCAGGCGAAGATCAGGCCGGCAAACGACAGCGGCAACGCCCAGGGCAGCAGCAAGGCCAGGCGCACCGGCCATTGACGGCGAAACGGCAGGTTGGCCAGCAGCGCCAGGACCATGCCCACCACCAGCGCACCGGGCACGGTGATCAGGGTGATCAGCACCGTGTTCCAGGTCGCCCGCCAGAAGGCCTTGTCTTCCAGCACCAGGGCGTAGTTGTCCCAGCCGACGAACTTGCCCGCACCGCCACCGCCCGACAAACGCAGGTCAAAGAAGCTGTTGAACAGCAGCTTGGCGATCGGGTAGACCACGATCAGGGCCAGCAGCAGGAAGGCCGGGGTCAGCAGCAAAAAGCCCAGCGTGCGTTCGCTGGGGTCACGCAGGCGGTCGGCCAGGGTGGGTCGGGTCATGGCTTGGCCCCCTCCCCCTTTTCAGGGGGAGGGATTGAATCACCGCATCACGCGCTTGAGGCGGTTGTCGATCTCGTCCACGCCTTCGGTCGGGGTCTTGGTGCGGGCCAGGATGGCGCTGGTGGTGGTGCGGATGATGTCGCTGACCTGGCCATAGTCCTTGCTCATCGGACGGCTCTTGCCGGCCACGACCACCGCGGCGGCGTCCTTGAACCAAGGGGCGCCCTTGACCACGTCGGCGTCGGTGTAGACGCTGGCGTAGGTGGGCAGCAAGGAGCCTTCAACGGCCAGGAACTTGCTGGTCTCTGGCGAGGCCATGAACTTGACCAGCTTGGCTGCTTCGGCCTTGCTCTTGGAAAACGCGCTGACCGCCCACTGCCAGCCGCCGACGCAGGTCGCGCTGCGGCCACCGGCCATGGCCGGCAGTGGCATCACGCCAACCTTGCCAGACACGGTGGAGTCCTTGTCATCCTTGAAGCGGTCCCAGGCAAAACCCCAGTTGATGGCAAACACCACCTGACCGGCCTTGAACTCGTTGACGGTGTCGGGCGTCTTGACCTCGGCAATGTTCTTCTTCATCACGCCCGCATCGACCATGCCCAGCCATGTGTTCAAGCCCTTGACGGCAGCGGTCTTGTCCAGCGTCATCTTGCCGGCGGCGTCGTTGAAGTCCTTGCCCTGGCCCCAGTAGGGCAGCAAAAAGGTGCAGACCGCACCCTCGATCGGTGCGCCCTGGATGCTCAGGCCCTGCAGGTTGGGATTGCCTTCAGCGGCCTGAATCTTCTTGGCCGCAGCGCTCAGTTCGTCCCAGGTCTTGGGCTCGGCCACGCCATGCTTGGCCAGCAGGTCCTTGCGGTAGTACATGAACATGGCGTCGGCAAAGGCCGGCATGGCCGCGATCTTGCCGTCGACCACGTTGCTGGACGCGTACACCGGCAGGTAGGGCTTCATGGCCACGGCCGGCTCACCGACATAGGCGTTGAGCGGCTCCAGCCAGCCGGCACCGAAGTACTGGGCCGGGTTGACGATGTCGATCATGTAGATGTCGATCGCCGTGTCCTTGGCATTGAGCACGGTGGACAGGTACTGGCGCTGCAGCTCGCTGGTGGCGCCACCGGTCTCGATCTCGACCTTCACGCCCGGGTTCTTGGCCTGGTACTGGTCGAAGAGCTTGCGCATCAGGTCGGGGCGCTGGTTGGCGCCGCCCGAGAACACACGCAGGCTGGTGTCGGCCAGGGCGGCACTGCTCAGGCCCAAGCCGGCGGCCAGGGCCAGCGCGGACAGCATGCTGCCCTTCATTGATTGACGACGGTTCATCGCGGGTCTCCTGTGGTGTTGCAGAACGATGGAAGGCGAACAAGTTGCCGGGTCTGTCGCCCCGGCGGCGGAAAAGAAAGTGAGCATCAGATCACAAGGCAGCGCCGGTGTCGGCGTCAAACAAATGCATGTGGACCGGTTGCAGATGCAACTGGCAGCGGCTGCCGGGTGCGTCACCGAACTGCGCCGGGCAACGCGCCACCAGTTCACTGGCGCCGATCTTGAAGCGGACCAGGGTCTCGGCGCCCAGCGGCTCCAGCAGCACCACCTCGGCCGGCAGGCTCACGCTGCCCTGCCCTGTCGAAGCCAGGCTCAGGTTCTCGGGCCGCACGCCGAACACCAGCTTGGCCGCGCCGCCGGCACGCCGCGCCAGGTCGGCCGGCAGCGCAAAACGCAGGCCTTCGCCCAGGTCGACCTGCTGCTCGACCCGCGTGGCGGGCACCAGGTTCATCGGCGGTGCACCGGTGAATCCGGCCACGAACAGCGCCGCCGGCCGGTTGTAGATGGCGTCCGGCGTGTCGTACTGCATCAGCCGACCCGCCGACAGCACGGCAATGCGGTCGGCCAGGGTCATGGCCTCGACCTGGTCATGGGTGACGTAGATGATGGTCGCACCCAGCCGCTGGTGCAGCTTCTTGATCTCGGTGCGCATCTCGTGGCGCAGTTGGGCGTCCAGGTTGCTCAGCGGCTCGTCGAACAGAAACACCTTGGGCTGGCGCACGATGGCCCGGCCTATGGCCACACGCTGGCGCTGGCCGCCCGACAGCGCGGCGGGCCGGCGCTCGAGCATGTGGTCGATGTGCAGCAGCCTGGCCGCGTCCATCACCCGGCGCTTGATCTCGTCCTCGGGTGTCTTGCGCAGGCGCAGGCCGAAGGCCATGTTGTCGTAAAGCGTCTTGTGCGGGTACAGCGCATAGTCCTGAAAGACCATGGCGATGTCGCGCTGGCGCGGCGGCAGGTCATTGACCACCTTGCCGTCGATGCTGATCGTGCCGCCGGTGATCGGCTCCAGCCCGGCCACCATGCGCAGCAGCGTGCTCTTGCCGCAGCCCGACGGTCCGACAAAGACCACGAACTCGCCGTGCTCGATGTGCAGGTCCACACCGTGGACCACGGTGAGCTTGGCGTCGTAGCTCTTGACGACGCGCTGCAGTTGCACCGCAGCCATCAGTAGCCGCCCTTCTCCACCGTGGCGGACACGGCCCCGCCACCCAGCGCTTTGACCGCACCGGTGGCCGCACGCATCATCAGCCCCAGGTCGGACGCGATGGCGACGAAGTCGAAGCCGAAGCTGCGGTACTGCTCGACCACTTCGGCCGTGCCACCCACGGTGCCGATCCAGCGGCCCAGCTTGTTGGCGCGCTTGACAGCGTCTTCCACCACCGCCATGACGGTCGGGTGGCTGAGCTGGCCGGGCACGCCCATCGCACCGGACAGGTCGCCCGGACCGATGAACAGCGCGTCCACACCCGGCACGGCGGCAATGGCTTCGAGTTGACCCAGGGCGGCCGGCGTTTCCAACTGCACCAGCACCGAGACCTCGTCGTTGGCGGTACCGAAGTGGTTGATGGCGGTGCCGAAGCGCGAGGCCCGGCTCATGCCGGCCATGCCGCGAATGCCCTCGGGCGGGTAACGCGTGGCGGCCACCGCAGTGCGGGCCTCGTCGGCGTTCTGCACAAAGGGCACGAGCAGGGTCTTGGCGCCAGCGTCGAGCACGCGCTTGATCATCACCGGCTCGTTCCAGGGCACACGCACCACCGGCAGCATGGCTGTGCCGGCCGCAGCCTGCAACTGGGCCACCACCTCGGCCAGGTCCAGCGGCACATGCTCCATGTCGACCACGCCCCAGGCAAAGCCGGCATGGCCCATGGCTTCGGTGATCAGCGGGCTGGCCGACATCAGCCAGGTGCCCAGCGGCACGGGCTGGGTGCTGTCAGCGGCACGGGCGGCGGCCGCACGGGTCATCATCTGGTGAAAGGGGTTCATGAAGGAGCTTCAGTAGATGGATGGTTCGGGGCTGGGCGCGTCGCCCTGAAGAAAATCGAAGTCACAGCCGAGGTGGGCCTGGCTGACATGTTCCTGGTACAGCCGGGTGTAGCCCCTTGTCACCGGCCGCGGCGGCGCTGACCACGCAGCACGGCGGCGCGCCAGTTCGTCGTCGTCCACACACAGGCTCAGACGCCGGGCGTCCACATCCAGCTCGATCATGTCACCCGTGCGCACCAGAGCCAAGGGTCCGCCCACCGCCGCTTCGGGGCTGATGTGCAGCACGCAGCTGCCGTAGTGGGTGCCGCTCATGCGCGCGTCCGACAGGCGCACCATGTCACGCACGCCGCGCGCCAGCAGCTTCTTGGGGATGGGCAGGCCGCC
>JANOWE010000049.1:0-15530 GCA_031417735.1 Betaproteobacteria bacterium
AAGCCGTCGATGGCGCGCACGATGCCGGCCTCACCGTCCAGCGCCACGCGCAGTTGATCGACGCTCAACGTGCCGGCGGTCTGGCCGCTCTTGCTCAGGGTTGGGTTCATGCGGGCTTGCGCAGGCCAAGGCGGGGGCGCAAGGCACGTGCACGCGGGTCGAAGGCGTCACGCACGCCGTCGGCAAACAGGTTGGCGGCCAGCACCAGGGTGACCATGAAGCCGAAGGCCGCGGCGAACGACCACCACACCAGCGGGTCCTTGCTCATCTCGCTGCGGGCCAGGTTGATCATGCCGCCGAAGCTGCTGGTGCCGGGGTCGACGCCCACACCCACATAGGTCAGCACCGCCTCGTACAGGATCAGATCGCTGAAGCTGAGCACGGTGGTGATCAGCACCAGGTGCATCACATTGGGCAGGATGTGGCGCTTCATGATGCGCGCCGGTGGCACACCGAACGCGGTGGCGGCCTGCACAAATTCCAGCTCGCGCAGCTTCATGGTCTCGGCCCGCACCAGCCGGCACAGCGTGGCCCAGCCGGTCAGGCCCAGGATCACGCAGAGCAGAAAGACCTTGATGTCTGAGCGCTCGACACCGGTGTCCAGCCACTCGGGGTGCTTGTCCAGCGCCACCTGCACCATCAGCACGCAGGCCGCGATCAGCAGCACATTGGGCACCGACGACAGCGTGGTGTAGAGGTACTGCACCAGCTCATCGACCCAGCCGCGAAACCAGCCGGCCAGGATGCCCAGCGTGATGGCAATGGGCAGCGTGGCCAGCGTGCTGAGCATGCCGATGACAAAGGCCGTGCGCATGCTCTTCAAAGCCTGCACCAGCACGTCGTTGCCGGTGCGGTCGGTGCCGAAGACATGGTAGTGGGCCATCAGCGCGATCACCGGGCCGGCCAGCAGGCAGACCACCGTGAGCGTGAGCAACAGCGCGCGCAGCGGCAACTCGGTGTGGTCGGTGCGGATGTCGTGCCAGGCCGCGCCCCAGCCGCCGTGGTGGCGGCCGATCAGCACGGCCAGGCCCGCGCTGGCCAGCAGTGCCACCAGCAGGCCGGCCAAGGCACCCATTGCCACGCGTTGGCCCACATCAACGGCCCATTGCGCGGCCGGGTCTTTGAGGTGCGCGCCGCCATGCAGCAACCTAGGGTACTCACGCACTTGTTCGCCGTCACGGTTGACGGTGAGCTTGTTCAGGCCCTGGGTCGCCAGCGGCTCGCTGTAGGAGATTTCACGCATCGCCAGTTGGCGCGACAAGACCAGGTCCAGCAGCGATTCGGTGCGGGTGTCGTAGAACACCTTGCCTGCAGGCGCACCGGCACTGGCCGGCAGCACGCGGCGGAAATGCACGCTGTCGGCCAGGGTCACCCCCACAAACAGCGCCAGCAGCAGCGATGAGCACAGCGCGGGCGCGTCGCGCATCACCTTGTGCCAGCTGCTGCGCAGCGTGGGGTGGTGCCACACCCGCCAGGCATAGAAGCCGATGGCCGCAAACAGCAGCCAAAGCGCCACGTCGGTCCACAACACCACCAGCTTGAAACCCATGTTCTCTTTCTGCTGCGGCCGCGATCAGGCCAGCCGCACCCGGGGGTCGACCCAGGTGTAGGCCACGTCGATCAGCACATTGGTGGCGATGTACAGCGCCGCGCCCAGGAACACCATGCTGCGCACGATGGCGAAGTCCTGCCCGGCGATGGCCTCGATGACGAACGCACCCAGGCCGGGAATGCCAAAGAAGCTCTCGAACACCAGGCTGCCCAAAAAGACATAAGGCAGGTAGGCGCCGGCACTGGTGATGATCGGGATCAGCGCATTGCGCAGCACATGGCGGAACAGCACCACCGTCTCGCTCAGGCCCTTGGCGCGGGCGGTGCGCACATAGTCGCGGCCGATCTCTTCCAGGAACATGGCGCGGTACAAGCGCGCCTCGCCGCCCAGCCGGGCCAGCAGGCTGAGCATGATCGGCAGGGCCAGAAAGCGCACTGCGTCCAGCCCCGGCGCGAAGCCAGAGATCGGCACCAGGCGCAGCACGCGCGAGAACAAATATTGGCCGACGATGATGTAGAACAGCGAGCTGATCGACAGCATCAGCACGCACAGCACCACGCCCCAGAAATCAATGCGTGAATGGCGGAAGAACACCAGCATCAGCGAGAAGCTGATGCTGACCACCAGCTGCAGCAGGAACAGCGGCACCGCCAGTTGCAGGCTCACGCCCATGCGGGTGCGCACCTCGTGGCCGATGTCGGTGGAGCGGGCCGAGTCGCTGCGGCCGAAGTCCAGCGTGAACAGCGAAACCGAGCGCTCCCAGACGACCGTGCGGGTGATCTTCTGCGTGCCTTCGGCCTGCGCATTGAAGTACAGCGGTCGGTCGTAGCCGCGCTCGGACTTCCATTTGTCGATCTGCTCCTGCGTGATGCGCTTGCCGCCGATGTTCAGCCGCGCCATGTCGTCGGGCGTGTTGACGCTGAAGAACAGGACGAAGGTGAGCAGGTTCACGCCGATCAGGATCAGCGCGCCATAACCCAGGCGGCGGGTGATGTAGCGCAGCATGGTCGTCGGTCTTCGCTCAGTTCTGGCCGATGGCCGGCGCAGCGCGGCGGGCGGTGGCGGTTTCTCGCGCCCGGTAGCTTCGCAGCGCGGCCCAAACGGCCGCCAGCAGCAGCGCGCCCAGCAAGACCATCGGCCAGACGATCGGCGCGTTCCACTCAGCCTGCTTCTTCGCGCGCAGCGCGGGGTCCAGCCGGTAGTACTTGGCCATGTCGCGGATCAGGATGCTGGGCTTGCCGTTGCTCACCCATTGCTGGAAGGCCAGGCCGCCCAGGGAAAGTAGCCGAAAGCCCAGGGTGAGTCTTGCTGGGTGATGGCCACCATCTGGTCGATCGCCGCCTGCTTGGCCGGGCCGTCTTCCAGGCTCTGCACTTGGCGGTACAGCGCATCAAAAGCCGGATTCTGGTAGTTGGCGATATTCTCGCCATTGGCCTTGGATTTTGAATTCGGGCCGTAGAGCAGGAACAGAAAGTTCTCGGCGTCGGGGTAGTCGGCCAGCCAGCCGGCCCAGAAGATCTGGTGCTTGCCCTTGAGCGTCTTGTCCTGGTACTGGTTGAAGTCGGTGGCGCGAATTTCAAGCTGAATACCCAACTTGGCAAACTGCTTGGCCATCCAGTCGTTCTCGCTCTTGAACTCGGGCGTGATCGCGCGCTGGAAGTCGTAGTTCAGCACCAGCGGCTTGCCGCTGACGGCGTCGCGGCCGCCGGGGTAGCCGGCCTCGACCATCAGCGCCTGGGCATCGGCGATGGGGCGGCGCTGCAGCTGGCCGTCGACCATGCGGTGGGTGACCGGATTGAAGAAGCCCGGCTGGCCCTCGCGTGAACCAAACAGGCCCGGTGGCACCGGCCCATGCGCGGCCACGCCGCCCTTGTGCTTGAAGATGCGGCCATAGCCTTCTTCCCAGTCGATGGCGATGGCGATGGCCTGGCGCAGCTTGCGGTTCCTGGCCACCTGCTCGGGCGTGGCGCCCTGGCCGACCACCGGGTCGAGCATGTTGAAGCCCAGATACCAATCGGAGATATCGGTCATCAGCGGGAACTTGAAGCCGCGCTCTTCGTACTGGCGCTTGACCTCGTCCGAATTCTCGGCATCGGTGCGGAACTTCACACCCCATTCGGGCCGCTCGATCTCGGGCACATCGAAGTAGCCCTGCTTGAACTTTTCCTTGCGCGGCACCTCTTCCTTTTCGATCGTGACCTGCAACCGGTCGATGAAGGGCATGGTCTTGCCGCAGTCGGCGAGCAGGCCTTCGGCCTTGTCCTCGGGCATGCCTTCACAGGGGTAGGGCTCGCCTCTGAAATTGGGGTTGCGGGCCATCACATGGCGGCGGTCGCGCACGAAATCCACCATCATGTAGGGCCCGGTGCCGACCGGCCACTGGTTCAGGCTCAGGCCGTTCTCGGCCATGCCGGGCTGGGCATAGAAGGCGTCGGCCTCCCAGGGAACGGGTGCCAGAAAGGGCATCGCCATCCAGTAGCTCCACTGCGGGTACTTGCCCTTCAGGCGGATGCGCCAGGTGTATTTGTCGACCACCGTGGCGCCGGCCAGCGGCCATTGACGGAAGTCGAGAAAGGGCTTGTCCTGAATGTCCTTGGGCAGCGATGCCAGCAGCTTGCTGTCCTCGACCTTGACCAGGGCCGCATAGTCCTTCAGTCCCAGCACGTATTCGGCGAAGACCGAGTACACCGGTGCCTCGATGCGCGTGGTGGCGTGGCGCTTGAGCGCATAGACGAAGTCCTCGGCCACCATTTCACGCGTGCCCTGGTGCTCGAAGGCCAGCGGCGATCGCGTGTCGCCCAGCGCCGCGCGTTCCATCGACAGGTAGCGGTTCCGGCCCTGGCTGTCCTTGGCAAAGGCCGGGTGGGGCTGGTACATCACGCCCTTGGTGACGGGCACGTCGTACACGCTTTCGGCAATGTCCTCGGCCGGTGCGTCGTCGGGCAAGGGCTGGCCGTTCTTGTCCAGGTAGCGTGGCTTGACCACCTCGGCTGCCGATTTCGGGATCAGCCGGTAGGGCCGCAGCAGGTAGTGGTAGCCGTAGGGCGGCTCGTAGATCTGGAAGGTGTAGGCCGACTCGGGGTTGGAGTACGAGGCCGTGGGGTCGAGGTAGCGCGGCGAACGCTCGTCGAACGAATAGAACATGGTGTTCTCCCGCTCGGCGCCCGCAGGGTAGGGGCTGTTGTTGCAGGCCGTGGCCAGCAGGCCGACCACCAGCGCGGTCAACAAGGCCAGCACCGCCCGCGCAGGGCCCTGCGCACATGCGGTCCACGCCCTGCCACCACCGCCCGCTGCCACCATGCACCACCCCCGACAAGGCCGACCCAGACATGGACAGGAGGAGCCCATGTGCAGACTGCAAACCAGCCCAACGATGCGGGCCCACAAGACAGGGCGCCCCGACAGAACCAGCTTGTGACCAGCCCCGCCGAAGCGCTGGCTCATTGTAGTGTCCGGGTCTGCGGCGACCCTGGGCGCGATCCCCCAAGCGCGGGGCGGGCTTTGCCTGCAGCCTACCAGCCGATCAGCACGTCGCGGTCCTGCACCACCAACTGCACCTTGGCGCCCACGGGCAGGCAAACCTTGGTCGGCACATGTCCGAAAGGCAGGCCGGTGAGCACGGGCACCGTGCACACGCTGCGCAATTTCGACACCACCGCCTTCATGCTGTAGCCGCGGTCCATGGCTGATTTCTTGAAGCCGCTGACGGCGCCGATGAGCACCGCCTTCTGCCGCGCCAGCACGCCGGCCTGGTGCAATTGCAGCAGCGCGCGTTCCACCGCATAGGGCTGGGCATTGACCTCTTCGATGAACAGGATGCCGCCCAAGATGTTCGGCCAATGCGGCGTGCCCAGCATGGACTGCAGCATGGCCAGGTTGCCGCCCCACAGCACGCCCTTGGCCTGCAGGCCGTCGAAGCCGGCCTCGGTGCGGAATCCCACCGCCTCCAGTGCGCCCGACATGGCCTCGGTGAAGCAGCCCTGCGTGACCTCGTCCACACCACCGTCGGCCTCAGCACGGCCGAAGTCGTCGCAGGCCATCGGGCCATGCCAGCTGGCCGCGCCGGTGTGGCGCAGCAGGCCCAGCTGCAGCGCTGTGCAGTCGCTGTAACCGACCCAGCGTGTGCCCTGTTCGACGCTGCGGGCCAGCAGTTTCCAGTCGATGGCGTCGAGCAGCCGGGTCAGGCCATAGCCGCCGCGACAGGCCATGGCCACCGACGGCGCGGCGCCGGCAATGCGGTGCAGCGTGGCCAGCCGCGCCTCGTCGTCACCGGCAAAGCGCTGGTGACGGGCATGAACGCTGGGGTCGAGCGTGACCTCGAAGCCCATCGCCGCCAGGCGCCTTTTGGCCAGCGTCAGGGCGGGACGGCGCAGTTCGACGCCGGCCGGGGCAAACACATGCAGGCTGTTCATTCAGATGTCCTGGGCCGGGTCCAGGCCCGGCAATTCGGTCGATTCACCGACCGGTATCGATGCCACGCCGGGCACCTGCACCGCGCGCAGGGCCTCACGCTCAGCCCGCTGCTGCGCCCTGCGTTCGGCAAAGAACTGGCGCAGCAGGCTCGACGCCGGCTCGGCCAGCACGCCACCTTCGCAAACCGTGTGGTGGTTGAGTTGGGCCTGCTCAAACAGGTTGATCACCGACCCGGCGGCACCGGTCTTGGGGTCGGCTGCGGCAAACACCACCCGCGCCAGGCGGGCATGCATCATGGCCATCGCACACATCGCGCAGGGCTCCAGCGTGACGTACAGCGTGCACTCGGGCAGTCGGTAGTTCTGCAGCAGTTGCGCGGCATGGCGCAGGGCCACCACCTCGGCATGGGCCGTGGGGTCATGCGTGGTGATGGGCCGGTTGTAGCCGGTGGCCAGCAGTTGCTGACCGGGCTCGGCGCCCTGCGCCGGCCGCATGATCACGGCGCCCACCGGCACCTCGCCGGCCAGCTGCGCGTTCAGCGCCTGGTCCAGTGCCAGGCGCATTCCCCACTGGTCTTGCAGGCTCTGGTCCACCGTCGGCAGCGTTCGATCAGGCTGCGCCGTTGGCGGCGTTGGCGGCCTTGGCCACCGTGGGGGCGTTTGCTGCAGCGGCCGGCATGCGCTCGATGTGCCACTCGACCAGCTTGGCCATGTTGGCCAGCGAGATCTGGTGGGCATGGATCAGCCCCATCAGCCCGTTGCGGTGGAACTCCAGCACATCGGCGTCTGACAGCGCGCCGAGCTTTTCTTCATCGATGGTCAGGAAGCCATCCACCGTCAGCTTGGTGCCGTCGGGCATCGTGGCGTCAAAGCGCATGTCGCGCAGCAGGCCTTTTTCAACCAGCAGGGCCCCGGCCAGGCGGCTGCGCTCAACCTCTTGCTCGAAGTTTTCCAGCTGTTTCTGCACATTGAGCGTGAAATCGGTGGGCTCACCCTGGTCGTTGAACAGCGCCTCGCCCAAGGTGTTGTTGAAGCCCGTCCAGGACTCGTCCATGCACACCACCATCTGGTTGTCGGCCACCCGCGCCAACGCAAACGGGTACAGCCGCAGCATGGCCGGCACATAGCGCACGCGCCACTTGTCGTCACTGATGCACAGGTTCTGCTCCGACTGCAGGCCGAACACTGCAATCGGGGCGACCATCACCTTGCCGTCATCGGACTTGCCGGCATTGACCCAGACCACCGGGTATTCCTTGCAGGCGTCGGTGAACTCGGTGCCAGCGACAAAAAAGGCATTCAGCCTGCGCACGGCCGACAGGTCGCGCGAGGCCAGATTCAGCTTCAGTCCACGGTGCTTCATGCGGTCCAGTGCGACCGCCTTCTTGTGCAGGTTCTCATTGATCACGAGGCTTGTCCTTCCATGTCGGTTGTGTCGATGCGGGCGACCAGTACCTTGTCCACCCGTTTGCCGTCGAGGTCCACGACCTCAAAACGCCAACCGTCCCATTCCACCATATCGGCTGTCTGCGGCAGCCGGCCCAGCAGCAGCATGACCATGCCGGCCAGCGTGTTGTAGCGGCCCCGGTTCTCTTCTGGCGTATCGCGCAGGTCCAGCCGGTCCTTCAATTCGGTGATCGGGATCAGCCCGTCCATCAGCCAACTGCCATCGGGACGCTGCACAGCCCAGGCCTCGCCGTCGCCGACCGAGCTGAACTCGCCGGTGATGGCCTCGAGCAGATCGCGCACGGTGATCACGCCCTGCACCGAGCCGTACTCGTCGACCACGAAAACCAGCTCGGTTGCGTTGGCCCTGAAGTGCTCCAGCAATTCCATGCCCGACAGCGTCTCAGGCACAAACACCGGTTGCTGCATCAGCGCCGGCAGGTCGGGCAGTTCGCCTCGGGCCAGCGGTTGCAGCAGGCTTTGCGCCTCGATCAGGCCCACCACTTCGTCCAGCCCGCCCCGGCACACCGGGTAGCGCGAGTGGCCGGCTTCCTGGATCACGGCCAGCAATTCGGCCAGCGGCGCCCCCAGTTCGAGCCAGGTGATCTCTGCGCGCGGAATCATCATCGAGCCGACCTGGCGCTCGTCGAGACGAAACACATTGCGCACCATCTGGTGCTCCTGAGCCTCGATCACGCCGGCGTCCACGCCCTCTTCCAGGCTGGCAGCGATTTCTTCTTCGGTCACCGCCCGCGACGGTGCATTGCGGATGCCCATCAGTTGCAGCACACCCTCGGTGCAAGCCGACAGCAGCCAGACGAAGGGCCGGGTCATGCTCGACAGCCAGACCATGGGCCGGGCCACCATCAGCGCCACGCGCTCGGGGTACATCAGCGCCAGGCGCTTGGGCACCAGCTCGCCAAAAATGATGGTCAGCAAGGTGATGCTGACCACCACCAGCGCCGTGGCCGTGACCTCGGCCGCAGGCGGGCTCAACACCGGCAGCACCTGGCCCAGCCAGTCCGCCAGTGGTTTGGAGAACGCCGCGTCGCCGACGATGCCGTTGAGCACACCGATGGAGGTGATGCCGATCTGCACCGTGGACAGAAACTTGGTCGGGTGCTCATGCAGGTCCATCGCCACCTGGGCGCCGGCCTCGCCGCTTTCGGCCAGCACCGCGAGCCTGGCCTTGCGCACCGCGCTCAAGGCCATTTCGGACATTGCAAACACGCCATTGAGCAGGATCAGAAAGGCCAGCAGCGCAATGTCCATGGCCAGGCGTCCAAAGAGCGCCACGCGAGGCACCCATCAATGAGGGGGTCTGAGCGTAGCAGAATGATCCGATGCACTACCTCATTGGCGACCTGCAGGGCTGCTGCGACGCGTTCGACCGCCTGCTGGCACAGATCGGCTTTTCCCCCTCGCGCGACACGCTGCATGTGCTGGGCGACATCGTCAACCGCGGCCCGCAGTCCCTGGCCACGCTGCAGCGCCTGCAGGGCCTGGGCAACGCGGCGACATGCCTGCTGGGCAACCATGACCTGCATTTGCTGGCGGTGGCCGCCGGCGTGCGGCCGCAGCACCGCAGCGACACGCTGACCGACATCCTGGCCCACCCGCAGCGCGAGGCCTTGATCGACTGGCTGCGTCACCGCCCCATGGCGGCACAGGCCCATGGCTGGCTGCTGGTGCATGCCGGCCTGCTGCCGCAATGGGACACCGCCACCACGCTGGCCCTGGCCGGTGAACTGCACACCCTGCTCACCGGACCGGACCTGACCGTGTTCCTGCAGGTGATGTACGGCAACACTCCGGCGCGCTGGGACGACAGCCTGCAGGGCAGCGAGCGCTGGCGGCTGGCCATCAATGCGCTGACCCGGCTGCGTCTATGCAGCGCCGACGGCACGATGGACTTCAAGCACAAGGAAGGCAGCGAACAGGCCCCCCCCGGGCTGCTGCCCTGGTTCGAGCTACCGGGCCGGCGCAGCGCCGGCACGCCCATCGCCTTCGGCCACTGGTCCACGCTGGGCCTGATCAACCGGCCCGACCTGCTGGCGCTGGACACCGGCTGCGTCTGGGGTGGTGCGCTCACCGCCGTGCGTGTGGACGGCGGCCGGCGGGAGGTGGTGCAGGTGCGCTGCGAACAGGCACTGGCGCCGGGCTGAGGCCGCTGCACGGCCTGAGCCGGCGCAGGCCCAGGCGATCGGCTGGCGATCGGCTGGCGATCGGCTGGCGATAATTGCAGCCCCACCGCAACCCATGCCGGCCAGCCCGCAGCCAAGACACCATGAGCGCCACCCTGATCGACGGCAAGGCCCTGGCCGCCCAACTTCGCGGCCGCATCGGGCTGGCGGTGGCCGGCCTGGCGCACGACCATGGCCTGGTGCCGGGCCTGGCCGTGGTGCTGGTAGGTGAGGACCCGGCCAGCGCGGTGTATGTGCGCAACAAGGCCGCGCAAACCGCCGAGGCCGGCATGTGCTCGTTGGAGCACCGCCTGCCTGCCAGCACCGACCAGGCCACGCTGCTGGCGCTGGTGGCCAGGCTCAATGCCGACCCGGCCGTGCATGGCATCCTGGTCCAGTTGCCTCTGCCGCCGCAGATCGACGCCACGCCGGTGCTCGAAGCGATTGATCCGGCCAAGGACGTGGACGGCTTTCACCCCGTCAATGTAGGCCGCCTGGCCACCGGTGCGCCTGCGCTGGTGCCCTGCACGCCGCTGGCTTGCATGCTGCTGCTGCGCAGCGTGCGGCCCGCATTGGACGGCGCGCATGCCGTGGTTGTGGGCCGCAGTAACATCGTCGGCAAACCAGTGGCGCAACTGCTGCTGGCCGCCAACTGCACGGTCACCATCGCCCATTCGCGCAGCCACGACCTGCCGGCGCTGGCGCGCAGCGCCGACGTGCTGGTGGCCGCGGTGGGTCGGCCAAACTTTGTACGTGGTGGCTGGATCAAGCCCGGCGCGCTGGTCATCGACGTGGGCATCAACCGCGTGCCGGTGACCAGCCCCGGCGCCGAGCCCGGCAAGACCCGGCTGGTCGGCGACGTGGCCTTCGACGAGGCCGTGGCCGTGGCCGGTGCCATCACCCCGGTGCCCGGCGGCGTGGGTCCGATGACCATCGCCTGCCTGCTGCGCAACACCGTCACCGCCGCCTGCCGGGCCCGCGGGCTGGCCGAGCCGGCGATGTAGGCGGTCTGGTCGGACTTCGCGCAATGGCCGATTCGCGCGGGCGGCGGCAGCCCCAAGCTTGAACACTTGTGCAAGCTCATGAAAGTAGCGCCATGACCAGCGCTCGCCGTGCCCGTACCGCCCGCCCACCGACTTAGCCTGGCCGCGCCGGGTCTGCTCACTGCCGCCGCCACCCAAGCCCGGCAGATCAAGCTGATGACCGGGCCGCAGGGTGGCTGGTGCTACCTCGGCGACATCCAGAACCGGATGGTCAACGTCGACGACCCGCGCATCGCCGACGATGTGTTCGGCGGCACGCTGATCGTGCTGATCCTGGACGCCACACGCTGCGCCACCAATCGGGCGCTGCCGATCACCGCGATGGTGTTCCTGGTCTACGGGCTGACGCTGGGCAAGCAGCCACCGGCCATGATGATGGACCCGCTGTAGCTGACCACCGAGGGCATCTTCGGCATCCCGCTGTAGGTGTCGGCCACCTGGGTGATGCTGTTCATCTGGTTCGGCGCGTTCGTGGAGCGCAGCGGCGCGGGCCAGCTGTTCATGGACTTTGCGCTGGCCCTGGCCGGCCACACCAGCGGCGGGCTCGCCAAGGTCGCGGTCATCACCAGCGGCCTGTTCGGCACGGTCTCAGGCAGCGCGGTGGCCAATGTGATGACCACCGGCGCCTTCACCATCCCGCTGATGACGCGCACCGGCTACCGGCCGGCGCTTGCCGGCACGGTGGGCCTGGTCGTGGCCCTGGCCACCGCCAGCGCCACCGCCAGCGCCACCGCCACGCTGGGCGTGACCTGCCTGGCCGGTGGTCTGGACGAACACTTCTGCTTCGGCCCCGCGCGCTGGTGGCAACGGCTGATGCTGATTGCCGCCGCGTTGGTGCTGATCAAGCCCCGGGCTGGATGACCGACCTGGCCGGGCCGGCGCGGGTCGGTCTGGTGGCCGCCAGCCAGCTTTGGCTGTGGCCGGTGGCCAAGATCCGCCCCGAAAACGCTGCCTGAACAGGCCACGCGAGCCGGGGCGGGCGGCTCTCACATGTCCATCGCCTGCGCGATCTCGATCGTGCCGCCATGCTTGAGGATCGGACAAGCCGCCGCGTGCTTGTGCGCGTCGGCCATGCTGGCGGCTTCGATCAGGCTGTAGCCGCTGGCCGGGTTGGCGCCGCCACCGTCGGTCAGCGAGCCATCTTCCTTGACCGTGCTGGACGGGCCGACCGGGTTGCCACCGTCGACCACCGCCGCGCCCATGGCGCCGAACCAGGCACCCCAGGCGTCCATCTGGGCCTTGGCGTCGGCCGGTTCGGTGGCGTGCTTGCCGCCGTGGTAGACGAACAGAAATTTGGCCATGCTGTGATCTCCTTCAACGCTTGAACGGACACCGAACAGTGCCCGTGCCCAAGCGTATTCACAGCAGTTGCCAGTTTCAACGGCAAGATCGATCAGAATTCAAGGCCATCATTGTCGAAGGTTCACAACGGTCATGGCCATGTCTGGCAAAACAAGCCCGGCAGTGCAGACCGCGCTGGTGGTGGCGCTGTCGCGCTGCCGGGCCAGCGGGCTGGCCCATACGGCCGCTTCGGCGATGGCAAGCCAGTCGACTGCGCTGGCCCAGGATCTGGCCGAACACATCGTCGCCGGGGTGCCGGACTACCGCGCATCCGCCAACCCGCAGCTCTTGCCCGACCTGACCCGCCATGCCGGGCAGCATGTAGCGCTGCTGTGCGGTCTGCTGGACGGCAGCCAACAAGCTGACCTGGCGTTCGTGCAACAGCATGCCCGGCACGGCGCTGCGCAGCGCTTTCCGATCGAGGCCTTGCTGCAGGCCTACCAGTGCATCACGCCCTGGTGGCTGGCCTGGGCCGGTCAGGCGCTGGCCGGCCCTGCCAAGCGTCAGTCGCTGCAGGCCCTGGCCGCGCTGGGCCAGGCCTATGCCGCCGACGCCAGCGTGGCCGCGGCGGCAGCCTATGTGCAGCAAACCCGGCTGCTGGCCGAGGCCGAGGGCAACCGGCGGACCGAACTGCTGGGCCTGCTGCTGGGCGGCGTGGACGAAGCCGACACCCGCGCTGCAGGCCTGCTCAAGCGCGGCGGCTACCTCGAACAACGCCTGAGCTTCTGCGTCGCCCTGGTTCAAGCCACCGACCCGCTGGAGATGGACAGCCCGGCCCGCGCCCAGCGCATCGTCGACGCCCTGACGGCCGCGCTGGCGCCGCTGTCGGTGCGGCTGCTGGTGGGCATGCGCCAGAACCTGGTCACGGCGGTGATCTCCGATCTGCGCCGGGTCTCGGGCTGGACCGCGCCGCAGGCGGCGCTGTGCGAACGTCTGCGCCCGGCCCTGCTGAGGCTGGGCCCGGCGGTGCTGGTGGGCCTGTCGACCGACCAGCCGTCCACCGCCTTCATCCCGCGCGGTCAACAGCAAGCCCTGGTGGCGCTGGATCTGGCCCATGTCGGCGAACGCCTGGTCGCGTTTTCTCAGTTGCCGATCCGCCGATTGCTGATCCACCGTGGTGCCGACCATGTCCAGGCTGCGCTGCCAGACTGGCTGGGCCCGCTGCGCGACGCCGATGCCAAGGCGCACGGCAAACTGCTGGCCACGCTGCGTGCACTGGCCGACGCCGACATCAACCTGCAGCGCGCCGCCCGCGTGCTGGAACTGCATCCCAACACCTTGTACGCCCGCTTGCAGCGCGTGACCGACCTGACCGGCCTGAACCCGCAGCGCTACCACGACCTGAACCAGCTGCTGCTGGTGGCAGACTGCGGCCGCCTGTAGGCCACCGGCCCGCGACACCGCCGTGCCATGGTGGCCAGCAGATACACTGCGGCCCGGCGCTGACCACCAGCGCCGGCCCAGCAAGCCCCGGAGGCGTGCCAGAGCGGTTTAATGGATCAGTCTTGAAAACTGACGACGGTGCAAGCCGTCCGTGAGTTCGAATCTCACCGCCTCCGCCACGGTTGAAGTCCGCCCACCGTTGGCCGCGCGGCTTGGCTTGTCCAGTGCTCGATGGCGGCAACAGCCCAGAGCACGGTCAGACAAGCGGCCCGCTACTTGAGTCCCATCAGGCCAGGCAACCACAGCGAGAGCGCCGGGATGCAGGCGATGGAGAACAGCACGACGAGCTTGCTCAACAACAGCGGCAGACCGGCTCGGCTGATCTGGGTCAGCGACACGCCCGCAATGTTCTGGGCCACGGACAGGTACACAACCACCGGTGGCGTGGTCAGGCCGATCACCAGGTTGACGACCATCATCACGGCGAACTGGATCGGGTCCATGCCGACCTTGGCGGCCAAGGCCGCCAGCGGGCCGAACAGGATCAGCAGGGCGGCGCTGGACTCCATGAACATGCCCAGCAGCAGCAGGAACAGGTTGATCAGCAGGATCACCGCGATCTTGTTGGTGGCGAACGAGAAAATGGCGTCGGCGATCTTCTGCGGGATGCCCTCGGACGTCAGGATCCAGCCGAAGACATTGGCAAAACCCAGCAGCAACACGATGCCCGCCGAGCCAGCGGCGCTTTCGCGAAGGCAGGCCAGGGTCTTGGCCAGGGTCAAGTCGCCGTAGCTGAAGCAGCCGACGACGCCGCCCAAGACCATCGCGACCACGGCCGCCTCGGCCGCCTCGGCTGACAGAACATGTGCCGCCGGCTGCGGGTCATCGGCGTGCACCGTGACGGCGGTTTCAGCCAATACGCCTGCGTGCCCGAGAACAGCGCCTACGTGGTGCCCGCCTGGCTGGCGCTGCCCAGCGCGGCCATCATCGAGCCCTTCGCGGTGGCCGCCAACGCCAGCCACCGCACCGGCGTGTTCGACAGCGACACCGCCCTGATCTACCGCGCCGGCCCGGTCGACTGTCGAGGTGTGGGCGGGGCCTTCGACATCGCCGAACGCCAGCCACGCAGCAGCTCCAAGCTGCTGCTGGACTTTGGCCAGAAAAGCTGATCGGTGCGCTGCGCCAGACTGCGTTCGGCGGTTGCGATCAGGCAGCATTCAGGCAGACTCTTGCACGGCTGTTCACCGAACTTTGAACCAGGAGATGCGCATGAGCACACACCCCATGAACCCCGTGCGCAGCCCGGCATGCGCTGCACTCGCCTTGAGCCTGGCCAGCGTCGCCCTGCTGTCAGGCTGCGCGACCGGCATGGCACCGATGGCCGCTGCCGCCAAGCCCGGGCCGGCGCTGGCCTGCGACGACGGCCTGAAGTCGGCCTTCCAGCCCGACGCGCTGACCAGCGTGGTGGCGGTGCAGCGCTTCAAGCAGGGCGACAAGGTCTTTGTCTCCGATTCGGCCTCGGCCGTGACCCTGGCCGCCGACCTGTGCCTGGTCAAGCTCAAGGTCGGGCCGGGCAACCCGGGGCCGGCCGCTGCGCGCTCGACCTCGGAAGGCATCGGCATCGAGGTCTGGCTGCCCAGCCATGAACGCTGGAACCAGCGCATCCGCAACTATGGCGGTGGCGGCTATGTGGGCGGCGGCCACCTGCTGGCGGCGCACGACGGCGCCACGCTGGCCACGGCCGTGGGCAGCAAATTTCCGGCGCCGGTGATCGCCGGCATGGGCTATGCGTCGGGCACCACCGACGCCGGCCAGCGCTGGTCGCAGAACGGCGCCTTCAGCTTTCTGCCCGACGGCCGGCTGAACCTGAGCCTGCTCAAGGACTTCTCGCACCGCAGCCTCTACGAGCAGGCCGTGAAGACGCAGGCGCTGGTGGCGCTGTACTACGGCCGGCCAGCGAGCCAGCGCTACTTCGACGGCCATTCCACCGGCGGGCGCCAGGGCTGGAAAGTGGCGCAGGCCCAGCCCGAGTTGTACGACGGCTATTTGATCGCCGCACCGGCCATCAGCAGCAGCAAGTTCGGCCTGAACTCCTTCTACCCGCAGGTGGTGATGAAAACCGACCTGGGCTACACCTCGGCCGACCCGGCGTTTGCTGCCGCCAACTTCA
>JANOWE010000050.1:0-4481 GCA_031417735.1 Betaproteobacteria bacterium
TGCAGGAACTCGCGCATGGCGTGACATGGTGGCTGCAGGGTGCGTCCAAGTCGATCGATCGACACGAGGCCATCCTGCTGCGCATGTGCCAGCGTGTTCTGGGACTGACGCTGGACGAGGACTCCGGGATCAGAGGGGGCGATGGCGAAGCGATCCAGCAGCCCGTCACCGAAGCCATCAACCACCCCATCGGCCACGTCACACAGGCACTGATCAACCTCTGGATGAAGCGCGAGCCAAATGATGGCGACGGGCTCCCCGCTGACATCGGCCCCTTGTTCACCCAGCTCTGTGATGTGCGAGTTCAGCGGTTCCGGCACGGCCGGGTTCTGCTGGCCTCCCGATTGATCGCGCTATTCCGTGTTGACCGCCAATGGACCGAGCAGTACCTGCTGCCACGATTCGATTGGGCGGCCGATCCGATGGAAGCTAAGTGCACATGGGAGGGATTCCTCTGGTCGCCTCGCCTGTACCAGCCGCTGCTGCTTGCGTTCAAACTCCAGCTCCTCGACACCGCGCACCACTATGGCGAGCTGGGTGAACATGGCCAGCAGTTCGCCGCCTTCCTGACATATGCAGCGTTGGGGCCCGCGGTCGGCTACACGGCGGAGGAGTGGCGCGCTGCGATCGCGGCGCTGCCGCAGGATGGCTTGCAGGAATCAGCGCAGGCGCTGTCGCAGGCGCTCGAAGGGGCCGCTGATCAGCGAGAGGAATACTGGAAAAACCGCATCCAGCCGTTCTGGCGCGATGTTTGGCCCAAGTCGCGTGATCTCGCCACGCCTGGCATCTCCGAATCTCTCGCGCGGCTTTCGATCGCGGCCGGCTCTGAGTTCCCGGCTGCCCTGACCGCAGTCTTGGACTGGTTGCGACCCATCGAGCATCCGTACTCCGTCATCCATTGGCTGCACGAGTCAGGCCTATGTAGCCGCTTCCCGATCGATGCCTTGAGACTCTTGGCGGCGATCGTCACGGATCAGCCCTGGGGTGCGCCCGACCTGGGGCAATGCCTGGATGTAATCGTGCAGGCGGATCCCGGGCTTACCAACGATCCCAGACACCAACGTCTGCTTCAATACGTGCGAAGGCGGGGAAGATGCATTCCATCGTCAACGGCGGCACCTACACCCGACTGGACGCCGGCAACCGCATGATGAGCGCCGGCGAGGTCACGGCACTGTCCTACCAGCGTGGTGAGCGCAGCGCCAGCAGCGAGCCGGTGGCAGTGCCACTGGCCCGGCTGCAGACCGGGGCCTGGCAAGCCTTCGCCGCCCACCGCGGCCCGCTGACCGGCAGCTTCTCCGAGCAGTTGCTTCGCATCGGTCTGGCCGACGAGCTGGCCGGCGCTGTTCAGCCGCGCCGCGCCGCCGTGCTGCTGTTCGCAGACGAGCCGGGCAGCCTGCTGGCCGCCTTTGACAGCCGGGCCGATCTGCGGGTGATGGTCTACGACGGCAAGCATGCGGTGGCCGGCGCCACGCCCAACCTGCGCAAACCGGCCAAGACCGTGCGCGGCCCGCTCGTTGTGCAGATCGACGCTGCGGTGCGGCTGGTGCTGGATGAACTGGCGAAAGGGCTCACGCTCAGCAACAGCGGTTTTCGCACCGTGCACGTCTACCCGGCACGGGTGGTGAAGGAGGCCATCGTCAACGCCGTGATCCACCGCGATTACCGGCTCAACCGCGACATCTTCGTGCGCATTTTCGACGACCGCATCGAGGTGGAAAGTCCGGGCCTGTTGCCCGGCACGATCACGCCGGCCACCATCGCGCGCGGCGGCTCCAAGGCCCGCAACCCGCTGATCGCGGTCAATCTGCGTCAGTTTCCCGACCCACCCAACATCGATGCGGGCGAAGGCGTGCCAATGATGTTTGCCGAAATGGCACTGGCCGAGCTCTACCCGCCCCAGTACCGTCAGAACACCGGCGCCGCGGTGGAGAGAGTGACGGTGACGCTGTTCAATGCCAAACGGCCCAGCGCCTGGGATCAGGTCAGCGACTGGGTCGACCGAGAAGGCACCATCGCAAACGCTGACCTGGTGCGCATGGCCGGCGTGGATACGCTCAAGGCGTCGAAGATGCTGATCGGCTGGCGTGAACAGGGGCTGCTGGTGCCGCTGCCCGGGCGGGCCAAGCGCAACATGGCCTACACCAAGCCCAGCGCAGCAGACAACCCGATCTCGTTGTTTTCTCCGCTGGAAGATAACAAGGGCGGAAGAAGCTAAAACATGTTGAAAATCAATGGCTTAGAAGTCAGTTTGTTTTCACTTTGGTGTTCAGCGCGCCTGCCAGCACGCCCACCGCTGCCAAGGCCTTAGCCCATGCCCATCCAACATGCCATCTGGCAAGTCGGCGCCCAGCCCAGCCTGCTGGCCGGCAGCAAGCTCGTCAGCGGGCAGCAGCTGGAAGACATGATCGTGCGCGAGCCGCGCAACTTGTCCAGCCAATGGCTGCTGATCGGCCGCCAGGAGATCACCACGCATGGCGGACGCTTTGACCTGCTGGCCATTGCGCCCGATGGCGCCCGATGGCGCCCCTGATGCTGAATGCGCTCAAGCGCGACTGCACGCCGCGCGAGATCGTGGCCCAGGCGCTGGACTGCGCCTCGTGGGTCGCCGAGCTGAAGCCCGAAGACATTGTGCAGATCTACAGCCGCTTCTCCCATGGCGACAAGCTGGCGGTAGCCTTCCAGCGGCGGTTTGGCACGGTGCTGGACGAGGAGGCGCTGAACCAGTCGCACCAGATCGTCATCCTTGCGTCCGCGCTTGACCCGTCAACCGCGCGCATCGTGGGCTCGCTGAACGCGCGTGCCGCCGCCACAAAGGTGGTCATCTTCCAGGTCATCCAGCATGGCGGTCAGCAGCTGCTGAGCCGCGCCTGGCTGAACGATCCTGGCCAGACCCAGGCCCATGTGGCCACTGCTGCGGTCGGCCGGGGCGAGAAGGAACCCTGGAACGGTGAGTTCTACGTTTCCGTTGACGAACCCCCATATCGCAGCTGGGACGAGGTCCGTCCCTTCGGCTACATCAGCGACGGCGGTCGATCAGCCTGGTCGCGCCGGTTCGGTACTTGCCGGTTTGTCCAGTCAAGACAAATCACTACAGTGCGGGCACCCGCCAAAACCAGAGAAGACCATGAGCCAACTGACCATCGTCGCCCACATCCAGGCCCACCCCGACCACGTCGACCTGCTCAAGGCCGCGCTGGAAAAGCTGATGGCCCCCACGCGCGCCGAACAGGGCTGTTTGCAATACGACCTGCACCAGGACAACAGCGACCCGGCGCACTTCATGTTCTACGAGAACTGGACCTCGCGTGCGCTGTGGCAGACCCACATGGGCGCACCGCACATGGCCGCGCACCGGGCGGCCACCGAAGGCATGGTGCTGAATTTCAGGCTGCATGAGATGAGCGTCGTCGGCTGAGGCTGGCCACCGCGTCACGTTCTGCGGCCTGAGGCCCAGGACCGAAGCCTCGGATCCGGTGGCGTGTTGTCCCGGCTCAGGCGCTGAACGCGCCGGGCAGCCACTGCAACCGCCCGCCGTCAATGGCCACCACATCAAAGCGGCAGGGCGGTGGCGTGGCCAGGCGCTGCAGGTAGTGCTGGGCGGCGCGCACGATGCGCTGCTGCTTGCCGTAAGACACGCTGGCCGCCGCGCCACCGTGGCTGATGCTGTGGCGGCTGCGCACCTCGACAAACACCAGCGTGCCGTCGGGCGTGCGCATGATCAGGTCGATCTCGGCGCCGCGCTGGCGGGGGCCACCGGCCAGCCGATAATTGCGGCTTTCCAGCCGCAGGCCCTGCTGCACCAGGTGGTCCAGCGCACGCTGTTCGGCCTGGTCGCCGACGGCCTTGCTGCCCGGCCCCGCGTCTGCCTTACTGCCCATCGTCTTGACGACCATCGACGCCTCGCTGCTGCGCCAGGCCGCTGCCCAAGCGGCGGGCGGCCAGCATTACCCCATCGCCACACTGTATGTGCTGGCCACGCCCATCGGCAACCTGGCTGATCTGAGCCTGCGTGCCGTGCACCTGCTGGGCCTGGTCGACGCGGTGGCCTGCGAGGACACCCGTGTGACCGGCGCGCTGCTGCGCCACCTGGGGCTGGACAAGCCCTTGCTGCCGCTGCACCAGCACAACGAGCAGTCCGCCGCACAGGCCGTGCTGCTGCGGCTGGCCGCCGGCCAGCGCGTGGCCTATGCCAGCGACGCGGGCACGCCCGGTGTGTCCGACCCCGGCGCCGTGCTGGTGGCCGCGGTGGCCGCCGCCGGCCACCGCGTGCTGCCGCTGCCCGGGCCCAGCAGCGTGGTCACGGCGGTGAGCGTGGCCGGTGACGCGCTGGCCAATGGATTCAGCTTTGTCGGCTTCCTGCCGGCCAAGGGCGGTGACCGGCGCAGCGCCGTGGAGGCGGTGGCGGCCAACTCCGGCTGCCAGGTGTTGTTCGAGGCGCCGCACCGCATCGCCGCGCTGGCCGACGCGCTGGCCCAGGC
>JANOWE010000051.1:0-1504 GCA_031417735.1 Betaproteobacteria bacterium
AGCGGGATGACCACGTCTTCGTTGATCTTGAAGGCGTTGGTGTGGCGGGCAATGGCCGCCGTGCGCTTGCGGTCGAGCCAGAACTTCTTGCGCGCGTCGGCACTGACGGCCACAAAGCCTTCACCACCTCGGCTGTTGGCAATGCGCACCACTTCGCTGGTGGCGCGCGCCACGGCCTGCTCGTCGTCACCGACGATGTCGCCGAACAGCACCATCTTGGGCAGGCCGCCACTCTTGCCGCCCGCCAGCGCGCCGCGCTTGCTCTTGGTGGCATAGCCCACCGCCTTGAGGTAGCGGTCGTCCAGATGCTCCAGCCCGGCCAGCCGGACGGGGGAGGGGCCCTGTCCCTGCCCTGTGGCGCCGCCCTTATTCGCTTCGGCGAACAGAAAGTCCTTGATCTCGACGATCGACGGCACGGCGTCGCGTGGGTTGCCGAAAAATTCGAGGCACACGGTGCGCACATGGGCCGGCATCTTGTGCACGATCCAGCGCGCGCTGGTGATCAGGCCGTCGCAGCCCTCTTTCTGGATACCCGGCAGGCCGGCCAGGAACTTGTCGGTGACGTCCTTGCCCAGGCCCTCCTTGCGGAAGACGCTGCCGGGGATGTCCAGCCGCTCGGTCTTCTCCAGCACCTTGCCCGAGGCGTCGAACCAGCGCAGCTCGAAGCTGGCCACCGGCGCGTCGTGGATCTTGCCCAGGTTGTGGTCCAGGCGCGTCACCTCCAGCCACTTGGCCTGGGGCGTTACCATGCGCCAGCTGGCCAGGTTGTCCAGCGCGGTGCCCCACAGCACGGCCTTCTTGCCGCCGGCGTTCATCGCGATGTTGCCGCCCACGCAACTGGCCTCGGCCGAGGTGGGGTCGACCGCGAAGACATGGCCGGCGCGCTCGGCCGCGTCGGCCACCCGCTGGGTGACGACGCCGGCGCCGGTCCACACGGTGGCCACCGGATGCGCCACGCCGGGCAGATCAACCAGTTCCACCTCGGTCATCTGCTCCAGTTTTTCGGTGTTGATCACCGCGCTGCGCCAGGTGAGTGGCACTGCGCCGCCGGTGTAGCCGGTGCCACCGCCACGCGGGATGATGGTCAGCCCCAGCTCCACGCAGCCGGCCACCAGCGCGGCCATCTCGGCCTCGGTGTCTGGCGTCAGCACCACGAACGGGAGTTCCACCCGCCAGTCGGTGGCGTCGGTCACATGCGACACCCGCGACAGGCCGTCCACCTTGATGTTGTCCTTGGCGGTGACCTTGCCCAGCACCCGGCGCGTGCGCTGGCGCAGGCTGGCGACGGTGACGAAATGGCCGGCAAAGCGCTCCACGGCGGTACGGGCCAGGGCCAGCAGCTCGCCCACATGGGCATCGCGGACGGGGTCGATCTCGGGTGTGCGGCGCTGCGCCACCTCGGCCAGGCGGTGATCCAGCGCGGCGATCAGCAATTGCCGGCGCCGCGGGTTGTCCAGCAGGTCGTCTTCGAGGTAGGGGTTGCGCTGCACCACCCAGATGTCGC
>JANOWE010000052.1:0-24663 GCA_031417735.1 Betaproteobacteria bacterium
GGCCGGCAAACGCATCGATGGCCTGAAGCCCTTCGAGATCAACCGCAAGGGCCTGGCCCGCAGCTTTCAGGTCAGCAATCTGTTCACCCGTTTGTCGGTGTTCGAGAACATCCGTTGTGCCGTGCTCTGGAGCCTGGGCTACCGCTACTCATTCTGGAAGTTCCTGGCCGGCATGAAGGACGCCAACGACCGAGCCGACGAGGTGGTGGCGATGATCAAGCTCGACCGCCGCCGCGACGTGCTGGCCATGAACCTGACCTATGCCGAACAGCGCGCACTTGAGATCGGCATCACCATCGCCGGTGGTGCCGACGTGATCCTGCTCGACGAGCCCACCGCCGGCATGAGCCACAGCGAGACCGACCGTTTTGTCGGCCTGATCCGCGAGGTCACGGTCGGCAAGACGCTGTTGACGGTGGAGCACGACATGGGCGTGGTGTTCGGCTTGGCCGACAAGATCGCGGTGCTGGTCTATGGCGAGGTGATCGCCTTCGACACGCCGGACAAGGTTCGGGCCGACGCGCGGGTCAAAGAGGCCTACCTCGGCGACCTGGCCGACGACGTGGCCTCGCCCACCGCCGCAACCGAAGGGCATTGAGCGATGCTGCAACTGCAAAACCTGCATGCCTTCTACGGCAAGAGCCATGTGCTGCACGGCGTCAATTTCTCGGTGCAGCCGGGTGAGATCGTCAGCCTGCTCGGGCGCAACGGCTCTGGCCGCTCAACCACCGTCAAGGCCATCATGGGGCTGGTCGACATCACCGGCCAGGTGTCCTGGCAGGGCCAGGCGCTGCGCGGCCTTAAGCCGTTTCAGATCGCCCATCTGGGCCTGGGTTATGTGCCCGAGAACCGCGATATCTTTCCCGAACTCACCGTGCACCAGAACCTGATGCTGGGCGAGAAGCGGCGCGGCAAGAAGACGCCGCGCTGGAGCTTTGACGACATGTACAAGATGTTCCCGCGCCTGAAGGAGCGCCAGCACAACCATGCCGGCGTGCTGTCGGGCGGTGAACAGCAGATGCTGACGCTGTGCCGCACGCTGATGGGCGACCCCGACCTGATCATGATCGACGAACCCACCGAAGGCCTGGCGCCGAAGATCGTCGAACTGGTCGGCAGCTACCTGAAGGCGCTCAAAGAGCGTGGCCTGGCGGTGCTGCTGGTCGAGCAGAAGCTGACCATCGCGCTGCAGGTCTCGCAGCGCTGCCTGGTCATGGGCCATGGCCAGATCGTGTTCGAAGGCACGCCGACGGAGCTTCGGGCGAACAGCGACGTGCGCAAGGAGTGGCTGGAGGTCTAGCACGCTGGGGCAGAGCGCCTTCGCAGGCCTCTGCGGCTTGTTGGTGGCGCTGCTTCGCACCAGCCTTTGTCGTGGCCATGACTGCCGCCTTGTCACTGCAGGGACAGGCCCTGGCGGGTCGTACTTCTAAAATCGCACGATCGTGCTTTTTATCGTTTTCAAGGGGTTGTGATGGGCGCCAGCTACGAAGTCAAGGACGGCATCGCCGTCATCACCATGAACAACCCGCCGGTCAACGGCCTGGGCTTCGAGACCCGGCGCGGCATTGCCGAGGGTTTGGACAAGGCGCAGGCCGACGCGGCCGTGAAGGCCATCGTGCTCACCGGTGCCGGCCGCGCATTTTCGGGCGGTGCCGACATTCGCGAATTTGACTCGCCCAAATCGCTGGCCGAGCCCAACCTGCTCACGCTGATCAAGCTGGCCGAAGCCAGCAGCAAGCCCATCGTCGCCGCGCTGCACTCGGTGTGCATGGGCGGTGGGCTGGAACTGGCCCTGGGCTGCCATTACCGTGTCGCCTCAGCCGGCTGCGCCGTGGCGCTGCCCGAGGTCAAGATCGGCCTGATCCCCGGCGCCGGCGGCACCCAGCGCCTGCCGCGGGTGCTGGGTGTGGAAACCGCGCTGAACATGATCGTCTCCGGCGAGCCGGTGAAGAGCGAACTGCTCGCCAGCCAGCCCGGCCAGAAGCTGATCGACAAGATGGTCGAAGGCGATCTGATGGCCGGCGCGCTGGCTTTCGCGGCTGAAGTGTCCGCGACCCGGCCGCTGCCGCTGGTGCGCAAGCTCAAGGTCAGCCACCCGAACCCGGACGCCTACCTGCAGTTCTCGCGCAACATGGTCAAGGGCATGGCCAAGAACTTCCCGGCGCCGCCGGCCTGCGTCGAGGCCGTGGCCGCGTCGCTGAAGTTCAAGAACATCGACGACGGCCTGGCCGAAGAACTGCGCATCTTCCGTGGCCTGATGATCACGCCCGAGTGCAAGGCGCTGCGCCATGCCTTCTTCGGTGAGCGTGCCGCGTCCAAGATTCCCGATGTGCCCGAAGGCACGCCGCTGCGCGCGGTGGCCCAGGTCGGCGTCATCGGCGCGGGCACCATGGGCGGCGGCATCGCCATGAATTTCCTCAACGCCGGCCTGCCGGTGACGATGCTGGAAATGAAGCAGGACGCGCTGGACCGAGGTGTGGCCACGATCCGCAAGAACTACGAATCACAGGTCAAGCGCGGCAAGCTCAAGGCCGACAAGTTCGAGCAGCGCATGTCGCTGCTGAGCACCACGCTGAACTACGACGACCTGAAAGACGCCGACCTCATCATCGAGGCGGTGTTTGAAGAACTGGGTGTGAAGGAGACCGTGTTCAAGAAGCTGGACGAGGTGGCCAAGCCCGGCGCGATCCTGGCCAGCAACACGTCAACGCTGGACGTGGACAAGATCGCCGCCTTCACCAAACGCCCGCAAGACGTGGTCGGCATGCACTTTTTCAGCCCGGCCAATGTGATGCGCCTGCTGGAGGTGGTGCGCGGCAAGGAAACCGCCAAGGACGTGCTGGCCACGGTGATGGCCATCGCCAAGAAGATCCGCAAGACGGCGGTGGTCTCGGGCGTGTGCGACGGCTTCATCGGCAACCGCATGATCGAGCAGTACAGCCGCCAGGCCGGCTTTCTGCTGGACGAAGGCTGCACGCCGGCCCAGGTCGACAAGGCGGTCGAGCGCTTCGGCTTCGCGATGGGCCCGTTCCGCATGGGCGACCTGGCCGGCAACGACATCGGCTGGGCGATCCGCAAGCGCCGCGCCAGTGAACGCGCCGACATGAAATACAGCCGCACGGCCGACAAGCTGTGCGAGCTGGGCCGCTACGGCCAGAAAACCGGCGCGGGCTGGTACGACTACCAGGCCGGCAAGCGCGACGCTGTTGCCTCAAAGCTGGTCGAGGACATGGTCGCCGAACACCGCAAGTCGTTGGGCATGGAAGCCCGCAAGATCGGCGACGACGAGATCGTGCAGCGCCTGGTCTTCAGCCTGGTCAACGAGGCCGCACATATTCTGGAAGAGGGCATTGCCAACAAGGCCAGCGACATCGACATGGTCTACCTCACCGGCTATGGCTTCCCGCTGCACCGGGGCGGGCCACTGTGCTTTGCCGACACCTTCGGCCTGTACAACGTGGTCACCGCGATGAAGCGCTTTGCCGCCAATCCGCTTGACGACGCCGCCTTCTGGCAGCCCGCGCCGCTGCTGGCCAGCTTGGCCGCCGAAGGCAAGAGCTTCACCTGACTGGCCCGGCCGCCCGCCGGCCCCGGCCGGTGGGTGCATCATCGCGAATTCATCTCTGACCTCCCGGAGCACCCCATGAGCAACGCCGTCATCGTTTCCACCGCCCGCACGCCCCTGGCCAAAAGCTGGAAGGGCGCCTTCAACATGACCCATGGCGCCACGCTGGGCGGCCATGCCGTCAAGCACGCGGTCGAGCGCGCCGGCATCGACCCGGCCGAGGTCGACGACGTGCTGATGGGCTGCGCCACGCCCGAGGGCGCGACCGGCGGCAACATCGCGCGCCAGATCGCGCTGCGCGCCGGCCTGCCCATCACCGCCAGTGGCGTGACCATCAACCGCTTCTGCTCCAGCGGCCTGCAGACCATTGCCATGGCGGCGCAGCGCATCATCTCGGGTGAAGCCGATGTCTATGTGGCCGGTGGCGTCGAGAGCATCTCCTGCGTGCAGAACGAGGCCAACCGCCACATGGGCCAGGACAGCTGGCTGCTGAAGAACAAGCCCGAGATCTACTGGAACATGCTGCAGACGGCCGAGAACGTGGCCAAGCGCTACAACATGGCCAAGGAGCGCATGGACGAATACGGCGCCGCCAGCCAGCAAAAGGCCTGCGCAGCGCAGGAAAAGGGCTTGTTCAACGACGAGATCGCGGCCATCACGGTGACTGCCGGCGTGGCCGACGCGCAGCTGGGCCTGCGCAGCAAGGAAGTCACCATCAGCGCCGACGAGGGCCTGCGCCCCGGTACCACGGTCGACGCCGTGCGTGGCATCCGTCCGGCCATGCCGGGCGGTGTGGTCACCGCCGGCAATGCCAGCCAGTTTTCCGACGGTGCAGGCGCCTGCGTGATCGTCAGCGAATCCTATGCCCAGAAGAAGGGCCTGAAGCCCCTGGGCCGCTTCCTGGGCTTTGCCGTGGCCGGCTGCGAGCCCGACGAAATGGGCATCGGCCCGGTCTTTGCCGTGCCCAAGCTGCTCAAGCGCCTGGGCCTGAAGGTCAGCGACATCGACCTGTGGGAACTGAACGAGGCCTTCGCCGTGCAGGTGCTGTACTGCGCCGACACCCTGGGCATCCCGATGGACAGGCTGAACGTGAATGGCGGTGCGATCGCGGTCGGCCACCCCTACGGCGTGTCTGGCCAGCGCCTGACCGGCCATGCCCTGATCGAAGGCAAGCGCCGCGGTGCCAAGCGGGTCTGCGTGACCATGTGCGTGGGCGGCGGCATGGGCGCGGCGGGCATCTTCGAGGTGCTGTGATGGTGGCCACCGGCTTGCCGGCCATGCTGCGCACGCCGGATGATCGCTTTGCCGGCCTGCCGGGCTGGCCGTATGCGCCGCATGCCGACATGCGGGTGGTCGCGCCTGACCTGATCGGCTGTGGCCGCCCGGACAGGCCGGTGGACGACGGGACCGAGCCGAACTCAAGATGAGCACCCACTGAGACACCATGCGCCAGACCCTGGACTTTCTGCTCGAACGCTGGCTGCAGGTCGACAAGCTGACGGCGCGGCCACGTTTTGCCGACCATTCCGCCGAGACCTTTGAGCAGGTGCTGGACACCTGCGAGAAGATCGCCCGCGACAAGTTCGCCCCGTTCAACCGGCTGGTCGATACCGAAGAGCCACGCATGGACGGCGACAAGGTGGTGTTGCCCGCCGCCACGCAAGCCGCCTGGGACGCCTACGCCGCCTCGGGCATGCTCAGCGCGGCGCAAGACCATGACATCGGCGGCATGCAGTTGCCCTATGTCATCGAGGCCGCAGCCAATGCCTTCTTCGCCAAGGCATCGGTGGGCATCGGCAGCGCGCTGCTGTCGGTGGGCAATGCCAATCTGCTGATGGCCCATGGCACGCCGCTGCAGCAGCAGGTGTTTGCGCACAATGAATTTTCCGGCCGCTTCTCGGGCACGATGTGCCTGAGCGAGCCGCAGGCCGGGTCCAGCCTGTCCGACGTGGCGACCAAGGCGCTGCCCGATGGCGACGGCTACGAAGCCGACCCGCTGGGCCCACGCCACCGGCTGACCGGTCACAAGATGTGGATCTCTTCGGGCGAGCATGAGCTGACCGAGAACATCATCCACCTGGTGCTGGCCAAGATTCCGGGCCCCGACGGCAAGCTGGTGGCCGGCACACGCGGCATCTCGCTGTTCGTCGTGCCCAAGAAGATGGTCGATGCGCAGGGCGCCCTGACCGGTGAGCGCAACGACGTGGTGCTGGCCGGGTTGAACCACAAATGCGGCTGGCGCGGCACCACCAACACCTTGCTCAACTTTGGCGAAGGCCGCTTCAAACCCGGTGGCCAGGGCGGTGCGGTGGGTTACCTGGTGGGCCGACCGGGTGAAGGCCTGCGCTGCATGTTCCACATGATGAACGAGGCGCGCATTGGCGTCGGCCTGGCTGCCACCATGCTGGGCATGGCCGGCTACGAGGCCTCGCTGGCCTATGCCCGCCAGCGCCCGCAGGGCCGGCCGGTGGGTCCGCAGGGCAAAGACCCGGCGCAGCGCCAAGTGCCGATCATCGAGCATGCCGACGTCAAACGCATGCTGCTGGCGCAGAAGGCTTATGCCGAAGGCGCGCTGGCGCTGGCGCTGTACTGCGCGCGCCTGGTCGACGAGCAGCACACCGGCCAGGAGGAAGACGCGGCCCGCGCCGCGCTGCTGCTGGAGGTGCTGACGCCAATCGCCAAGAGTTGGCCCAGCGAGTGGTGCCTCGAGGCCAACAGCCTGGCCATCCAGGTCCATGGCGGCTACGGCTACACGCGCGACTTTCCGGTCGAGCAGTACTGGCGGGACAACCGGCTGAACATGATCCACGAGGGCACCCACGGCATCCAGGCCCTGGACCTGCTGGGCCGCAAGGTGGTGATGGATGGCGGCGCCGGTTTCAAGCTGCTGGGCAGCACCGTCAATGCGACCATTGAGCGCGCCGGCCTGGTGCCGGGCCTGGCCGAGCATGGCGCCGCGCTGGCTGCGGCCATGCAGAGCCTGAGTGCGGCCACCCAGGCCGCCTGGGCCACCGGCGAGGCGGAAGCCGCGCTGGCCAACGCCACGCCCTACCTGCAGGCCTTCGGCCATGTGGTGCTGGCCTGGACCTGGCTGGAACTGGCGCTGGCGGCATCCGACCATGCCGGCGACCTGACCGACGACGACTTCGTGCAGGGCAAGCTGCAGGCCTGCCGCTACTTCTTTGCCTACGAACTGCCAAAAATTGCCGCCTGGCTGGGCGTGGTGGCCAGCCGCGAGAGCGCCTGCCGCGACATGCAGGACGCCTGGTTCTGAGCGCGCACCCGGAACCCCAGCCCAAGGACAAGGCCAGCACCATCGAAGCCTGGGTCTGGGTGCTGATCTATGGCGGTCTGCTGGCCATCGCCGTCAGCCTGTTCATTCCCGCTGACCAGGCCAGGCTGGGTCTGGTCCTGATGGTCTGCGGCGGCGTGGCGGCGTCTTTGGGTCTGCTGTTGATCGTGCTGCGCTCGCGCATGAAACCCTGAATCACCCCACACCAAACGGACCACCACCATGGGCACCCCCATTCAGAAATTGTTCGACCTCAGCGGCCAGATCGCCCTGGTCACCGGCGGCTCGCGCGGTCTGGGCCTGCAAATGGCCGAGAGCCTGGGCGAGGCCGGCGCGCGCTTGATGCTCACCGCACGCAAGACCAATGAGTTGGAAGAGGCGCTGGCACATCTGCGCCAGCGCGGCATCGAGGTCGAATTTATCGCCGCCGACGCCAGCCAGCCCGAGCAGGCGCAGCAGGTCGTGCAGCAGACGATCGAGAAATTTGGCGCGCTGGACATCCTGGTCAACAACGCCGGCGTGGCCTGGGGCGCGCCGGCCGAGGACATGCCGCTGGCGGCCTGGGACAAGGTGATGAACCTGAACGTGCGCAGCCTGTTCGTCTTCAGCCAGGCTGCGGCGCGGGGCTCGATGATTCCACGCGGTCAGGGCCGCATCATCAACCTGGCCTCGATTGCCGGGCTGGGTGGCAACCCCAGCGGCATGGAGACTCTGGCCTACAACACCAGCAAGGGCGCGGTGGTGAACTTCACCCGCGCGCTGGCGGCCGAGTGGGGCGAGCATGGCATCACCGTCAACGCCATCGCGCCGGGCTTTTTTCCGAGCAAGATGACCCATGCCACGCTGGCCATGCTGGGCGAAGACAAGATGGCGGCCCAGGCCCCGCTGCGCCGGCTGGGCGATGACGACGACCTCAAGGGCGCCGTGCTGCTGTTTGCCAGCGCTGCGGGCAAGCACATCACCGGCCAGACGCTGGTGGTGGACGGCGGGCTCAGCGTGGTGATCGGCTCCTGATCCCGCGATGATCATGACCAGCCCACATCACAGCACGCGGCTGGCATTCCCGGTCAAGGTGCCCTTCGTCGAGCACCTGGGCATCGAGATGCATGGCTTTGGCGACGGTCATGCCGAGTTGCGCGTGGACCTCGATGAGGCCATGCTCAACACCTGGGAGGTGGCCCATGGCGGCGTGGTCATGACCATGCTGGATGTGGCCATGGCCATGGCCGCGCGCAGCGCCCACCCCGCCGGCCCGGGCGTGGCCACGGTGGAGATGAAAACCAGCTTCATGCGTCCGGCCCGGCACCAGCTGCGTGCCGTCGGCAAGCTGGTGCACAAGACCGCCACGCTGGCCTTCTGCGAAGCCCAGCTGTTCGACGACCAGTCCCAGCTGTGCGCCAGCGCCAGCGGTACCTTCAAATACCTGCGCGGCTTGCCGGTGCGCCGCGACCCCGCCCCTTCCGCTGAACCTTCAACTTCCTCCAAGGAGACCTCGTGAGCGACATCACCAACCATCAGATCCACCTCGTTTCCCGTCCGACCGGCGAGCCGGGCACCGAAAACTTCAAGCTGGTGGAATCCAGCCTGCCCGAACTGGCCGACGGTCAGGTGCTGGTGCGCAACCACTTCCTCAGCCTGGACCCCTATATGCGTGGCCGCATGAACGACGGCAAGAGCTACGCCCAGCCTCAGCCGCTGGACGCGGTGATGCAGGGCGGCACCGCCGGTGAGGTGGTGGCCTCGCGCAGCACCGCCTACCAGGTCGGCGACAAGGTCGTGGGCATGGGTGGCTGGCAGGACTACGTGGTGGTCGACGCCAGCCAGGCCGGCATGATGCGCAAGTTGGACACCCGCGCCGTGCCGCTGTCGGCCTACCTGGGCCCGGTCGGCATGCCCGGCGTGACCGCCTGGTACGGCCTGACCAGGATCATTGCGCCCAAGGCAGGCGAGACCGTGGTCGTCAGCGCCGCCAGCGGTGCCGTCGGCACGGTGGTAGGCCAGCTGGCCAAGTCGCGCGGCGCACGCGCGGTGGGCATCGCCGGCGGCCCCGAGAAATGCCGCTTCGTGGTCGAGGAGCTGGGCTTCGATGCCTGCATCGACTACAAGGCCCATGCCGACCTGAAGTCGCTGTCGGCGGCAGTCAAAGCGGCCTGCCCCAAGGGCGTGGACGGCCTGTTCGAGAACGTGGGCGGCGTGGTCATGGACGCGGTGATGGTGCGCATGAACGCGTTCTCGCGCATTGCCATGTGCGGCATGATCAGCGGCTACAACGGTGAGCCGATCCCGATGGCCGCACCGCAGCTGATGCTGGTCAACCGCATGACCGTGCGCGGCTTCATCGTCAGCGAGCACATGGACGTCTGGCCCGAGGCGCTGAAGGAACTGGGCACCGCGGTGGCCACTGGCAAACTGAAGTACCGCGAGACTGTGGCCGAAGGCCTGGCTGCCGCGCCCGAGGCCTTCCTGGGCCTGCTCAAGGGCCGCAATTTCGGCAAGCAGTTGGTCAAGCTCGTCTGAAGCCCTCGGTTTGACGATGTCTGCTTCGCCGACCCCTGAACTCGATTGGCAATGGCAGGCCTTCTCAGACCTGGGCGCGCAAGGCGTCTACGACATGCTGGCGCTGCGGGCCCGCGTCTTCATCCTGGAACAAGGCCCCTACCTGGATCCGGACGGTATCGACCCGCACAGCCGGCATCTGCTGGGGCGTGATGCGCAGGGCGAGTTGCAGGCCTATCTGCGTCTGGTCGAACCTGGCCTGAAGTACGCCGAGCCCTCGCTGGGCCGGGTGGTGCTGGCAAAACCCTTGCGGGGCAGCGGCCTGGCCCATGACCTGGTGGCCAGGGGCGTGACGCAGGCCGGCCAATGCTGGCCGGGGCAGGGCCTGCGCATCAGCGCCCAGGCTCATTTGCAGCGCTTCTACAGCGGCCATGGCTTTGTCACCGTGGGTGAAGGCTATCTGGAAGACGACATCCTGCATGTGCAGATGAGGCGCGCTGCCGATTGACCGGATCCTGTCGACAGCCTCGACGGCCATGTGCAATGGCGCAATGGCGCAATGGCGCAAGGGCGTCGCATCGCTTCATTCCACCCACCACAACCGGAAAACCAGCATGACCGAATTCAAGGGCCGAACCGCCGTGCTCACTGGTGCCGCTTCAGGCTTTGGCCTGGAATGTGCCCGCATCGCCGCGCAGCAGGGCATGGACGTGGTGATGGTTGACGTGCAGGCCGATGCCTTGGCCGCAGCGGCCACCGAGATCGCAGCGCTGGCCGCAGCGCAAGGCGGCCGCGTGCTGGACCGCCAGGTCGATGTGTCCAACGCGGCCGCGATGCAGGCCCTGGCCGAGGAGGTTCAGCGCGAGTTCGGCGCGCCGTCACTGGTCTTCAACAACGCCGGTGTGGGCGTGGGCGGGCTGATCTGGGAGCACAGCATCAAGGACTGGGAATGGGTGCTGGGTGTCAACGTCTGGGGCGTGGTGCATGGCGTGCGCCTGTTCACGCCGATGATGCTGGCCGCGGCAGCCGCCGACCCGCAGTTCCAGGGCCATGTGGTCAACACCGCGTCGATGGCGGGGCTGTTGTCGCCGCCCAACATGGGCGGCTACAACGTCAGCAAGCATGCAGTGGTCACGCTCAGTGAAACCTTGTTTCAGGATCTGGCCCTGGTCTGCGACCAGGTCCATGCCCATGTGCTGTGTCCGTACTTCGTGACGACCGGCATCTCGGCCAGCGAGCGCAACCGGCCGGTGGAACTCAGCGTCGGACAAGCCCCACCCACTCGCAGCCAGCAGATTTCGCAGGCCATGAGCAGCAAGGCCGTGGGCAGCGGCAAGGTCAGTGCTGCCGATGTGGCGCGCAATGTGTTCGCCGCGCTGCGCCAGAACCAGTTCTACATCTTCAGCCACCCCAAGGCCCTGGCCGCGGTGCAATTGCGCATGGAGGACGTGGTGCAGGGCCGCAACCCCACCGACCCGTTCAAGGACAAGCCCGAGATCGGTGAACAATTGCGTGCGGCCCTGCGCGCGGCCCCCCCTATCTGAAGGGTTCGCCGTCGATCACCGGACTTGCCGGCCGCTTCAGACGAGAAGGGCCCGGTTTTGGCGTTAGGCTTTGGCAGCGGTGATGGGCTCGCCGGCTTGTCAGCCACCCCGCGCCAAACGCATCCTGGACCTGCCGACGTGATCGATCTCTATTTCTGGCCTACACCCGATGCCTGGAAGATCAGCATCGCCCTTGAAGAACTGGGCCTGGCCTACAACCTGAAGCCGGTCAACATGGGCCGTGGTGAGCAGTTCGAACCCGAATTTCTCAGCATCAGCCCGAACAACCATTTGCCGGCCCTGCTTGACCATTCGCCACCGGGTGGTGGCCCGCCGTTCTCCTGCTTCGAGAGCGGGGCCATGCTGCTGTACCTGGCCGACAAGACCGGCCGTCTGCTGCCCACCGAATGGCGGGCCCGGCACAATGTGCTGCCCTGGCTGATGTGGCAGGTCGGTGGCCTGGGGCCGATGCTGGCCCAGCACGGCCATTTCACGCTCAATGCCACCGAGCAGATCGCCTACCCCATCGACCGCTACGAGCGCGAGACCTGGCGCTTGTACACCGTGCTTGACGACCATCTGGGCCGCCAGCGCTCCACCGGCGGGGCCTATCTGATGGGCGAGTACTCCATCGCCGACATCGCCATCTTTCCCTGGGTCATGACCCACCGCACCCAGGGTCTGAGCCTGAACGAGTTCCCGAATGTGCAGCGCTGGTTCGCCATCATCCGCGCCCGCACTGCCGTACAGCGCGGCTTGCTGGCCGGTCGTGATCTGCCAGCCACGAACCCGCTGGACATCGCCTGGCGCCGTCACCTGTTCGACGAAGACGAAGAAGAACACACCCGGCCGCAGAACCTGTGAGCCCCGCCCCGCGGCTGCTGCCGCTGGCCGGCCCGCTCTATGCCGAACTGCTGCTGGGCGTGCTGGTCGGCCTGGTCTGCACCGTGCTGGCCGCCCGCCAGGGCGAGGTCAGCGGCGCCGCGTTTGGCCTGGCGGCGCAGATTGCGGCCATGCTGTTCATCTTGTTCCGCGTCGTCGGCGCGGGCTTGAGCGTGGTGGTGGCCCAAGCCCTGGGCAGTGGGCAGGTGGCGCTGGCCGACCGCACCGCCCGCGCCTCGCTGGGTGCGGCAAGCTGGATCGGCGGCGGCTGCGGCCTGCTGGCCATTGCCTTTGCTCCGCCGCTGCTGCGGCTGCTGCAGGCGCCACCGGAGCTCATGCACCTGGCAACGCCCTTGCTGCAATGGCTGGGCGCGGCCGTGTTGCTCGACGCCTGGAACACCTGCCTGGTCGGTGTCTTGCGCGCCCACCTGAAGGCGCGCGCCACTCTGGGCGTGGTGCTGCTGATGCAGGCCAGCCATCTGGTCCTGGCCTGGCCGCTGATGACCTGGACCCTGCCAGGCGGGGCGCCGATGGGGCTGCAGGGCTATGCGCTGGCGCTGCTGGCCAGCCGCTTGCTGGGCATGGTGCTCCTGCTTCGCCTGTGGCGCGACACGCTGGGCCTGGTCGTGCTGCCAGGCCATTTCAGCCGCATCGACCGCGCTGCGTTGGCGCCCGTGCTGCGTCTGGGCCTGCCGGGTGCGGCCGAGAACATCGCCTGGCGATTGGCCTACATGGTCAGCGTGTCGGTGGTGGGCGCCATGGGCACCGTGGCCTTGGCCACCCATGCCTACGCCATGCAGATTCAGCATGTGCTGCTGCTGTCGGCGCTGGCCGCAGGTCGCTGGTCATGGCCGGGGGCAGCTGGTGGCTGGGCGCCTACCTGGGCTGGGGTCTGGCCGGTGTGTGGCTGGCCTACGCCGCTGATGAATGGCTGCGTGGCCTGCTGATGTGGCGGCGCTGGCTGCGCCTGCGCTGGCTGCCCTTTGCGCGCCAGACCCACCGAGCGCAGCGCCGGGACGCCATGCTCAAGCCCTGACCGCAGCGTGATCGCACCCTCACAGCCCATGCCAGCGCACGAACTCGTCCATCGGCGCACGCGCCGAGACCAGGCCGTTGACCGGGTGCTCGGGGTTGGCATGGCCCACCGCCATGCCGCAGAACACCATGCGCTCGGCCGGCAATTGCAGGAACTCGCCGACCGTGTGCGGGTAGACCGCCCAGGCCTCCTGCGCACAGCTGGCCAGGCCCTGGTCCTGCAGCAGCAGCATCAGCGATTGCAGGTACATGCCCAGATCGCTCCACTGCGGTGGGCCCATGCGCCGGTCCACGCTGCAGAACAGCGCCAGCGGCGCACCGAAGAACTGGTAGTTGCGCGCAAACCAGGCCAGCCGGGCGGCCTTGTCGTTGCGCGGGATGCCCAGCCGGGCGTACATGTCCTCGCCAATCTGGAAGCGCCGGTCGCGGTAGGGTGACACCAGCTCCTTCGGGTAGATGTCGTACTCGGCGGATTCACGCTCGCCACCTGCGGCCCATGCAGCCAGCTTCGCCTGCAGCAAGGCCTTCAGCGCCTGCAGCCGCCCGCCAGCCACCACGTCGATGTGCCAGGGCTGCAGGTTGCCGCCTGATGGGGCCCGCGCCGCGTCGCGCAGCACCGCTTCGATCAAGGTCCGTGGCACGGCGTCGGGCAGAAAGTCGCGCACCGAGCGGCGGGCGAATAGAGCGTCGCGAACAGACATGGGCGGGGCTTTCAAGGCAGAGGTGGGCGGTGTCGGGCGGGGGGGCGGGTCGGTCAGGCCCCCGCAATCAGGGGGCCAAGGATGTCACGCTTTGCGGGCTCAAGTTGTGCGTGCCAGGGCCGAGCATCGAAACCGATGTGCACGAGCGTGACCTCTGCACGGCGACAACGTCACGCGCCACCGGCGGCCTCCCCACTGCAAACCGAGGAGCGCTGGGTCCGCAGCCATGGCGGGCAGCGCATGGTCGATGTGGTGATCGTCAGCAACGGCAGCGACCCCGAGATGCAGGCCCTGCAGGCCCATGTGCTGCGGCTGGTGGCATGGTGAACGCGCGCTTTGGCGCGGTGACCGCCTTGTCGGTGACCCTGCCCACCCGGGGCCTGACTGCGTTGGACCAACGCTCGGAGTGGAGTCGATTTCACCCGATCGCTGCACCCACCGCGCCGCCAGTCTGCTGGAGACCACCACCGGCAACGTGGGCAGTGGTCTGCCGCGCACACAGGTTGGTACTTCCACCAGCTACACCGGCCTGGACGGCGCGGGTGTGGGTATTGCCGTGCTGGACTCGGGCGTGATGTCGGCGCACAGCCACTTTGCCGACGCCAACGGCGTGAGCCGTGTGGCCAAACAGGTCAATCTGGTGGGCAAGGCCGGGCTGGCGGTCCACAGCATCAGCCTGGTCCCTGGCAGCGCTCAACGACAGCAGTTCGAGGCCACGATCAACAGCGCCGGCAGCCTGACGCCCGACGCCTACGGCCATGGCAGCCATGTGGCCGCCGTGAACGTCGACACCATCACCGCCGGCGGCGCGATCAATGCAACCGCCTTGCCTACGCCCGGCACCAGCGTTGCAGACCAGACCTTCAACTGGTCGCGCACTGTGTTTGTCGGCGGTCGCATGGTGGTCGGCTACTGGCCGGCCAGCAGCACGGTGGCCGCCAATTTCGTGCCGCAGTCGTTCAGCGAAGGCGTGGCGCCCAACACCGCCATGCTGACCAGCGGCGTGCGGCTGGCCACCAGCCTGGTGGGTGTCAGTTCCAAACTCGGCCGCACCGGGGTGTTCCTGCCCACCACCACGCTGTCGAGCCGGCTGATCAGCGGCAGTGGCCAGACCCTGGTCAGCGGCATCGCCTTGAACTCGGGCGTGGTGCTCAGCGAAGGGGTGGTGCTCAGTGAGGGCGTCGTCTTGAGCGAGGGGCTTGTGTTGAGTGAAGGTGTGGTGCTGAGCGAGACCACCACCGGCGCCGTGCGCGCCAGCAGTCTGGGACCGATGGTGGGCGAGCCTTGAGCGGGCGCCGGCTCCGTCCGGCCCTGGCAAGCGCCGAGGACATGCTTGTGGCGAATGCCACGGGCTTTGACGGTGTCGCGCCACAACAGGCGGCACAGGCTGCGCCAGTCATCAAGTCAGGCAGAAGGCGGCCGACAACCAGATGAGCTCCGCCGCTCCGAGGTCTCGCCTCGGTGCCTGATGGAACCAATCCACCACCCATCAAGATGTTGACGCCACCCCACTCTGACCCGCCTGCCGCGCCAAGGTACTGGTGGTCGCGCCTGCATGGCGCACTGATGCCCGACTACAACCGTCCGGCCACGCTGTACTGGTGGACGGTGTTCATGCTGGGCATGGCGGCGGTGGGCCATGCCGCCATGGCGGTGGTCGGTCTGGGCCAGGCTGCGCTGCTGCAGGTGCTGTTCGGCTGTGCGGTGGCGATGTTGGCCGGCATGTTCCCGGTGCGCATTCCGGGCTCGAAAAATTCCTTCGCTGCGGGCGAGGTGTTCATCATCCTGCTGCTGCTGATGCAGGGCCCCGCAGCCGCCGTGCTGGCTGCTGCCGGCGAAGCGGTGGTCGGTTCGGTACGCAGCTCCAAGCGCTGGACCAGCTGGTTGATCAGCCCGGCCACCGCAGCGCTGTCGATGACGGTGGTGGGTGGGGCCTTCCACGCCTGCATTGGCCTGCTCAAGCTCGACACCGCCGTCGGTGAAGCGCTGGTGATGTTGCTGGCCATGGTCTTCGCCATCGGCCATTTCCTGTTCAACACCTTGCTGATCACCCTGGTGATGCACATCAAGCGGCGCGAGCCGCTGAAGCTGCGCAGCTTTCTGGCCAGCTTTGGCTGGGTCGGCACCACCTACGCCGCCAGCGCCCTCGTGGCCGGGCTGCTGTACCAGGCCTTCAAGGCCAGCGGCATCGGGGTCATGGCCGGTGCGGTGCCCATCATCATCCTGCTGCTGGTGATGCTGCACTACCACTTCCGGCAGCGTGAATCCGACCAGCAGGCCCAGGCCGTGCAATTGCAAGCCGCGCAGCGCGAGGCCGAGCAATCAGCCAGCCACCTGGCCGCGCTGCGCGACAGCGAGCAGCGTTTTCACAGCGCGTTCTCGCATGCGGCCATCGGCATGGCGCTGGTGTCGACCCAGGGCCGCGTGCTGCAGGCCAATACGGCGATGTGTGCACTGCTGGGCTGCAAGATCGAGCAGTTGGTGGGGGAGGACTTTCTGGACCTGGTGCATGTGGACGACAGCGAGACCCTGGCCAGGCAATGGCTGGCCCTGCTCAACCGCGACGGCAGCGAGCCCTCGGTGGAACTGCGCTGCCACCGACCCGACGGTGAACTGGTGCATGTGGCCATGCACAGCGGCCATTTCTCGGACCGTGACGCCAGCCAGCCCTGTTTGATCCTGCAGGCGCAGGACATCAGCGCCCGCCGCGAGGCCGAGGCCAGGCTGGAGCACATTGCCTACCACGACAGCCTGACCCAGCTGGCCAACCGCATCCGCTTCGGTGCCTGCCTGGCGCAGGCCATCGCGCGCTGCCAGCAGGACAAGCGACAGCGCTTCGCGGTGATGTACCTGGACTTCGACCGCTTCAAGCTCATCAACGACACCCTGGGCCACAGCGCGGGCGACCGCTTCCTGACCATCGTCGCGCAGCGCATCGTCAGGCTGGTGCGGCCCATCGACACCGTGGGTCGGCTGGGTGGCGACGAATTTGCGGTGCTGGTGGAGAACCCCGGCGACGACGACGCTACCCTGGCCATGGCCGAGCGGCTGCAGATCGCGCTGGCCGAGCCCTACGACCTTGACGGCACCGAGGTCAACAGCAGCGCCAGCATCGGCATCACCTTCAGCAGCGTGGGCTACGAAACGCCTGGTGACGTGCTGCGCGACGCCGACATCGCCATGTACCGCGCCAAGGCCGCCGGCCGGGCCCGGGTGGCGGTGTTCGACGCCAGTCTGCGTGCGCAGCTGGCCGCACAGGTGAACATGGAGCGTGACCTGCGCCGCGCCATCGAGCAGGGCCAGCTGTCGCTGGCCTTCCAGCCGATCTACCGGCTCGGCAGTGGCGAGGTCGACAGCTTCGAAGCCCTGGTGCGCTGGGACCATCCCGAACTGGGCCCGGTGCCGCCGGCCACTTTTGTGCCCATTGCCGAGGACTCGGCGCTGATCGGCGCGCTCACCGACTGGGTTCTCGGCGCCGCCTGCCAGTGGCTCGGTCGCTTCGGCCGTCACCATCCACAGGCTCCCTTGCAACGACTGCATGTCAACGTCTCGGGCACCGACATGTGCCGCAGCGGCTTTGTGCAGCAGGTGGCGCAGGTTCTGCAACGCCATGGGCTCGAGCCACAGCAGCTGACACTGGAGATCACCGAAAGCACGCTGATGCACCGGCTGGACCGCGCGCTGAACGCGATGGCCGAATTGCGTGAACTGGGCGTGGGCCTGAGCGTGGACGACTTCGGTACGGGCTACTCGTCGCTGTCCTACCTGACCACCCTGCCCATCACCAGCCTGAAGATCGACCGCTCATTCGTGGCCCGACTCAATGACGAGGCGCGAGACACCGAGGTCGTGCGCGCCGTCATCACCCTGGGCCAGGCGCTGGGCAAGACGGTGATCGCCGAAGGCATCGAGACCCCGGCCCAGCTGGCACAGCTGCGTGCGCTGGGCTGCGAGCATGGCCAGGGCTATTTGCTGGCCAGGCCGCTGACGCCTGAGATGGCCGAGACCGTGGCCCTGACGCAGAGTGCCGAAGTCAGTGAGCACCCAGCGCCCATGCCCATGCCGCCAGGGCATGAGTGGTCCTTGACGCTGCACTGAGCCCGGCCGGCTCTGCCAGGCGCTGCCGGCCTGGTCAGGCCATCAGCCCCTTCTAAGCGGCACCGCAAAACCACGCGCCACCGCCGGCCTGGCCATCATGGCCCGGTACCAGCGCTGCACCTGCGGGTAGTCGGCCAGATCGACCTGGTGGCGGGCATGGCGCCAGGCCCAGCCCAGGATCGCGAAGTCGGCGATCGACAGGCTGTCGGCGAAGAACTCCCGGCCCAGCAGGCGCTGGTTCATCACGCCGTACAGGCGCAGAGTTTCAGCCTGAAAGCGCTGCAGGCCGTAGCGTCGCTCGGTCTCATCGCTCAGGGCCACGAAGTGGTGCACCTGGCCCGGCATCGGGCCGAAGCCGCCCATCTGGAACATCAGCCACTCCAGCACCGGCACCCGCGCCCGGGTTGCCTGCGGCAGGAACTGGCTGGTCTTCTCGGCCAGGTAGATCAGACAAGCGCCCGACTCGAAGACGCTGATCGGCAGGCCGTCGGGCCCGTCGCTGTCGACGATGGCCGGGATCTTGTTGTTCGGGCTGATGGCCAGAAAGTCTGGCGCCATCTGCTCGCCCTTGCCGATGTCGACCACCTGAACCTGGTAGGGCAGGGCCATCTCTTCCAGCGCCACGCTGATCTTGCGGCCGTTGGGGGTGTCGAATGCGTGCAGGGTGATCATCGTTCGGGTCCTGTGAAAGCTCATGAAGAGATGCTGCGGCGCTTGCGTCGCCGCATCGCAGACGGGCATTTCAACAGAGCAGGCGCTGGCCTGGTCGCCACCGACCCGGCGCTACCATGGGCCCATGTCCTCACATTCCGCAAGCCCGCCCGCGTCGCCACCCCAGGCCACATCGGACGGCCGCACCGACGAGGCCACCAGCGCCCCAGGCGATGTCGCACCGACGCTGCTCTACCCCTGCGGCGAACCACCCGAGCCCGGCCAGCCGCGCGAGGTGGCGCCGGGCGTGCTCTGGCTGCGCATGCCGCTGCCGTTCTCGCTGAACCACATCAACCTCTGGGCCATCGCCGACCAGGACGAGCAGGGTCCGGGCTGGACGGTGGTGGACACCGGCGTCAAGTCGCCACAGGCGCTGTCGGTCTGGCAACAGTTGCTGGCCGCCTCCGGGCCGTTGGCCACCTTTGGCCAAGGTGCCCAGGGCGCGCGCATCACCCGCGTGATGTGCACCCACATGCACCCCGACCATGTGGGCATGTCGGGCTGGCTGACGCGCAAGTTCGACTGCCGGTTGTGGATGACCCGGCTCGAATACCTGACCTGCCGCACCCTGGCCGCCGACACCGGCCGCGAGGCGCCGGACGACGCGATCCGCTTCTACCGCGAATGCGGCTGGCCCGAGGACGCGCTGGACCAGTACCGCGCCCGCTTCGGTGGCTTCGGCAAGTACCTGCATGCCCTGCCCGACAGCTTTCAGCGCCTGAGCGACGGTGACGAACTGCGCATTGGCGCCCACGACTGGCGCGTGGTGGTCGGCCGTGGCCATTCACCCGAACATGCCTGCCTGGTCAGCCACAGCCTGGGCCTGATGATCTCGGGCGACCAGGTGCTGCCGCGCATCTCGTCCAATGTCAGCGTGTTTCCGACCGAGCCCGACGCCGACCCGCTGGCCGACTGGATCGACTCCATCCACCGCCTGCGCACTGAGCTGTCCGACGAATTGCTGGTGCTGCCCGCCCATGGCGAGCCCTTCCGCGGCCTGCATGCCCGGCTGGACCGGCTGGCGGGCGGCCACAACCGCGGGCTGACCCGGTTGCGCCGCAGCTTGGCCGAGGGCCCCAAACGCGCCATCGACGTGTTCGGCGCGCTGTTCGCACGCAGCATCGACAACCAGGGTGAGCTGCTGGGCATGGCCACCGGCGAGAGCGTGGCGCACCTGAACCACCTGCAGGCACTGGGCGAGGCCAGCTCGTCGCTGGACGCTGACGGCGTGCGCTGGTACCGGCTGCGGGCCTGAACGTCCCCGGCTAAGGCGGCCCGGCCAGGGTGCAACTCAGCGTGGGCTGCAGCGCGCAGGGGCCAACCCAACGCAGCTGGCCCATCGGTTCGGCCGGCAGGTCCACCCGCCAGGTCATGGGCCCGGGCTGGCCGGCCACACGCTTGGCCAGCGTGCGCCAGGCTGCCGACGCGTCGGCCCTGAAATCCAGCCGGTACTCGGCGCCACGCCGCAGCGAACGGGTGCGGATGATGATCTGCCGGCCCTGCTGCGTCAGGCTGGCTTGGTCCGGCCAGGGCCGGGCCAGCGGTTCACCGACGAACAGGCTCTGCCCGGGCCAGGCCACCGATTTCCAGTACGCCTCGATCAGCGTGGCGCCGCGCAGGTAATGCTCGATCAGCACCGACGCCTGCGAGAACTTCTGCCGATGGTTGCAGGGCTCTTCGACCGTGCCGTGGCTGGCCGTGGCGCCGGCGGCCAACCAGTCGGTGATCGGCATCTGGCCGTTCCCGCCGGGCAGCACGCCGCCGGTGGACGTCAGGTGGTCGGCCGCCGCGCCGGGCAAAAAGCGAAGGGTGTCCAGTTGCGACACGCGTGCCTGGCCGGTGAAATAGAACAGCACGTCCTGTTCGCCGGCCAGTTGCTGCGCCACGCCGGGTTGGGCCTTGGCTTCGACGCTGGCGCCGGCGCTGGCGTCGATGTAGCGCAGGGCCAGGCCCACCGCCTGCGACCAGGCTGCGGGCAGGGCAGGGTAGTCGGCCCAGCGCACGCTGCGCGCGGCGTCGCTCGTGCGCAGCAGATAGCCCGTGCCGCGCGGTGCGCTGCCGTCGGCGGCCAGGCCTCGGGCTATCAGCGCCTGCGCGGCGGCCAGGTTGGTCGCGCCCAGCATCATCGACGGGCGCAGGCGCAGGTCGGTCCAGGGCCGGCTGCTGTCGCTGTCGAAATAGGGCGAGGCTGCGGTGCGGCTGCATTGGCCACACCATCGCGGGTCGTAGCCGAAGGCCAGCGCGCTGGTAATGCCCATCGCGCAAGTTTCACCGACCACGCGCGAGGGCTGGTGAAAAGTCAGCAGCGTGGCCTGCACCGCCTCGGGCAGGCGGGCGTCGATGCTGGCCTTGAGCCGGGCAAAGTCGGCCGCGCTGATCACGTCCTGACCGGCCGGCACCGCCAGCCGCAGCATGTGCGCCTCGGGGATGGCGCGCGCACGCTGGTAGGCCAAGGCTATGGCCTCGCTCAGCGGGTCGCCCTGGGCGATCACCACCGCCAGTTCGCCGGAGGTGATGGCGCTGCGCGGCAGCGTGGGCAGGGCCAAGCTGCTGCTCACCGGCCCGGGCCGCACAGGCTGACGGGATGGCTCTGCCGCCCTGGGCGGCGACGGGCCGCCACCGCTGCAGGCTGCGAGCACCATCACCAGTGCGCAGGCCAGTGCCCGGGTCCATGGCGAGGACCATGCCCAACATTGGCAGTTCCCATCCGCCTTGGCGCCAACAATCTGAGCTGCAACGGCATCACGCATGCACGGCTTGTACCCTGAAGCGGGCAGGGCAAACCAGACTGTGGCCGTGGTTGCCCGAGCGTTCAGGGCGTCGCACACTCACTCATCTGTACCGGCCCCTCAAGGAGATTCCGCGCATGCCTCGCAAAAGTTCAGCCGCCACTGCCACCGCACCCCCGCCCGGCAAACGCCGCGCCACCGCCGAGGCCAGGACGGACGGGGCCGCAGCGCCCTCATCTGGCGCCAAGCTGGCCGGTCGGGTGGCCATCGTTTCGGGGTCGGGCCGGGGCATTGGCCAGGCCATTGCCCAGAAGCTCGCGCAGGAGGGCGCGATGGTGGTCGTCAACGACCTCGACCCCGGCGCTGCCGAAGCCGCCGTGGCCGCGATCCTGGCCGCCGGCGGCCAGGCCGTGGCCTGCACCGGCAACGTCACCGGCGACGGCTTTGCGCAGCGTTTTGTGGACACCGCACTGCACCACTATGGCGACCTGCACATCATCGTCAACAACGCCGGCTACACCTGGGACGACCCGATCCACCAGATGGACGACCGGCAGTGGGCGGCTCTGCTGGAGGTGCACCTGACCGCGCCATTCCGCATCCTGCGTGCGGCCGGGCCGCACTTCAGGCAAGCGGCCAAGGACGAAGCCGCCGCCGGCCGCGAGGTCTTCCGCAAGGTGGTCAACATCTCGTCCATCGTCGGTATCCAGGGCCGCGCCGGCCAGGCCAACTACGCCGCCGCCAAGGCCGGCGTGAACGGGCTGACGGTGGCGCTGGCCAAGGAATGGGGCCGGCACAAGGTCAATGTCAACAGCGTGGCCTTCGGCATGATCCGCACCCGGCTGACCGGGGCTGCGGCCGACGGCAGCACCTGGATCGACATCGACGGCCAGCGCATCGAAGTGGGCCACAACCCGTCACTGGCCAAGGGCGCAGACGCCGCCATCCCCCTGGGCCGGCCTGGCACGCCGGCCGAGGCTGCCGATGCGGTCTACCTGCTGTGCAGCCCCGAAAGCAACTACATCAGCGGCCAGGTTCTGGTCTGCGCCGGCGGGCTGTAAGCCCGACTTTTTTCTAGCCTTTGAAGAGCATCCATGGCACATCTTGAGATCCAGATCGACGACGGCGTGGCCACGCTGACCATGAACCGGCCCGAAGCGCGCAATGCGCTGAGCGACGAAATGAAAACCCTGTTCGCCCAGGCCGTGCCCCGGCTGGCGGCCGACCCCCAGGTGCATGCGCTGGTGCTGACCGGTGCCAACGGCGTGTTCAGCGCCGGTGGTGACCTGCGCGGCATGCTCGCCGCGCGCTCGACCATGACCGTGCAAAGCGGGCGCGACCGCATGCGCAGCGTGCAGCCCTGGCTGCGCCAGCTGGTCGAATTGGACAAACCGCTGATCGCTGCCGTGCATGGCTCGGCCTTTGGCGCAGGTTTCAGCATGGCGCTGCTGGCCGACTTTGTGCTGGCCACGCCGCAGGCCCGGTTCTGCATGTCCTTCATGCGCGTGGGCCTGGTGCCCGACTTTGCCGCGCTCTACAGCCTGCCCCGGGCGGTGGGCGTGCAGCGCGCGAAGGAGCTGATGCTGTCGGCCCGCGAGGTGGCGGCCGACGAAGCACTGCGCCTGGGCCTGGTGATGGAACTGCAGCCTGAAGGCGATCTGCTGGCCCGCGCCCAGGCCCTGGGCCGCAGCTTTGCCGGCGCCTCACCACTGGCGGTGAGCCTGGTCAAGCGTGAACTGGGCATGGCCCTGGCCACCGACCTGAACACGACCCTGAACAACGAGGCCGACCACCAGGCGATGTGCTTCCAAAGCCAGGACCATGCCCAGGCCGTGCAGCGCTTCCTGGACAAGCAGCCGGCGCGCTTTCAGTGGCCGGCCTGATGGGCCTGTGCGGCCGGGGCGCAGCTCAATCGCCCAGGTCCACCAGCCCGCGCCGGGCCCGCATGGCCCGGCCGATGCGGTCGAGTTCAGCGTCGCTGAGCAGTCGGGCGGCCATCGGCAGCAGTTCGGCCTCCTCGCGCTGGATGTGCCGGTCGTAGAGCTCGACAAATCCGCTCAGCATGGCCGCGTCCAGCGTGGCCGGTTCGCCGTTCGCCACCTGGTTCAGCGAACGCCGCAGGCCCTGCCACTGGGCTTCCAGCAGCCTGTGCTCGGCCCTCAACACATCGATCATGTCGCGAATGCAGACCGCGTCTGACCCGGCCATCGCGTCGAGCAGCGCCGCAAACAGGTCGATCTCTTCGTCTTCATGGTGGTGCCGGGCGGCGCTGTCGAAATAGCGCATCACCGCCGCGGCAGCTTCTTGCGCCGCCCGGTCTGAGCCATTCTTGCCCAGGTGGTCCTGCAACCGCAGCAGCGTTTCGCACTGCTGCTGTACCCGGCCGTGGCAGGCGGCCAGCATCTCCAGCGGCACTTCAAAACCCACCGCAGGGGCCTGGTGGCCGGGCAGGGCGATGGTCATGGTGGGCAAGACGGCACAGCCGGCGCCTGCGAGAGGCCTATCGCGCCAGATCGACGATGGTGCGGCCACGCACCTGACCGGCGAGCAGGCGCGGGGCATAGGCGATGACCTCGCTCAAGCCGATCTCGGTGCACATCGACTCCAGTTTCAGCAGGTCCAGGTGTTCGGCCAGCAGTTCCCAGGCTTCGGTGCGCAGGGCATTGGCCACGAACACACTGTTGATGCCGTACAGCGTGACGCCGCGCAGGATGAAGGGCATCACGGTGGTCGGAAAATCGCCGCCCTGGGCCAGGCCACAGGCCGCCACCGCGCCGTTGAACCGGGTCTGGGCGCAGGCATTGGCCAGGGTGTGGCTGCCTACGGTGTCGACCACGCCGGCCCAGACTTCTTTCTGCAGTGGCTTGCCGGGCTCGGACAGGTCTTTGCGCGCAACGATGCGCGAGGCACCCAGTGCGTTCAGGTAGTCGGCCTCTTGCGGCCGGCCGGTGGACGCGGCCACCTTGTAGCCCATGCTGGCCAACAAGGCCACCGCGATCGAGCCCACACCGCCGGCCGCGCCGGTGACCAGCACCTCGCCGTCGCCCGGCCGCAGACCGCTGCGGCGCAGTGCCTGCACGCACAGCGCGGCGGTGAAGCCGGCCGTGCCCACCGCCATCGCGCTGCGCGGGGTGAAGGGGGCAGGGATCTTCAGCAGCCAGGCCGGGTCGACGCGCTGGCGCTGGCTCAGCCCGCCCCAGTGGTTCTCGCCCAGGCCCCAGCCGGTGACCACCACCGCCGCGCCCTCGGCCCACTGCGGGTCGCTGCTGCTGGCCACCGTGCCGGCCAGGTCGATGCCGGGCACCAAGGGCCAGTTGCGCACCACCGCACCCTTGCCGGTGATGGCCAGCGCGTCCTTGAAGTTCAGCGTGCTGTGGCTGACATTGAGCGTGACGCCTTGGGCCGGAAGGCGGTCGTCGTCCAGCGCCAGCAGTTCGGCACGGGTCTTCTTGTCTTCGGTCTGGCTCAGCAAAATGGCTTGAAACATGGTCAATCTCCTGTTCGGTGCGGGCGGCAGATGCCGGCCCGGGCGGGTGACGGTGGGCTCGGCAGGCTCACGGCGCCAAGCCGCATCCATGATCGCATGGCCGCAGCAGCGGCCCGGAAGGCT
>JANOWE010000053.1:0-13218 GCA_031417735.1 Betaproteobacteria bacterium
CCGCTGACAGGGCCCGTATCCAGCACCTTAGACTGCGGGGCAAGACCGGCCCGAACCACCCGCCCTGCTGTCCCTTGCCCATGCCCTTCCCCTTGGCCAACTCGGCTCTGTTCCAGGCCGGTGCGCTGGCGCTGCTGTTGCTGGCTGTGGCCACGCAAGCGCCGCCGGCTGAGGCAGCCTCGGTCCACAAATGCATCATCAACGGCTCGGTGACCTACCAGGGTAGCCCCTGCCCTCCTGAGGCAGCCCGCACGCCGGCAACCGTCGAGCGGCTCAATGCCGAGCGCCGCTCTCGCCAGGCCCAACCGGGCACCGGCGCAGCATCGCCGCCTGCGGCCAAAGCCGACAGAGACGCACGCCCGCCGGCCCGGGCTTGGCTTGCGGCATCGCCCGCGTTGGGCTTGAATCCCGGGCCGGCCATGGCAACCACGGCCGCCACGCCCACCGCACCCCGGCCCAGCGCCTACAGCTGCGATGGCCGCACCCGCTGCGCACAGATGCGCTCTTGTGCCGAGGCCAGGTTCTTCCTGGCGAACTGCCCCGGCGTGCAGATGGACGGCAACCGCGATGGCCTGCCTTGCGAGCGGCAGTGGTGCAAGCGGTAGCTCCTGGCGTCATGATCACCACCGCCGGCCGCTGCCTTGATTCGCCAAGCTCGGCCCTCACGCGCCGCGCCTGCCGGCGCCACCCCAACCAGGTCTTGCCCATGCCCACTGCCCAAGCCGTCAACCTGAGCTGCGCCGTCTGCGGCCAGGCCTTTGCCCTGCGCAATCTGGTGCCCGGGCACAGCGTGCGCCCGGAGGTGGCCGACGAGATCTTGAAAGCGGTGCCCGGCTGGACGCCGGACGCCTACATCTGCCGGCCCGACCTGGACCGGCTGCGCGGCCAGTACGTGCATGCGATGCTGGCATCAGAGCGCGGCGAGCTGTCGTCGCTGGAACATGCCGTGGTGCGCAGCCTGCAGGAGCAGGCGATCCTGGCCTCCAACGTCGACGAAGATCTTGATCTCAAACGCAGCTTCGGCGAGAAGCTGACCGACCAGATCGCGGTGTTTGGCGGCAGCTGGTCCTTCCTGATCTGCTTTGCGGTTTTTCTGCTGCTGTGGATTTTGATGAACTCGCTGGTGCTGCTGTGGCACCCGCCTGACCCCTACCCCTTCATCTTCCTGAACCTGATCCTGTCGTGCCTGGCTGCCGTGCAGGCCCCGGTGATCATGATGAGCCAGAACCGGCAGGAGGCGAAAGACCGCGTGCGCTCGCAGCACGACTACCAGGTCAACCTGAAGGCCGAGCTGGAAATTCGCCACCTGCATGAGAAGGTGGACCACCTGCTGTCGCACCAGTGGGAGCGGCTGGTGCAGCTGCAGGAAATGCAGCTGGAGGCGCTGGCCGACCTGGGCCGCCATGGCCACTGACCGGGCCGTCGGTCGGGCCACTGGTCGGGCCACTGGTCGGGCCACCGAAGGCGCCGCCGTCGGGCGACGCCGGGCTTTGCCAGACCAGATGGGCTCAGGTCGGTGCTGCGCCTTCGGTGGGCATGGCCAGGCGTTCGGTCTGGTGGCGGGCACCGGGTGAGCCATCATTCTGCTGCGCCACATAGACCACGGTCACGGCGTCGAAGTGCAGGCTGATGCTTTCGGTGGGGCTGTCTTCGCTGCCGCTGCCGCCCAGGCTGACACTGTCCACGCACACGCCCTCCATCTGCACCAGCAGCCGGTCGAGCGGGCGGTCGCCGGCACGGGTGGCCACCAGCGTGGCGCGCTCGAAGCGCCTGGCCGCATGGCAGGCGGCCAGCAGCACGGGAGTGGCGCGGTCGAGGTATTTGGTCAGCGACAGCGACTGCGCGGCCAGCCCGCCGGGGCCAGGCACATGGCTGATGCCCCAGGACCAGGACAGCACCTGGATGTCGTCGGGGTGCCAGCGGTCCATTGACTCGCCGGGCACGCCGTCGATCTGCAGGTAGAGGTCCATGGCCATGCTTGACTCCTGGTGTGCCTGTGGCGGTCTCAGGCCGACGGCCGGTGATGGGGCAGGCTGAAGCGGGTGCGCAGGGCCTCGCTCAGGCCCTCGATCTGGTGGTGCGGCCACAGGTAGGCGCTGACCTGCAGCTGCTGCGCGCCGTCTTGCGGCGCGTCGATCACCAGCTCGGCTGCCGCCAAGGGGTGGCGGGTGCGGCTGTTCGTCGACGAGTTTTCGGGGTCGCCGTCGACGTAGTTGAGCAACCAGCGCTGCAGGTGGTCGCGCAGCTCGTCCGGGGTCTGGAAGCTGCCGACACGGTCGCGCGCGATGCAGCGCAGGTAATGCGCAAAACGCCAGCTGGGCAACAGCACATTCAGTCGCGTCGCCAGGCGGGCCTGGGCCGAGGCTTGCGGGTCGTCGTGGTCGGGCGGACGGGCCAGGGTGGGCACGCTGATCACCACCGCGCCAGCGCCACCGCGCAGCGGCACCAGCGGCAGCAGGCCCAGCGCGGCCAGCTCGGCCTCGCGGCGGTCGCTGATGGCGGCTTCCAGCGGCCCGACGACCGGCGCCGTCACCGCCCCCGACGCAGGGCCAGTCTCGGCCTGGGCCGACCAAGGGCCGATGCCGTCGAGCACGCCGCCCGATTCCACACCCCGGATCTGCGCCAGCCAGCCTGTGAGCCTGAAGCTGCGGCACAGGTTGGCCGCCACCGCGTAGGCGGCATTGGCCCAGACAAAGCACTCGGGCCCGCCGCTGCCGGTGTCTTCGCTGAAGTCGAAGGCGTCCACCGCCGGGCCGCCGCCATAGGGCAGGCGGGCCAGAAAGCGCGGCATGGCCAGCACCAGAAACCGGGCATCGGCGCTGTCGCGCAGCGCACGCCAGGCCGCGTACTCGGTGGTCTGGGTCAGGCGGCTCGGGTCGCGCACGCCGTCCAGCTCAGGCCAGCTCTTGCATTGCAGCAGGCTGGGCGCCGCCGCACACAGGAAGGGCGCCTGTGCCGCAGCGCCGATCCGGGCCAGGCCGCGCAGCATGTCCACATCGACGGCGGTGTGGTCGAAGGTCTGGTCGACCACCAGTGCGCCAAAGGGTTCGCCGCCTAATTGGCCGAATTCTTCTTCCACGATGCGCTTGAACAAGGGGCTCTGGTCCCAGGCGCTGTCGGTGTAGCGCCGCAGCGTGCGCTGCAGCTCGGGCCGGGAGATGTTGAGCACGCGCAGCTTCAGGGTCTCGTCGGTTTCGGCCTGCGTGACCAGGTGCAGCAGCCCGCGCCAGGTGGCTTCCAGGCGCTGAAAGTCGGGGTGGTGAAGGATGGCGTTGAGCGCGGGCGCCAAGGCTGCGTCCAGCTCCGCCAGGCGCTGGCGGGCCCAGTCCAGCGCTGACCCGGTGGCCAGGTCGGGGTCGGAATCCAGGCCCTGCTGCGCCAGTGCCCACACCGCCCGCGCTGCGTCCTCGCCGGCCTGGCCTGCGTCCAGCCCCAGGCTGCGGGCCAGCGCCTGCAGCACGGGCTGGCCGTCCACCGTCAGGCCGGCCAGACCGGCGCCGACATCGGCGGTGGTGGACGCCCGCAAAGCCAGCACCGCCTGGTTTTGCAGGCTGCTCAGGGGCAGGCGCCTCGCCCCCGGCTGGGCTTCAAGCTGCCGGGCCAGATGCTGCAGGTCGGCGCGGTCTTGCCACAGCGGGGCCAGCTCAGGCACTTGCCGGGCGATCTGGCCGGGCTCGAAGTCCTGCATGCGCTCGACCACCAGGCTCACCATGGACATGGGCGGGGAGGACGGTGACAACGTCGGTTTCCACGTTGGCGGCAATAGGGGCAGCGACAGCTTCAATTTCAGGCGCGGCTGCACCGCCGCCAGTCGGTCGTCGACATTGACGATGTCGAACTCGAGGAATTTGCGCTCGGCCAGTGGCGGCAGCGTGCTGGCACCGGGGCCGGACAGGTCGGCCAGCACGCCCAGCACAAAGGGCAGGCTGGTCGGCTTGAGGGCGCCGTAGAGCTCGACCTCGTAGCTGATGTTCACGCGGGGCTGGCGGTTGCGCTTGATGAACTTCTGCCGCGCTTTGGACGGCTGCTGCACCGCCTGCAGCCGGTAGCGCCCGGCGCCCACCACGCCGATCTCGAAGGCCCGCACGTCTTGCGGCACCGGCACCAGCATGCGGCGCTGCGGATTGAGCCTGAGCGTGGTGGCCACTGGGGCATCGGCCGCCGGGTCATCGCCCCAGGCGCGGATGTTGAGCAGCACCACCGGCTGGTCGGGCACCCGCAGCAGCAGCGCTGCGCCGGCCGCCGTGCCGGTGGGCCGCGGCGCAAATTCGATCGCGCCGGGGCGCAGGGTCACGGCCACCTCACGCTGGGCCACCGGCGGGCGCAGCCAGTGCCAGGCGCCGCCGGACGGCCGGGCCAGGCCGGCCAGGGTCTGCGGCTCGCCGCTGCGCGCGGCCGCACCCAGGGCCAGCATCTGCGCCTCTTCCATCGCCAGCAGCGCCCGGGGCAGGCGCAGCACGGCCTGGGTGGCCCAGCGCCAGCTGCCGCTGCGCTGCGGCGCCACCAGGGTGGCGACCAGGCTGCGCAGGACCTGGCGGGCGGCGTCGGGGTCGTCGTTCAACCAGTGGAAGCTGGCCGCCTCTTCCATCTGCAGCGCGGGCGGCGAATCGGCGTGCGCGGCGGCCACCACGGCCCAGGCCCGGTGCAGGTCGCTGCGCTCACGCCGCAACAGGCGCAGCAGGCCGTCGCGCGCGGCGGGCAGCAGCGTGAAGCCGGTGGGCCCGCGCTCGGCCACCAGCGGGCTGAACCAGAGCCGAGCCTCGGTGTGCACGCCCATGCCATGGTCGGGGCCGGTGGTGTCGGCCAGCATCAGCCGCAGCTGGCGCAGCAGGCGCGGCTCGACCCGCGTGGCCAGGGCACTGGCGCTGGCCAGCGCGCGGGTGGCGGGGTCCAGCGCGGCAATGGCGTCGAGCACGGGCGCAGGGGCATCGGCCTGGGCGTCCGGCGTCCATAGCGCCGCGCCCGGCTCGGCCAGGCGCGAAGCCAGGGTGCGGCGGTCCCAGGGCACCAGCCGGGCCACCCGGCGCAGCGCCTCGGGCAGCTGCGCGGCCGACCTGGGCACCAGCAGCGTGCTGGGCTGGCCCTGGCGGCGCATCGATTGCAGGAAGCGCAGCCAGTCGTGTGCGCCCACCCTGGGCGCTTCGGTGGGCTGGGGTGGCAGGCCCAGGTCGGTCAGCACCAGCAGGGCCATGCCGGGCGGCGACGGGCGAAAGTCGGCCGCGTCCAGGCCGGCCTCCAGGCCCCAGCTGGGCAGGCCCCTGAAGCGCTCGACGCGCAGGCGCGTCGGGCCCAGGGTGCGCACCAGGGCGCGCACCAGTTCGGCCACGTCTTGGTGGAAGGGCTGCATGCCCTCACCCCGGTCGATCAGCAGACGCAGGCCTTTGACGGACGTGGCCATGGGCCGGCGAGGCACCTGGCGCAGCGGCTGGCCGCGCGCCACCTGGGCCACGATGGCGGACAGGTCCATTTCGCCGGCCGGCAAAGTGCTGGCGGCCAGACGGGTCAGGATGGCGCGCTGCCAGCGCGGCGCAAACAGCGGCAGGTGCTCGCCGCGAAAGGGGTTGGCCGCCTGGGCCGGCTGCGGCACCAGGGCCACCTCGTGCAACCAGTCGGGTGCGGCACTGCCCGCGCCGTCGCCGTCGTCCAGCGGCTCCAGCGACGCCGGCAGCGGTGGCTGCAGGGCCTCGTCGTCGTGCACCGGGCGCAAGCGCTGCGGCGGCAGCGGCTCGGGCTCGGGCGGCTGCGCGGACAGCTCGGGCAGTTCGGTGACCACCGGGGCGCTGCGCCCGAGGCCGGCGCCGGCGCCGGCGGCGCTGCTCAGGCCCAGGCGCTGCACGATCGCGGCGCCGGCCCACCAGTCGCCGGGCCGCAGCGCATGCAGCGCGCGCAGGCTGTCGCCCAGCGGCGAGCCAGCGGGTGGGCAGTCTGCGCGTTCACCGGGCGGCATGGAGGCCTTGGTCGGCATCGGTGGACCCTGCTGGCCGGCCCGCAAGCTCAGCCCAGCACCACCGACGCCAGTTGGCGGAAGGCGGGCGAGCCGGGCACGATGGCCAGCTCGCGGCAGGCGCGCAGCACGTCCAGAAATTCAGCCGGGTTGGGGTCGCGGCGGTCGCGGCGGGCCAGGCTGTCCATCACCAGCGCGGCCACGGCCTCCATCAAGTCCTTGTCGGCGTCGGCATGGTGGGCCCGGCCCACGGCCAGCAGGCGGTCGCGGTCGAAGGGCGGCATGTTCAGTTCCACACATCGGCGCAAGAAGGCCGGCGGCAGGTCGCGTTCTTCGTTGGTGGTGATCAGCACCACTGGGCCGGGTGCGCTGGCGGCCACGGACTGGCCGGTTTCTTCGACCTCGAAGGCCAGGTCGCCCAGCGGGCGCAACAGGCTGTTGGGCACATCGGGGTCGGCCTTGTCGATCTCGTCGATCAGCAAGACCATGCGGCGTGGCGCGGCGGCCTGGGCGGCTGCGGTCGGGGCCGCCAGCCGCGCCTGCTGAGCCTGGGCACCGGCTGGGTCAAAGGCCCACCACAGCGGCCCGGGCACGGTGTAGTCGCGCCAGTCGGCCGACAGGCGGTTGAGCTGCGCGTCCTGCAGCCGACGCAGCAGGTCGGTCTGCCACAGCAGGTCGCGCGCCTGGGTGCGGCCGGTGACCACCGCCTCGTGGTAGCCGCAACCCAGCAGCGGCGCCAGCGCCCGCGCCAGCGAGGTCTTGCCCGAGCCGCTGGTGCCCCGCACCAGCAGCGGCCGGCCGGTGGCCAGGGCCACGTTCACGGCCAGCGTGATCTCGTCGCTGAAGACATAGCGGCCCTGGGGCGACCGGTCGCCCAGGATGGGCAGGTCCGGGCCGGCGGCAGGGCTGCCGTCGGCGGGCGGAGGAGCCGCAACCGGCGGGTTGAACAAGGGGCGGTAGTGGCTGGTGCTCATCGCGGTGGGGCCAGGATATGGCGGCTGGGTCGCAACAGGCTGAGTGCGGCCTGGTAATCGGTGATCGCCGAGGTCTCGATGCCGACGGCAAGCTCGGGTTCCAACCGCCGCAGCAGCGTGGTGGGACAGTCGTCGGGCGGCAGCTCGTCGCCTGACAGGAACAGGAAGGTCAGGGTGGGAAAGCGCTCTTGCATCGGCGCCAGCAGCTCGCGGTGGCCGTCGGGCAGGCGCAGCGCCACGACCACCGGGCGGCTGCGGCGCTGCAGCGTGGACAGCAGACGCTCCAGCTGTTGCTCGGGCGTTCCGGCCATGGGGTCTGACAGCAGCACCGGGGCGAATTCCAGCAGCAGCGCCTCGTTGATCTCGACCGCCAGGTCCTCGAACACCGCTTCGCCATGCACGGCCGTGATGCTGACCAGCGGCCACATGGTCTTGGGCGGCCGGCAGCAGGCGCGGCGTACATACATTTGCGCGGTGATGCGCATGCGCGCATTGAGCACGGCGGCCGGGCGCGGCGCGGGCTGTGCTGCGCAGTAGGCGATCCAGCGCGCGGCCGTGAGGTCAACCCAGCCCGGAGCCACCAGGTCGAGGATGCGGTCGGCGTCGGCATCGGCCGGCAAGCGGGGCGCCAGGTACTCCAGTGCCACCAGGGCCTCGGCCAAGGTCGCCTGCAGCAGGGCCAGCGCGGTTTGACGCACCAGCGGCAGCCCGGGTGGCAGGCGCAGCGGTTTGGCACCCGACAGGCGCATGGCCTCGAGCAGAAAATCATCGGGCAGGCCGCGCAACAGCACGGTCACCGGGTCGGCCAGGTCGTCCAGCGGGCTGCGGGGGGTCTGCACCAGACCGGCGATGCCCTGCAGGATGTCGCGGCAGGTACTGTCGTCGTCGCTGTGCTGCACGCACAGCAGGTCGTGCAGGCCCAGGTCGCGGTAGCGCAGGTGCACGCGCAGGTCGTCCAGGCCCACGCCGGGCAGCAGCACCGGGATGAGCACGAAGCCCGGGTCCAGCGTGCGCCGCCAGGCCAGGATGGACGACTCGGTGGGCACCCAGGCGCTGCTGGCCGACAGGGCCTGGGGCGACAGCACCACCACCGCTGCATGGCAAACGCCCAGCCAGGTGTAGATGTCATGGCGCAGGGCCGCACCCGGATGCAGCTGGTCCACGTCCACCAGCACGTCCAGCCCGGCTGCGGCCATGGCGTCGCTGAGCCGCCGGATCAGGGCCATGACCTCGGGCTCGCCGTTGCGGTGACTGATGAAGACCCTGCGCATGGCTCCTGACGACCGTGGACGGCGGGGCCGCCTGCCGCACCTCTTGGCGCCGGCCCTGCCCTGACCTGACCTGACCTGATAGGCCCTGGCTCGACCACCAGGGTTTGGGCCATTGTGTCGCGACGGCATCGGCCTGCCAGCCCGGTTTGGCAGGGACAGGGCATTTGAACGCCCTCCGGATGGCCCTGCCGGTCCCGGCAGCGCCCGCGCCCGCCGGCCAAAACGCGGCGGCACGGGTCAATCGGCGCTGGGGCGGCGGCCGTGGTGCTGCAAGATGGGGCCGCCGCCAGAGACCCACCATGACCACCCTGCCACGCCTGAACTTCCCCGCCCTGGCCTTGGCGCTGTTGACCCTGGCCGGCCCAGCGGCCATGGCCCAACATCCGCCCGCCACCTTCCAGACCCAGTCACTGACACCCGAAACCGCGCTGGCCGCCGCACAGGCTGCGCTCGTGCTGTGCCGCAGCCAGGGCTACCAGGTGGCGGTGGCGGTGGTGGACCGCGCCGGGCTGACCCAGGTGCTGCTGCGCGACCGCTTTGCCGGCGCGCACACGGTGGACGTGGCCAGCCACAAGGCCTGGACGGCGGCCAGTTTTCGCACGTCCACCGCCGGCCTGGCGCACGAAACCCAGCCCGGCAAGCCCATGAGCGGGCTGCGCAGCCTGCCGCGCTTTCTGGCTGCGGGTGGCGGACTGGTGATCGAAGGCGGGGGCTCGGTGTTCGGCGCCATCGGCGTGTCGGGTGCGCCGGGCGGTGAGGCCGACGAGGCCTGTGCCCAGGCCGGCGTCAAGGCCATTGCCGATGTCATCGAGTTCTAGCCCCGTGCCGCCACAGCCCGGCAACAGCCCGCCAACGGCAGCGTGAACCCATGCCCATCCCCCGCGCTGGCCAGCACCGGGCCGACAAGCCCGCCACCGATCAGGCCGTGGCCCAGGTTTTTCAGGCCTGCAGCGCGCAGGCCAGCCCAGGCATCAAGCCCGCCCACATCCTGTGCCAGGCGCCTGGGCTGGGCGTCACTGTCTACCTGGGCCATTTCTCCTCCTGCCCGGTGCTCAAGACAGCCTGCCGTTCCCGGTCGAGCTGGCGGGCCTGGGGCTGGCCGTCATCGCTGCGGGTGTGTTCCGGCAGCGCCATGAGCTGGACATCGGCCGGCGGCGTGGCCTGAACCTGTGGCGCAGCGGGCGACGGCATGAGCTGGCGGTGGGCGGGGCCCGGGCAGGCTGGACAGGCGGCGCATCGACGCCGACCTGGTTCTCGCTGCTGGCCAGTGGCCCGACGTCAGCGTGCGCGGCCTTGCGCCGCCTCTCGGGCCGGTGCATGCTGGGTGGCCTGTCAGCACGCCAGCAGCCGCCCGCTTTGGGCCACAAGGAGAGACGGTCGATGAACCAGCCCCACCACCTGCATGCCCATGCGCCGGGTCGGCCCCGGCCCGCCAGCGCCGCTCGGGCACCCGGCTGCTGCATCGTCACCTTGGGCCGGCCATGAAGACCCGCCGCGTGTTTGTCAGCATGCCGGCCGACAACTGGCTCACAGCGCCTGAAAACGAGCTGAAATGGGCCATCGTGTCGCGCATCGAAAAACTGGGCTATGTGAGCGAGGTGTTTTTCGACCCTCGGGGTACCACCTCGCTGGCGGCGTCGCGCGCCTGGTCGGCACCCGAATGTGAAGAGGTGATGCGGCGCTGCGAGGGCTGCGCACTGCTGGGCTTTCCGCGCTGGCGGCCGGGCGCCGGGCAACTGGGTCTGCCCACCGATTTCAGCCATTACGAAGGCGGGCTGGCCTACACGCTGAAGCTGCCGCTGCTGACCTATGCCCATGAAGACATCGAGCGACGGGTGGTGTTCGACCGCTCATTCAAGGGCTATGTGGGCACCATCCCGCGCACTGCCGGCAAGGCCTGGCTGCGCAGCAAGGCGTTCGACGTGCCTTTCAAGTACTGGACCGACGACATGGCCCACCGGCGCGACATATTCCTGGGCTACTGCAGTTCATCGGCCAGCACGGCGAAGAAGGTCAAGACCTACCTCACGGCTGGCCTGGGCCTGTCGGTGCTGGACTGGGCCACCGACTTCGACCCCGCCCGAACCATCCTGCAGCAGATTGACGATGCGTCGCGCCGCTGTGGCGCGGGCATCTTCCTGTTCACCAAGGACGACGAGCTGCTCAGTACCGATCTGGTGTCGCGCCAGGCGCCACGCGACAACGTGGTGTTCGAGGCCGGCTACTTTGCGGCGGCCAAGGGCAAGGCCAGGATGCTGGTAGTGCTCGAGGCCGGCGCCAAGATGCCGGCCGACCTGGGCGGCGACATTTACGCCGCCCTGCCCAAGCGCAGCAACATCGACGCCATCAAGCCAGTGTTGTCGAAGTTTGCCGCCTCCTTGTAGGCCGGGCTGCAAACACGACCTGGCCGTCCTTGTGGGCCGGCAGTGACCACCATCCACGGCCGCAGGCTGGGCGATCCAGGACCCAAGGCCCCGCCGCTCACAGCAGTCGACCGCTGAGCGCCAGAATGCCGCCGTGTTCCTGGCCCAGACCGCACAGCTTCAGCAAAGGCAGACATGACCCGCAAGCTCATCAGCTCTGGCTCGCCCTTCGAAGCCGACATCGGCTACAGCCGCGCGGTGGCGCAGGGTGACTGGGTGTTCGTGTCGGGCACCACCGGCTTCAACTACCAGACCATGGAAATTTCAGCCGATCTGGTGCAGCAGACCGAGCAATGCCTGCAGAACATCGAGCAGGCGCTGGAACAGGCCGGCGCGCTGATGAGCGACGTGGTGCGGGTGACCTATGTGCTGCCCGACGCAGCCAGTTTCGAGCAGTGCTGGCCGGTGCTGAGGCGATACTTTGGCGCGGTCCGGCCCGCCGCGATGATGATCAGCGCCGGCCTGGCCGACCCGCGAATGAAGATCGAGATCGAGGTCACGGCGCTCAAGCAATCTCGGCAATCTCAGGAAACTCGGCAGCCCGAACCAGGATAAAGCGCATGCAGTGGATTGAATTGACGGGCTACCTCGGCGCCTTGCTCACGCTGACCACCTTCTCGATGAAGACCATGCTGCGCCTGCGCATGGTCGGCATCGTGGCCAACCTGGCCTTCATCACCTACGGCGCACTGGGCCCGTTCTATCCGGTGCTGTTGCTGCACCTGACCCTGCTGCCGCTGAATATCTGGCGGCTGCAGCAGCTGCGGCGGCTGTCGCGGCAGATCAGCGTGGCGTCCGCCGGGGCGCAGTCGATGGACTGGCTCAAGCCGTTTTCTCGCTGCCGGCAGTTGCAGGCCGGGCAAACGCTGTTCCATCAGGGCGACGTGGCCGACGAGCTGATGTTCGTGCTCAGCGGCAAGCTGCGTGCGGTGCAGGCCGGCGTGTTGCTGGCCAGCGGCGACGTGATCGGTGAACTGGGCCTGATCACCAAGGCCCGCACCCGCACCCAGACCATCGTCTGCGGGCAAGACGCGGTGCTGCTGCTGATCTCGTACACCGAGGCGCGGCAGATGTATTTTCAGAACCCCAGCTTCGGCTTCTACTTCCTCGAACTGGCAGCCGAGCGGCTGATGCGCGACGCGGGGCAAGGGCCTGAGGCGGCGACATCGGTGGCTGCCGTTGACGGCGAATTGCCGGCGCTCGCGCCGGGTGCGGCCTGAGGCACCCGCCCTGCACGCCCAAGGCCAATGCATCAACCAGGGCCCAGCCCATGAGCAAACCACCCAGCTTGCCGGCGGCTGAGGCCGCTGCTCTGTTCGCCACACTGCAGGCGCGCTTTGAGGCGCACAAACACCGCCACGGCGGGCTGGTCTGGGCCGATGTGCGGGCCCGGCTGCAGTCCAACGGCCACGCGCTTTGGCAGCTGCAGCAGATGGAAGACAGCGGCGGTGAGCCCGATGTGGTGAGCCTTGGCGCGGCCAGCAGCGCCTGCCAGTTTGTCGACTGCGCGGCCGAAAGCCCCGTCGGCCGGCGCAGCCTGTGCTACGACCGCGCGGGCTGGCTGTCGCGCAAGGAACACCGCCCCGAGACCAGCGCCCAGGAGCTGGCCAGCACCATGGGCATCACCCTGCTGACCGAGGCGCAGTACCTGGCGCTGCAGCATTGGGGTCCGTTCGACGCCAAGACATCGAGCTGGCTGAACACGCCGGAAAGCGTGCGCACACTGGGCGGTGCGGTGTTTGCAGACCACCGCTTTGGCCGCGTGTTTGTCTACCACAATGGCGCCCAGTCCTACTACAGCGGGCGCGGCTTTCGGGGTCTGCTCACCGTCGACTGAAATGAACTCAGCCCTTGTTCTGAGCGCTGCCGCAACCGCCCTGCTGACGCTGCTCTGCGCCCCGGCCCAAGCGCAAGCCCAGACCGACAACTGCGAGCCCATCCGCGCCAGCATCGAAGCCCGGATGCGGGCCGGCGGCCTGCCCGTGCCGCAACTGCAGGTGGTGGACAGCAGCGCCACGCTGGCGGGGCGGGTCGTGGGCAGTTGCGGCAATGGCGCACGCAAGATCGTGCACACCGGCGCGGGCGCAGCCGGTACGCCTGCCAACGCAGTGCCTGCTGCCCCGCTTGAAGCCGAGCGCCGCAAACCCAGGCCTGCGGCCGGCAAGGACGACAACATTCCCACCGAGTGCCGTGACGGCACGGTGGTGATGGGGCCGAACTGCAGCGACGTGCGTGCGCCCAGGCTGCCCGGCGTGGGCGTGGTGGCCGACCAGCCCGCCCCGGCGGCGTCGCGCTAGCGCGGCTGCATGTGGCCGGGCTGGCGCATCGAGCCTTGCGCGGACAAGCCGTCTGGCTGCGCTGGCTTGCAGGCTGGCCAGCACGGGCGCAAAGTGCGTCCATCAAGCCAGGAGACAGCGATGGAACTCGGTGCGTTTTCGGTCAGCCTGGCGGTGCATGACATTAACCTGAAGTTCCGCGCCTCCGCATGAGGTGCATCGTCTGCAAGTCCCTGTCGCTCTTCACAAACTTGGTCCTTCCGGGCCTTTTTTGCGCTCTAATATGTAGTCACTAAACGGTCTTGCTTTATCGGGCCATTCGGCGCAAAA
>JANOWE010000054.1:0-4474 GCA_031417735.1 Betaproteobacteria bacterium
GATGCCGATGGCCAGGTGCATGCCGGTGTTGCTGTCGCCCAGCGCGGCGGCGCTGACGGTGGGCGGGCCGTCCCAGAAACCGGTGGTCGAGGCCGCGCCGCCGGCGCATTGGGCCACGTTCTCGTAGACCTTCAGGTCCTCGTAGTGGTGGCCGTCGCTGAATCCTTTGACCGAAGCCAGGATCATCTTCGGATTGAGTTCGAGGATGCGTTCCCAGGTGAAGCCCATGCGGTCCAGCGCGCCGGGGCCGAAGTTCTCGACCATCACGTCGCTGACCTTGATCAGCTTCTCCAGGATCTCCTTGCCTTCCTGGGTCTTGGTGTCGAGTGTGAGCGAGCGCTTGTTGCTGTTGAGCTGGGTGAAGTACAGCGCGTCCACATCGGGAATGTCACGCAGCTGGCTGCGGGTGACGTCACCCGAGCCCGGCCGCTCGACCTTGATCACGTCGGCGCCGAACCAGGCCAGCATCTGCGTGCAGGCCGGGCCGGCCTGGACATGGGTGAAGTCGATGATCTTGATGTCGTCGAGTGCTTTGGTCATGCTCTATCTCCTTTGGGGGCCCGGCCTGGTGGCCGGGGTTTGGGATGCGGTTGAAAAGCGCTTGCGGCGTATGCCCGGTGCGCGCCTACTTCTTCTTGGCGGTCTGCGGGTTCAGGCTGGTGATGCGCCCACTCTCGGTACCGGCGGTCTCGTCGATCACCGCATTGATCAGCGTGGGCCTGCCCGAGGCAATGGCCTCGAGCATGGCGGACTGCAGTTCGGCCGGGGTGGTGGCATGCACGCCGACCCCACCGAAGGCGGTCATCATGATGTCGTAGCGGGCGTTCTTGACAAAGGCCGTGGGTGCCACGTCACCGCCCAGGGGGTTCACATCGGTGCCCTTGTAGATGCCGTTGTTGTTGAACACCACGATGCAGATCGGCAAGTTGTAGCGGCAGATGGTTTCCACCTCCATGCCACTGAAGCCGAAGGCGCTGTCGCCCTCGATGGCGATCACCGGTTTGCCGGTGGTCACCGCTGCGGCCACCGCAAAGCCCATGCCGATGCCCATGATGCCCCAGGTGCCCACGTCAAGCCGGCGGCGCGGCTGGTACATGTCGACGATGCTGCGCGTGAAGTCCAGCGTGTTCGCGCCTTCATTGACCAGCATCGCGTCGGGGTTGCGCTTGACGATCTCGCGCACCACGTTCAGCGCGCTGTGGAAGTTCATCGGCGACGGGTTCTTGGCCAGGGTCTCGGCCATCTTGGACAGGTTCTTGTCCTTGCGCTCGTTGATCGCACCGGTCCAGTCGGCCGGCGGCTTGGCCCAGCCCTCGCCCATGCCCGCGAGCAGCGCCGACACGCAGGAGCCGATGTCGCCGATCAGCGGTGCGGCGATGGCCACGTTGCTGTCGATCTCGGTCGGCGCAATGTCGATCTGGATGAACTGCCGGCTCTGCGCATTGGCGCCGCCCCAGGTCTTGCCCTTGCCATGCGACAGCAGCCAGTTCAGACGCGCGCCCACCAGCATCACCACATCGGCCTCGGCCAGCACATAGGAGCGTGCCGGTGCGGCCGACTGTTCATGCGTGTCGGGCAGCAGGCCCTTGGCCATGGACATCGGCAGATAGGGGATGCCCGAGCGCTCGACCAAGGCACGGATGTCGTCGTCGGCGCGGGCATAGGCGGCGCCCTTGCCGAGCAGGATCAGCGGGCGCTTGGCGCTTTTGAGCAGGTCGAGCGCGCGCTGCACCGAATCGGGCGCGGGCAGTTGCCGAGGCGCCGGGTCCACCACCTTGATCAGCGAGCGTTTGCCAGCGGCCGCGTCCATGCTCTGGCCGAACAGCTTGGCCGGCAGGTCGAGGTAGACGCCGCCGGGGCGGCCCGACAGCGCCGAGCGGATGGCGCGTGCGATGCCCACGCCGATGTCTTCGGCATGCAGCACGCGGAAGGCGGCCTTGCACAGCGGCTTGGCGATGGCCAGCTGGTCCATCTCTTCATAGTCACCCTGCTGCAGGTCGACGATCTCGCGCTCGCTGGAGCCGCTGATCAGGATCATCGGAAAGCAGTTGGTGGTGGCATTGGCCAGCGCGGTCAGGCCATTCAGGAAGCCCGGCGCCGACACCGTCAGGCAGATGCCCGGCTTGGCGGTGAGAAAGCCCGCCGCAGCGGCAGCGTTGCCGGCATGCTGCTCGTGGCGGAAGGAGATCACGCGCAGGCCTTCGGCCTGGGCCATGCGGGTGAAATCGGTGATCGGGATGCCGGGCAGGCCGTAGATGGTGTCGATGTCGTTGAGCTTCAACGCGTCGATCAGCAGGTGGAAGCCGTCGGTGGTTTCCGCTGCCGCGACGGCGTCGGTGCTGGGGTCTGACGACATGGGTGTCTCCTGCAGAACAAGGGTTGATCAGGCCGGCGTACCGGCAAAGATGGCCGACCACTGGCTGTGTTTCAGGCATTGGATGAGGCGGGCCTATGATAGAAAGCGGCCCGTCCGATCCCTGTTGACCACGGTCAAGAATCAATATTTCAATGCTTCGGCGCTGATCAGGCCAGAGCCACCTCAAGCGCCATGCGCCAAACCTGACGAATGATTTCGATCGCCATCGACAAGCACGCCGAGCGCAACGTGATCCTGGTGCAGCTGCGCCAGAACCTTGTGCTCAAGGAAATGTCCGACAGCGAGCGCAGGGACCTGGAGCAGCACCTGGTCATCGTCGACGGCAACAAGGGTGATGCGCTGCTGCACCAGGGGGTGCATGAGATGGAGCAGTACTTCGTGCTCGACGGCATCCTCAAACGCGTGGTGACCAATGCCGACGCCAAAGAAATGATCCTGCGTTTCGCCGACAGTGGCGACATGGAAACCAGCTACGCCGCCTGGCGCTTGAACACCGCCACGCCCTACAGCATCGTGTGCCTGACCAAGGCCCGCGTGGCCAAGCTGCCGATGCCGACCTGGGTCGCCTTCATCGACCGCTACCCCAAGTTCAAGCAGAGTTTCGAGTACCAGGTCATGGCGCTGATGAGCGAGATCATGGCCCACACCATCACCCTGCACCTGCTGGACGCACCCGGCCGGGTGCACCGCTTCATGCGCAAGCATGCCGCCCTGGCTGACCGCATCCCGAAGAAGGAACTGGCGACCTACCTCAACCTGTCGGCGGAAACGCTGAGCCGGCTGAAGCAACGCGGCAAGATTTGACGCCTGCGCCCCGCCATGAACCGCACCGGATCAATGGCGCGCAGCATGCGGTGACCGGCCGCCAGTGTCAGTGCGACAACGGGCGGCCGGACTGGCCCTGATCAATCCACCGGGCGCTGGGCGTCGAGTTCATTGACTTTGGCCGGACGGATCTTGTTCAGCGCCATCGAGATCAGTGGCCAGAACAACAGGGTCAAGGCCAGCGTGGTGATCGTGCCGACCAGCGGATTGGCCCAGAAGATGCCCAGTTCGCCTTGCGACATCAGCATCGCCTGGCGGAAGGAGTCTTCAGCCTTGTCGCCCAGCACCAGAGCCAGCACCAGTGGCGCCAGCGGGTAGTCGAGCTTCTTGAAGACGTAGCCGACGATGCCAAAACCGAGCATGAACCAGATGTCGAGCATCGCGTTGTGCACGGTGTAGGCGCCGATGGCACAGATCACGATGATCACCGGCGCGATGATCGAGAACGGGATGCGCAGGATCGACGCAAACAACGGCACCGTGGTCAGCACCACGATCAGGCCGACGATATTGCCCAGGTACATGCTGGCGATCAGACCCCAGACGAAGTCCTTCTGCTCGACGAAGAGCAGCGGTCCGGGCTGCAGGCCCCAGATCAGCAGCCCGCCCAGCAGCACGGCGGCGGTGGGCGAGCCCGGAATGCCCAGGGCCAGCATCGGCAGCAGTGCGGCGGTGCCGGCGGCGTGCGCCGCTGTCTCGGGCGCGATGATGCCTTCGATCTCACCGCTGCCGAACTTGTCGCCACGCCTGGACATCTTCTTGGCCAGACCGTAGCTCATGAACGAGGCCGGGGTGGCACCGCCGGGCGTGATGCCCATCCAGATGCCGACCAATGAACTGCGCAGCGACAGCACCCAGTACTTGGGCAGCTCTTTCCAGGTTTCCCACACCACCTTGGCATCGATGCGCGCGGACTTGCCCTGGAACTGCAGGCCTTCTTCCATCGACAACAGGATTTCGCCGATGCCGAACAGGCCGATGACCGCGATCAGGAAGTCAAAGCCGCGCATCAGCTCGGCCTGGCCGAAGGTCAGGCGCAGCTGCCCGGTCACGGTATCCATGCCCACGGCGGCCAGCGCAAAGCCCAGCGTCATCGAGACCAGGATCTTGAAGGGCGAGCCCTTGCCCATGCCGACGAAGCTGCAGAAGGTCAGCAGGTAGACGGCAAAGAATTCCGGCGCGCCGAACTTGAGCGCGAACTTGGCCACCAGCGGTGCCAGGAAAGTGATCATCAACACCGCCACCAGCGCGCCGACGAAAGACGATGTGAAG
>JANOWE010000055.1:0-47311 GCA_031417735.1 Betaproteobacteria bacterium
AAGCCCACCACACTGGCCACCGACAGGTTGTGCCCGAGCAGCCAGAGAAACCACACGCCACCCACCAGCGCAAACGGCAGCGTGGCCATGATCAGCAAGGCCTCGTCGAACCTCTTGAACGTGAGGTACAGCAGCACGAAGATGATCAGCAGCGTGAATGGCACCACCACCTTCAGCTTCGCCGTCGCGCGCTCGAGAAACTCGAACTGGCCCGACCACGAGATCGAGTAGCCCGACGGCAACTGCACCTTTTCACCCACGGCACGCTGCATTTCCTGCACCGCCGACTTCAGTTCACGGCCCCGGATGTCGACGTACACCCAGCCCGACAGCCGCGCGTTTTCGCTACGCAGTATCGGCGGGCCGTCGGTGATGGGGATGTCGGCTACGTCGCCGAGCACCAGCCTTGCACCGCGCTCGGTGACGATGGGCAGCACCCGAAGCTTCTGCAATGAATCGCGCGTCTCTCGTGGACACCGCAGGTTGATCGGGAAGCGCTGCAGGCCTTCCACCGTCTCGCCGATGTTGTGGCCGCCCACCGCCAAGGTGACAACCGACTGCACGTCGGCGATGTTCATGCCGAAGCGCGCCGCGGCATCGCGGTTGATGGTCACGTCCACATAGCGCCCGCCGGTCAGGCGTTCGGCCAGCACGCTGCTGACGCCGGGCACGTCCTTCAGCACTTTCTCGATCTCCCCGGTCGCCCGGTCGATGGTGGCCAGCATGTCGATGCGGTTGCGGATCGGCGGCACCCAGATGTTGGCCAGGCCCGGCACCTTGACGACGCGGTCGAGTTCATCGACGAGCTTGTCCTGCGTCATGCCCGCGCGCCATTCGCTCTTGGGCTTGAACTGGATCGTGGTCTCGAACATCTCCAGCGGCGCGGGGTCGGTGGCCGTTTCAGCGCGGCCGGCCTTGCCGTAGACGCTCAGCACCTCGGGCACGGTCTTGATGAGCCTGTCGGTCTGTTGCAGCAACTCGGCCGCCTTGCCGGCACTCAGGCCCGGCAGTGCCGACGGCGTGTACAGCAGGTCGCCTTCGTCGAGCCGGGGCATGAACTGGCCACCGATGTGCTGAAGCGGCCACAGGCTGGCCAACAGCACCAGCGTTGCCACTACCAGCGTGAGCTTCGGCGCTCTCAACACGCCGTTCAGCAGCAGCCGTTAGATTGCAATCAGCGCGCGTTTGAGCGGGTTGCGCTTCTCGTCAGGAATGCGGCCGCGGATCAGGTAGCCCATCAGCACCGGGATCAGCGTCGCCGACAGTCCTGCGGCAACGCACGGATGACTTAAAGTGCGTTCAGCAGCGCCGCCGGCATCGTGACGGTGTTTGCCTGGTCACTTTGCTGTCCGTAATGGCAATGCTCAGCACAGAGGTTGGCAAACGACAGACTCATCTCACACCCACCATACTTTCAGTCAGCCATGGACTGAACGGCTGTGTCGGCGTTGCCGCCCGGGTCTCCTGCCAGCGCGGCTGCCGAGGCCATATGCCCCAGTACAGTTTTGGAACGCGCTTCGAAAAGTATTGGAAACCACAAAGGGCAACGGCCTAACATCGCTGCTAAGCCGTTGTTTTTACTGGTGGGCCCTGAGTGACTCGAACACTCGACCTACGGATTAAGAGTCCGCTGCTCTACCAACTGAGCTAAGAGCCCGAAATGATTCTGAAGAAAATTTCGGCAAATCGCACGATCGTGGTGGGTCGTGCGTGACTCGAACACGCGACCAACGGATTAAAAGTCCGCTGCTCTACCAACTGAGCTAACGACCCCCATGTGCGAAGCCCTAGAGTCTAGCATGTGAATTCCGACGCTCTTGCTGCCAGGCGCCATGGATCAGAAGCCTTCAGCTTGCAATGGGCGAGACCAGGTTCAAGCGGAGATCAGCAGCCGCATGGCCTCGGCTGCAGCGGTCATGCCGAAGGTGGCGGTAACGGTGACCACCGAGCCATAGCCGTGGCAATTCAGGCTGCCGTCGGTGCTGCATTCACCAGCGGCAGGTGCTGCCACGGCCTCGCGTGAAAACACGCAGCGCACGCCAAGACGGCCTTGCCTGGCCGCACCCGACTTGCGCAGCCGCTGGCGCAGCGCGGCCAGCAGCGGGTCATGCGTGACCTCGGCCAGGTCGGCCACCTCGACCTGCTGAGGTTGCTGCTTGCCACCGGCCGCGCCGGCCACTACCAGCGGTACCACCTGGTCCAGGGCCCATTGGGCGATGGCCAGCTTGGCATGGCCCTGGTCGCAGGCGTCGATGACCACATCAACCGGCCCGCCCAGCAGTGCGGGCCAATTCTGCGCGTCGGCAAATTCCTCCACCAGCTGCAGTTCGCAGCCGGGGTGGATGTCGGCGATGCGCTGCGCCAGCGCGGTCACCTTGGCCAGTCCGGTGGTGCTGCCCAGGGCCTGGACCTGGCGGTTGATGTTGGACTCGCTGACGTTGTCCAGATCGATGAGCACCAGTCGATGCACGCCGCTGCGGGCCAGCGCTTCGGCGGCCCATGAACCCACGCCGCCCAGACCAACGATTGCCACCCTGGCGGCGCGCAGCCGCTTGTAGCCTGCGTCGCCGAACAGCCGGCGCAGGCCGCCAAATCGGCGCTCAAGATCGGCGTGCAGAAGCGCCTGTTCCAGGTCGCTCACAGCTGCCGTTCAACCCGCCAGAGCTGCCAGCGCAGGCCCAACACGGCGCCAGCCACGATGGCGGCCGTGGCAATGAAACTGCCCAGAGCCAAGGTGCTCAGCCCCGACAGGCCCTGGCCGATGGTGCAGCCGCCGGCCGTGATGCCGCCCACGCCCATCAGGGCCGCACCGATCAGGTGGTTGGCGGTGTCTTCAGGGCCGCCAAAACCCTCCCAGCGAAAGCTGCCGCTGGCCAGTGCCACCGCCGCGCTGCCCAGCACCACGCCCAGCACCATCACCACGCCCTGGGTCAGGCGCAGGCTGGCGTCGCTGTAGAAGACAAACTTTTCCAGCAGATAGGCCAGCGGCGCGACAAAGCTGAACGACTCCATGCGCCCGCTGTTGGTGGCCAGGAAGGCCGGCTCCAGCGTCTGCGGGTGTTCAGCCAGATGGCCGTGAACACCCGACAGCCACCACAGCAGGACCACCAGCGCGCCGGTGCCCAGCCCGCCCAGCAGCACCTCGCCGCTGCGTCCTTCGCGGCGCACCAAGGCCCAGACGATCAATGCAGCGCCGACCAGTGCGCCCAGCCCCAGCGCATTCGGGCCCGGTGTGCCGGTCAGCAGGCTGGCCAGACTGGGCAGGTCCTGGCCTGCGGGCAAGGTCAGTTGCACCTGGTCGACGGTATTGCTGCGCAGCACGGCGGTGGCGCCGCGCAACGTGGCCCAAGCCGACAGCGCGAGGGTGCCGAACACCACCAGGGCCTTCAGACTGCCGCCGCCCAGGCGCACCAGGGTCTTGCTGCCGCAACCCGAGGCCAGCACCATGCCGAAGCCGAACATCAGCCCGCCCACCCCTTGCGACAACCACAGCAAGCGGCTGCCGGCATAGATGCTGTCAGCGGCCTTGATCCAGCCCAGGGCGACCATGGCGTTGAAACCCAGCATCGCCACGCCCACCGCCAGCAGCCACATGCGCATGCGCGACCAGTCGCCCATGTTGAACACGTCGGCCACCGCGCCCATGGCGCAGAAATGGCTGCGCTGGGCGATGGCGCCGAAAGCCAGGCCCAGGCCAAACGCCAGCCACAGCAGTTGGCGGGTCAATGCGGGCAGGTCGGCTTCACTCATGGCCGGCATTCTAGGAGCTGGGCCTGCCCTGCCCTGCCTTGCAATCGCTGCCGCCATCGCTCGGGCCGGGGCCGGTTCGGCGATCAGCCCTTCAGCGAACTCAGCCGTTCCTTGGCGGCGGTGGCCGCGTCGGTTCCAGGGTAGGCCTTGCCCAGTTCATCCAGCGTGCGTCGCGCAGCCTTGTTGTCCTTCATCTCGATCTGGCAGTTGGCCACGGCCAGCAGCGCCTCGGGCGCGCGTGGATGGCCTGGTGCCGTCGTGACGAGGGCGCGGAAGCTGCTGATCGCCTCCTTGTAGTTGCGCTGGCCGTAATAGGCATTGCCCAACCAGAAGCGCACGCTGTCGGTGTAGCCGCTGCCCGAGTAACGCTGCAGAAAACCAGCCAATGCCGGCGCGGCCTTGTCGAAATCACCGCCGCGCAGCACGGCCATGGCCTGGTCGTGGCTGCGCTTCTCGTCGGGTTCGGCCACAAACTCTTTGCCGTCAAGCGCCACCTTCTGCGGCTCCAGCGGGCGCAGGCGCGCGTCCAGCGAGGTCGATGCGTCTTTCAGCCGGCGCTGCGCTTCGGCCAGGTCACGCGCCAGCTGCTCCTGCGTGCCGCGCAGTTTGGCGTTGTCGGCACGCTGGGCTTCGAGCTGGTCGTTGAGATCCAGCACGCTGCGACGCAAGCTCTGCAATTGCTGCAATTGCTTGACCTGCTCGGCCAGCGCGGCGGTGACCTTGTCCTGCTCGACGGCTCGGTTGCGCGCCTCGTCGCTGCCGGCCTGGATGCGTGCGCGCAGGTCGAGGATGGCCTTGCGAGCCTCTTCGTCGTCAAACAGGCCTGCCTGGGCGAGGCCACAGCCCAACGCCAACATCAGCGCCATGGGCAGGGCACGCCAGCGCAGCCGTCCCGCGGCCGGTCTCAGTGCAGCGGTCACGACGGACACAACAAACAGATGACCGGGCTCAGCGGCCGGGCTCAGGGTTGACGACGGTATGGTCATGGTCAGCGGTCCTTCAGTTCGGCGCGGCGGTTGCGGGCCATGGCGGCCTCGTCGCTGCCTTCGACCAGTGGCCGCTCCTTGCCGAAGCTAACCGCCTCCAGCTGGTTTTCAGCCGCGCCCAGCAGCACCAGGGCCTTGCTCACGGCCTCGGCGCGCTTCTGGCCCAGGGCCAGGTTGTATTCGCTGCCACCACGCTCGTCGGCATGGCCTTCGACGACCATGCGGCGTGATTTGTTGGCGGCCAGCGCGCGGGCGTGATTCTCGATCAAGCTGCGGTAATCGTCCTTGACCACGAAGCTGTCGAAATCGAAGTAAACCACCCGGCCCAGCAGGCTGGCCGGTCCGGCCGTGCCGGCGGCACCCGCGCCACCGGCCGCATCGCGGCTCAGGTCTACCGATGTGACCTGGCCCTGGGCTGTTCCGCCCGCAGCCGCGCCACCGGACGAGCCGCCTGCGCCGCTCGCGCCTGCCTGTCCTGACGCCAGCGCGCCGCCAGGCGAGCGCGTTTCGACCGGAGTTTCGTCCAGCTTGACGGCTGTGCTGCAGCCCGCCAGCCAGCCCATGGCCAGCAGCCCCGTGATCAGACCTGCCCGGCGGCCAGCCTGCCCAGCACTGGTGACGGTGAGTTCTGTCGATTGCCGAGTGTTCATGCTCAGTGCTCTCCTGGTTCGTTGGTGGCCGAGGCCACCGATGGCATCACCGACACAGCAGCGCCGGCAAGGTTGAGGAAGGGTTCAGCGCCGGAACGGGCCCCATTCGGGTTCACGCACATCCACGCCCATGGACTGCAGCCGCGTGCGCACGGCCCCGTCCAGCGTGGTGGTCATCAGTTGCTCACGCCCGGCATGCCGCGTGGCGTAGATCAGCATCCGACCGTTGGGTGAAAAGCTGGGACTCTGGTCATCGTTGGTGTCGGTGATGGCCTGCGGCGGGCTGCTGCCGTCCAGCTTCATCAGCATCAGCCGGAACCCGTTGCTGCGGCTGACATAGGCCATCAGCGTGCCGTCGGGGCTGATGGCGGGGCTGATGTTGTAGCCACCGCCAAAGCTGATGCGCTCGGGCGCACCGCCTGCCGCAGCCATGCGGTAGATCTGTGGGCCGCCGCCTCGGTCGCTGACGAAATACAGCTGCTGGCCATTGGGCGAGAACACCGCCTCGGTGTCGATGGCGTTGGTGTTGGTCAGTCGTCGCGGGTTGCTGCCGTCGGCGTCGATCAGGTAGATCTGCGCCGGGCCGTCGCGTGACAGCGTGACCGCCAGTTGCCGGCCATCGGGCGACCAGGCCGGTGCACTGTTGGAGCCCCGGAAGGCGGCCACCACGCGGCGGCCACCGCCCTGCACGTCTTGCACCACAACCTCGGCCTTGCCGTTCTCGAATGAGACATAGGCCAGGCGCCGCCCATCAGGCGACCAGGCCGGCGAGATGATCGGCTGCGGACTGGCCAGCGCGACCTGGCCAGCTTCGCCGTCGGCGTCGGTGATGCGCAGCGTGTAGCGGCCGGACGCCCGCGAGACATAGGCAATGCGGGTGGCGCTGACGCCGGCCACGCCGGTCAGGCTTTCCTGCACCGCATCGGCCAGGCGGTGCGCGGCCAGGCGCAGGTCGGCGCCGGTCACGGCCAGCGACTGGCCCAGACGCTCCTGGCCCTTGATCACATCCCACAACTTGTAGCGCAGGTCGAAACGGCCGTCGGCCAGGCGTGCGACCGAACCTGCCACCAGCGCGTCGGCGCTGCGTTCACGCCAGCTGGCGAACTCGGGCTGGCTGCGCTCGTCCAGGTCACCGGTGGAGTCGACGATGCGGAACAGCCCGCTGCGCTCGAGGTCGCCGCGCACGATGGTGGACAAGGGCTGACCGCTGCCCGGTTCATCGCGAAAGCGTGTCACCGCCAGCGGCAGCTGGGTGCTGCCAATACCCGAAATCTCGACTCTGAACTGGCCCGCAGCCGGGCGCGACCAAGGCAGACAAACAGCGGCGGCGGAGGCGGCCAGGGCCGCGGCGAAGGGGCGTCGTTGGATGGGCATCAAGCTGATGGAGTCAGTCGTCCGTGGTTGGGTTCCGGGCATGCAGTCGTCAGCATCGATTGTAGGCAGGCCGGATTGCGGCCTCTGACGACGTCCTGAACAGCGGGGCTCTGGGACCCGATCAGCCCTGCACCCAGGCCTGGCGCAAGGCCTGAGCGCACAAGGCCACAGCCGTGTTGGCTTCGGCCAACACCCGGCCCATGGTGATGAAGCCATGGATCTGGCGCTCAAAACAGATGTACTGGGCGCTGCTGCCTGCGGCTGACAGGGCGTCGGCATAGTGCAGCCCCTCATCGCGAAGCGGGTCAAAGCCGGCCGTGATCACCAGCGCTGGCGGCAGGCCGGCCAGGTTGGCATGCAGCAGCGGCGAGGCCCTGGGGTCGCTGTGCTGATCAGGAGCCAGGTAATGAGCACGGAAGTAGTCGATCGTGTCGCTGGTCAGCAGGGTGCCCTGGCCATTGAGCTGGTGCGACGGTGCCACGGCCCGCATGTCGGTGGCGGGGTAGATCAGCAACTGCAGCCTGGCCTTGAGCGCATGGCCTTCGTCGCGCAGCAACTGGGCCACCACGGCGGCCAGATTGCCACCGGCGCTGTCACCGCCCACGGCCATGCGTGCCGGGTCCAGTCCCAGTGCATCGGCTTGCGCATGCAGCCAGCGCGCGGCGGCATGCGCGTCGTCCACCGCCGCCGGAAAGCGGTGCTCGGGGCCAAGCCGGTAGTCCACCGCCACCACCACACAGCGGCCCAGGTCGGCCAGTTCGCGGCAGAGCACGTCATGGGTGTCCAGGTCGCCGATGACCCAGCCGCCGCCATGAAAGTAGACCAGCGTTGGCGCCGGGCCATGCAGGCTGTCAGGCCGGTAAAGGCGCAGCGCCACCTTGCCAGCCGGACCGGGCATGGCCAGGTTGCGCACCTCGGCCATCGCGCGAGGTTCGGGCTGGGTCAACGCGCGGCGGTCGCGGTACAGGCTGCGTGCCTGTTCGGGGCTGAGCAGGTGCGTCGCCGGAATCTGCCGCGCCTTGATCAGGTCAAGCAAAGCCTGGGCTTGTGGGTCGAGCATGGAGTTCTCCTGGGGCGGAGCCTGCCGGCACCTTTTGCAGGCGCCTATGGCCGATTCAGTGTAGCGGCGGGCCTTGGCATGATGCAGGTCATGAGCAACGACATGTCTGCAGCCGCGAGCCATGGCCAGTCCTCAAGCGCAATCGATCCGGCCGCCCTGGCCGGGCCCTGCCCTTGCGGACTGCCACGGCCGCTGGCGAGGTGCTGCGCCCGCTGGTGGCAGGGCTCCCAGGCGCTGCAGGCACCGGACGCGGTGACGCTGATGCGCTCACGCTACAGCGCCTACGTGCTGGGGCAGACCGCCTACCTGCTGGCCAGCTGGCATGCCAGCACGCGGCCAGACCGGATGGAAGCCGAACCCGGCCTGCGCTGGCTGGGGCTGACGATCGGGCAGTCAGCGCAGCAGAACGCCACCCATGCCACGGTAGAGTTCGTGGCCCGCAGCAAGCAAGCCGGCCGCGCGCACCGCCTGCATGAGACCAGCCGCTTCGTGCATGAGCAGGGCCGCTGGTTCTACCTCGATGGTGATTTGCACGGCCGCAGAAGGGCCGTCCAAGGCTCGAACCTTCAGCCCAGCCGCAGCGCGTAGATCGGCGGCAATGTGGTGCTCACCGTTTGCCAGTGATCGCCGCTGTCCATGCTGGCCCAGAGGCCGCCGGTGGTGCTGCCCATCAACAGCGTTTGGCCATCGTCGGCCACCGCCAGGCCATGGCGGTACACCAGGTCGTAACAGTCGGCTGCAGGCAGACCCTGGCCCAGGGTCTCGAAGCTGGCGCCACCGTCGCGCGTGCGGTTGACCACCAGCCGGCCGCCTACAGGCACCCGGCACTGGTCGGCCACGGCCGGCGCGAACCACGCGGTGTTGGCGTCCTGCGGATGCACCGCCACCGCGAAACCAAAGCGCGACAGCGGCGCGCTGGTCAGCTCCTGCCAGCTGGCGCCGCCATCGGTCGACCGCCACTGGCCACCGTGATGCTGACACCAGAGCACCTCGGGCGACGAAGGGCTGCGCACAATGCGGTGCGGGTCTTGCGTCGCGCCATCATCAGCCAACTCGGGTGGCATGTAGTCGGCGCGCATACCCTCGCAGCTCAGCCGCCAGTCGGCACCACCATCTTCACTCACCCATACGCCGCCGCAGCTTACCGCCACCAGCAGTTCGTCGGCACGCTGCGGGTGCGGGCAGATGGAGTGCAGGCCGGGCGCGTCATTGCCGCCGCCAAACCACTGTTCGCGCTCGGGTTTCTGCCACAAGGCTTCATTCAGAGACCAGCTGCCACCTCGGTCGTCGGACACAAACAGCCCACCGGGTAGCGTGCCGGCCCACAAGCGGCCATGTGCGGCCTCAAGCGCCCAGATCAGGCCCAGGGTCCAGTCCGGACCGGCCTTGTTCGCTGGCTGGGGCGGGTAGACCGGCGCAGGCAGTTCCTGCCAGGTCTGACCGTGGTCGTCGCTGGCCTGCAGTTTGACGCCAAAGTGGCCCAGGTTCAGCGCGGCCAGCATGCGCCCGCCCAGATCGGCGCTGGGCGGCAGCACCATGCTCACCGGCTCACCCAGAAAACTCTGGCCGGCGATGCGCCACTGGGCGTCGTGGCGGCGCAATTCAAGCAGGCCTTTGCGGGTGGCCACCCAGGCGCGGTCGGTCATGCGAAGTTCTCCTGAGGCTGTGCGCTGCGGGTGTGTGCTGCGGGCGTGTGCTGTGGGTGCGTGGCGTCGGCGCGAAAATGGCGGCGCAACTGCCGATCAGCCGCCAGACAAGGCTTGCAGCACATAGACCCGGCTGTCAGGTCGCAACGGCACATCAAGCTGGCGCCGCTCGTCATGGCGTTGCCCGTCGATGAAGACAACCACATTGGCGCGCAGATGGCCCTGGTCGTCCAGCACATAGCCGCGCAGGCGCGGGTTGGTGGCAAAGGCGGCATCCAAAGCGGCGCGCAACCAGGGGGCCTCCGTGTTGACCTCTGGCACGGGCAGAAATCGCTGCAGCTGGGGCGTGAAACGGATGCAGGCCATGCCGGCGATGATGCCCGGCCGCGCGCCCAAGGACAAGCGTTCCATGCCGATCGAAGGCGCCCGGCTGCGCGTGGCCAGCCGGCGCTTGCCCAGCCAGCGCCGGCGCCGACTGCGGCGGCGCCGCTGGCCAGGTCAGGGCGGCGGCCGGCGGCAAAACATCTGCAGCTCGTCCAGATCCACACCGTCCACGCACAGCGCGGCCGGCGTCACACCCACCTGGGCAAATCCGAAGGCCGCGTACAGCGCGATCGCTGCTGCGTTGCCGGCGGTCACCTCCAGGTGCAGCTGGCGCAGCCCGGGCTGGGCCCAGGCATGGTCCACCGCCGCCTGCAGCAACGCGCGGGCAATGCCCTGGCCACGCCGGTCGGGCCGCACATACATGCTGCGGATGAAACCTCGGTGTTGCTCCTTGGCCGACGATTCACGGCCGATACCTACCAGGCCGACCAGCGCGTCGCCCGCAAAGGTGCCGAACATCACCCGCCCTGCGCCGACACCCAGCGACCGCGCGACCTGGTCCAGGCTGCGGCCACATTCCTCGGCATGGCTGGAACCAAAGGCGGTCGGGCTTTCAAGCAGCGCAGCCAGGCGTAGCGCCTGGAAGGCCGCTGCATCGGCAGGTCGCAGGCGCCGAATGGCTGGACTCATGGCGGCGCCCGTTCGGTGACCTGGCTCAGGCCCGCAGATCGCCGGCCAGGCTGGCCAGCGCTTCGGCAGCGATGGTCATGTGCGCCGGGTAGTGGCGGTGGTCGCAACCCAGCTTCACGGCCGCGCCGGCCAGCACGGCTTGGCGCGCCGCCGGCGAGAACTCGAAGCGCAGGAAATGCACGGCCGAGGTCTTTTCGTCGTTCTCGCGTTCCAGGTCTTCGTCGGCGATGGCGTGGCTGCGCGCATGGCCCTCGACCTCGACAAACATGCGCTCGGCCACACCGATCAGCCGCGCCAGCTCACGCTTGCGCTCATGCACGTCGGGGTACTCGATCAGCATCGTGGCCTTCCAGTTGCTGCCGTCGGGCACCAGCGCGGCATAGGCGTCGATCTCTTGCTGGATGCCTTCTTGCTCAAAGATCTTCTCGATGCGCAGCATTTCCTGAATCTGGTAGCGGATGGTCTTGTCGTCCTCGAACTGCAGGTTCAGGTGCTCTCCCAGCTGCACGCTGCGCAGCCGGCGGTGGGCCATGACCTCGGGCTTCATCGCCTTGCGGGCCTTGGTGTAGGCCTCCAGCGACATCAGGGAATCAGCGGTGATGGTGGTGGTGCTCATGGGGCTCTCTGTCAATCCATGCCGTAGGCGTAACGAACCAGGCTCAGCGGGTGCTGCAGCGCCTTGGCCGGCGTGCCGGCCTGGGCCATGCCCTGGGCGATGTGGTGGCCGGCCAGCGCGCAGTCGCTGCTGATGAAGTCGGGCTGGTCCTTGGCCATGGCCTTGAACACCGCCTTGCCGATCTTCATCGCCACCGGGTGGGTGGCGGTCTTCACGCCATAGGTGCCAGCGTGGCCCGAGCAGCGTTCAACCGTGTTCAGCGTCACCGCCATGGTCTTGCCGATCAGCTTGAACATTTCTTCGGTCTTGCGGCCGATGTTCTGCACCCGGCCATGGCAGGGAATGTGGTAGCTGACTCGGCCCAGGTCGCGCTTGAAATCGGTCTTCAGCAGGCCGTCCTTCTGCCGCGCGATCAGGTACTCGAAGGGGTCGAACATGGCCTTCTTGACCAGCTGAACATCGGCCTCGTCGGGGAACATCAGCGGCAGTTCCTGCTTGAACATCAGTGTGCAGCTGGGGATGGCGCTGAGGATGGCATAGCCCTCGCGGGCATAGCGCGCCAGCACCGGTATGTTGGCGTCCTTTTGCTTCTCTACCGCGTTGAGATCACCCAGTTCCAGCTTGGGCATGCCGCAGCAGGATTCCTTGTCGACGATGACATAGGGAATCTGGTTGTGCTCCAGCAGCTTCAGCAAGTCATGGCCAATGCCGGGCTCGTTGTAGTTGACATAGCAGGTGGCAAAGATGGCCACCTTGCCGGGGCTGCGCTGGCCGTCGGTGACGGTGGTCGCGCTGCCGCTCTTCTCTGCGCTCCAGCGAAAGCGTTTGCTCGCCAGTTCGGGCATCCATGCATCCGGGTGCACGCCCAAGGTGCTGTCCAGCACCGAGCGCGCGGCCTGGCTGCGGTTCACCGCATTGACGGCCTGCACCACCAGCGGAATGCCGGCAAAGCTGCCGTGCACGTCGGTGGACGCCAGCAGCTGCTCGGCCGGGCCGACCAGGCCCTGGTTGAACTTGATCGCCTTGGCGCGCAGCATCAGGTGCGGGAAATCGACGTTCCATGCGTGCGGCGGCGTGTACGGGCACTTGGTCATGAAGCACAGGTCGCACAAGTAGCACTGGTCGACCACGTTCCAGTAGGCCTCCCTCTTGACGCCATGCACCTCGCCGTCGTCGGTGGCGTCGACCAGGTCGAACAGCGTCGGGAAGCTCTGGCACAGGCTGACGCAACGCCGGCAGCCATGGCAGATGTCGAACACCCGCTCCATCTCGGTCAGGCAGGCGTCCTTGTCATTGAATTCGTCGGTCTTCCACGCCAGGGCATGCCTTGTCGGGGCTTCGAGATTGCCTTCTTTCTTGTCCATGCCTGAGCTTCCGTGCGGGTCAAAACAAAGTGCGCCGAATGCGGCGCAGCGGCAGTGCTGGGGAGCCAAAACACACAAGGGGCCATGACGACCCCTTGTGCTGCCGGATGCGGGCTGATCAGTCCTCCAGCGCGTCCAGGGCCTTCTGGTAACGGTTGGCGTGTGAGCGCTCGGCCTTGGCCAGGGTTTCGAACCAGTCGGCGATTTCGTCGTGGCCTTCATTGCGCGCGGTCTTGGCCATGCCTGGGTACATGTCGGTGTACTCGTGCGTTTCGCCGGCCACAGCGGCCTTCAGGTTGTCACGCGTGGGGCCGATCGGCAGGCCGGTGGCAGGGTCGCCCACGGCTTCCAGGAATTCAAGATGGCCATGGGCATGGCCGGTCTCGCCTTCGGCAGTGGAGCGGAACAGCGCGGCCACATCGTTCTGGCCTTCAACATCGGCCTTGGCTGCGAAATACAGGTAACGGCGGTTGGCCTGAGATTCGCCCGAAAAGGCGTCCTTCAGGTTTTGCTCGGTCTTGGAACCCTTCAAACTCATGGTCTGCTCCTCTTTCAATGGGTCAACGGCCTCTGCCGGGTGCGGCAAGGGCACCTGCGCACCGTACCAAACGCGGACGGCACGTGCCAATGCAATGCATCAATGCATTGCATAGTCAAACTCTATAAACAACGAAGTTGCAATAGAAAATCACGCGATATTGCCAGGCTGCAGTGCCGTGCGCAAGCCCAGCAAACTGCAGGCATGCTGGTGCGCCCTGCCCTGACCGTCGACCAGTTCATCCAGCGCGGTGAAATGGTCGCAGACGGGCAGGGTTTCGCAGACCGGCACGGTGTTGGAGCCCCATCGCTCGCGGATGAGGCGGTTCTGGCGCAGAAATTCTTCACTCTCCAGACCGCCCACCAGGCTGTGCAGCGTAGCGCCAGGGCGCGGAAAAAGTGCCGGGCTCAGTCGCCGCACCAGGGTCGGCGTCAGCTTCAGGTCGAACTGCAGGAACGGGGTCTGGCGCAGGGGTTCGAGGTCGAACAGGCCGGAGATGGAGAGCGCGCCGCGCAGCAACTGCGCCGGAAGATCGTCGGCCAAAGTCTTCCAGCGGCAGGCCAGCAGCATCGCCGCCAGGTGGCCGCCGGCCGAATGTCCGGCCACCACGATGCGCGAAGGATCGCCGCCAAAGCTGGCTGCATGGCGCCAGACCCAGGCCAGCGCCAGGGCGCACTGCAGCGCAATCTCGTCCATGCCCACCGTCGGGCACAGGCCGTAGTTGGGCACCACCACCGCAGCGCCGGCCTGCAAAAACGCCGGCGCAACGAAAGAGTGGTCGGATTTGTCCAGCGCACGCCAGTAGCCACCGTGGATGAAGACCAGCACCGGTGCGCCAGGCGTGTCGGCCGGAAACACGTCCAGCGTCATGGCCGGATGCTGGCCATAGCGCTGGTCAAGCTGGCACGCCATCCCTTGCCGCGCCAGCGTTGAAGCCTGGGCCCAACGCGCCAGATGTTCAAGCGCGGCTGGCACGCGGGCGCGGTTGTTGTACTGGGCGTTGTGCCATTCGGGGTCGTGCTGCGGCATGGGCGGTCCTGGGCAGGGCGTTGACGAAAGCGCGGCGGCGCCATCGGCCTGCCTTGTACCCGATGGTCGGCATGCGCGGCAGGCCAAGGGCCGTGTTTAGCGGGTTTACACGTACATCGAGGGCAAGCCGCGGCGCTGGCATGAGTGGACAATTGGTCAGGCCAATTTACCCATTCCAGTCGCCAACCCATGCCCTTGCAAGCCATCGAGCCGCGCCGCCTTTACCGCCAGATCGCCGACCAGCTGGGTGCACTGCTGCGTGCTGGTGAATATGCGGTCGGCAGCCGTTTGCCGACCGAGCGCTTGCTGGCCGAGCGACTGGGCGTGTCGCGCCCTTCCGTGCGCGAGGCGCTGATCGCACTGGAAGTCGAAGGCCTGGTCGAGGTGCGCATGGGCTCGGGCATCTACGTCATCAGTGGGCAGCGGCCCCGTGGCGCAGCGGCGGTGGCCGCAAACACCGTCGGCCCGTTCGAGATCATGCAAGCCCGGCTGGTCATCGAGGCCGAACTGGCGGCGATGGCGGCGGCGCGCATCAGTACGGCGCAATTGCAAGGGCTGCAGGGGCTGATGGATGAGATGCAGCGGCAGATCGACGCCGACCAGCTGCCGGTGCACAGCGACCAGCTGTTTCATCTGCGACTGGCTGAGGCGGCCGGCAATGGCCCCTTGCTGCGCTGCCTGACCGAATTGCTGGACGCGCGCCACAACCCGCTGTTTGAACGCCTGGGCCAGCACTATGAAACTCCGCACAGCTGGCACCAGGCGATGGGCGAGCACCGCGCGCTGCTGGATGCCGTGGCGAGCCGCAGTGCCAGCGCTGCCAGACGTGCGATGCGGGGTCATTTGCAGCGCTCGCAGCGCCGCTTCAGCCATGGCCGGGCGCAGCCCATCGCTCCCCCAGCCGCGACCAGCCATCAACCTCCAACCCCACCGTGAGCAAACCATGAGCCAACGACTATCCGGCAAGACCGCCTTCATCACCGCCGCCGGCCAGGGCATAGGCCGCGCCGTGGCGCTGGCCTTTGTGGCCGAAGGTGCGCAGGTCATCGCCACCGACATCAGCGAAGAACATCTGGCCAGCCTGGCAGCAGAAGCAGGCTGCAAGACCCTGCGGCTGGATGTGACCGACCGTGCCGCGATCCAGGCTGCCGCGCAGGCCGCCGGCCCGGTCAACGTGCTGTTCAACGGCGCCGGTTTCGTCCATGCCGGCACGGTGCTGGACTGCACCGAAGACGAATGGGCCTTCGCCTTCGAGCTCAACGTGCGCTCGCAATTCCGCACCATCCAGGCTTTTCTGCCCGGCATGCTGGCAGCGGGTGGTGGCTCGATCATCAACATGGCCTCGGTGGCCGGCAGCATCAAGGGCGCGCCCAACCGCTTTGCCTATGGCACGACCAAAGCCGCCGTGATCGGCCTGACCAAGGCCGTGGCGGCCGACTTCATCACCCGGGGCGTGCGTTGCAATGCGATCTGCCCCGGCACGGTGGAGTCCCCCAGCCTGCGCCAGCGCATTGCCGACGGAGCCAAGGCCAACCAGCAGTCGATCGACCAGGTGGAGGCTGCCTACATCGCCCGCCAGCCCATGGGCCGCCTGGGTCGCACCAGCGAAATCGCCGCGCTGGCGGTGTACCTGGCCAGCGATGAGTCGGCCTTCACCACCGGCACGGCCCAGGTCATCGACGGCGGCTGGTCGAACTGACGGTGCCACTTTCCAACACCCCCAAGGAGAACCTTGAATGAAACTGCTGCGACACGGCCCCAAGGGCCATGAAAAACCCGGCCTGCTTGACGACCAGGGACAGCTGCGTGATCTGAGCGCACTGATCGGCGACATCGCCCCGCGCCACCTCAGCCCGGCCGGCCTGGCCGCGCTGCGCGCGATCGACATCAACCAGTTGCCGGTGGTGCCGCAGGGCCGATTGGCCGTGCCCTGGGTGGGCATGGGCAAGTTCATCGCCATTGGTCTGAACTACGCCGATCACGCAGCCGAATCGGGCATGGCCATTCCCAAGGAACCCATCGTCTTCACCAAGGCCATCAGCAGCGCGGTGGGCTGCAACGACCCCGTGGTGCTGCCCAAGGGCTCGGTCAAGGCCGACTGGGAAGTGGAACTGGGCATCGTGATCGGCAGCCGGGCACGCTATGTGTCCGAGGCCGACGCACTGAACCATGTCGCCGGCTATTGCGTGGTCAACGACGTCAGCGAGCGTGAGTACCAGCTCGAACGTGGCAGCCAGTGGGACAAGGGCAAGGGCTGCGACACCTTCGGCCCGATCGGCCCCTGGCTGGTCACCGCCGACGAAGTGGGCGACGTGCTGGCGCTGGACATCTGGCTGGAGGTCAATGGCCACCGCTGGCAGAACGGCAGCACCAGGACCATGATCTTCAACCCGGCGCAGATCGTGGCCCACCTGAGCCAGTTCATGACGCTGGAGCCCGGCGACCTGATCACCACCGGCACCCCGCCCGGCGTGGGCCTGGGCGCCAAGCCGAATCCGGTGTACCTCAAGCCCGGTGACGTGATGACCCTGGGCATCGCCAAGCTGGGTGAGCAGCGGCAGGCGGTTCATGCCTGGGACCCCGACTTGATCGACGGCTGAGCCCGGCCTCAAAGCAACAGCCGCATCACCACCATGAACCCCACCATCCGCATCCATCCGGCCGACAACGTGGTCATCGCCCGCCATCAACTCCTGGGTGGCACCCGCATCGATGAAGAAGGCCTGAGCACACTGGGCCTGGTGCCGCCCGGTCACAAGCTGGCCAGCCGGGCGATTGCGGCGGGTGAGGCGGTTCGCCGCTACAACCAGGTGATAGGCCACGCCACCCAGGCCATCGCGGCCGGCGCGCATGTGCACAGCCACAACCTGGTGTTCAGCGACTTCGAGCGCGCTCATGAGCCTGGCGCCGCAGCCACCCCGACAGCCTACGTCGCGCAGCCGGCAACATTCGACGGCATCGTTCGGGCCGACGGCCGGGTCGCCACGCGCAACTACATCGGCGTGCTGACCTCGGTGAACTGCTCGGCCACCGCTGCACGGGCCATCGCCGACCAGTTCCGCCGCGACGTGCACCCCGAGGCCTTGGCCGACTTTCCCAACGTTGACGGTGTGGTTGCGCTGACCCACGGCATGGGCTGCGCCACCGACAGTGAAGGTGAAGAGCTGCGCGTGCTGCGCCGCACGCTGGGCGGCTATGCCCGCCACCCCAACTTCTTTGCCGTGCTGGTGGTGGGCCTGGGTTGCGAGACCAACCAGATCCAGGGCCTGGTGGCGCAGGAAGGCCTGGCCGAAGGCGCCCGGCTGCTGACCTTCAACATCCAGGACAGCGGCGGCACGGCGCGCACCGTGGCCAAGGGCGTGGCCATGATCCGCCGCCTGTTGCCAGAGGCGAACCAGGTGCGTCGTCAGCCAATGCCGGCCAGCCACATCACGGTGGGCCTGCAATGCGGTGGCAGCGACGGCTACTCCGGCATCAGCGCCAACCCGGCGCTGGGCGCGGCGGTGGACCGGCTGGTGCGCCATGGCGGCACCGCCATCCTGTCGGAAACGCCCGAAATCTATGGCGGCGAACACCTGCTGACGCGACGCGCGATCAACACCCGCATCGCCGACAAGCTGCTGGAGCGCATCCGCTGGTGGGAGGCCTACACCCAGCGCAACAACATGCGCATGGACAACAACCCATCGGCCGGCAACAAGGCCGGCGGCCTGACCACCATCCTGGAAAAAAGCCTGGGCGCGATCGCCAAGAGCGGCACCACCAACCTGGTCGACGTGGTCGAGTTTGCGATGCCGGCCAGCGCGCGCGGCATGGTCTTCATGGACACGCCCGGCTACGACCCGGTTTCGGCCACCGGCCAGGTGGCGGGTGGTGCCAACCTGATCTGCTTCACCACCGGCCGGGGCTCGGCCTATGGCTGCGCGCCGTCACCGTCGTTGAAGCTGTCGACCAACACCGCGCTGTGGCAGCGGCAGATGGACGACATCGACATCGACTGCGGCGGCATCATCGACGGACAGGACACTGTGGACGCGGCCGGAGAACGCATCTTCCAGCTGATGCTGGCCACGGCATCGGGCCGCGCCACCAAGAGTGAACTGCATGGCTATGGCCAGAACGAGTTTGTGCCCTGGCAGCTTGGCGCAGTGATGTAGGGCGCGGTGACGTGATGGCCGGCGTCAGCCGCGCAAGCGCCGGTTGAACAGCGCCAGCGTACGGCCCCAGGCCAACGCGGCAGCGGCCTCGTCAAAGCGCGGCGTGGTGTCGTTGTGGAAGCCATGCTGGGTGCCGGGGTAGCGCAATGCCTCGGAGCGCATGCCTGCTGCCTTCAGCGCCGCCTCGTAGGCCGGCCAGGCATTGTTGATGCGCTCGTCGTTGTCGGCAAACACATGCACCAGCTCGGCCTTGATGCGGCCGACCTGGTTCAGCGGCGCGGCATTGCCATAGAACGGCGCGCCGGCCAGCAGCGTGGGCAGCCGTGTGGCCAGAAAATTGACCATGCCGCCGCCATAACAAAAGCCCACCGCGCCCAGCCGGCCATTGCCGCCCGGCAGCGCCTGCGCATACGCTGCGGCGGTGACAAAGTCTTCCCGCGGTTTGGTCTGGTCGAACTGTGCGAACAGCGTGCGCGCCTTGTCCTCGTCGCCAGGATAAGCACCCAGCGGGAACAGCGCATCGGGCGCCAGCACGATGAAGTTCTCCAGCGCCAGGCGGCGCGCCACGTCCTCGATGTGCGGGTTCAGGCCACGGTTCTCGTGCACCATCAGCACCACCGGCAAAGGCACGCTGGCCTGGGCCGGCCGCGCCAGGTAGGCGCGAACCTTGCCGTAGCCTGCGGGCGAGTCGAATTCCACGTGGCCCAGCTTCAGGCGGCTGTCGTTGGCCGGCACTTTCTGCGCAGCCGCAAAGTTCGGGCTCAGTGCGGTCAGCAAGGCCGCAGCCGAGGTGCCAGCGGCGGCAAAGTGAGCCGCCCGGTCGAGAAAGCCCCGCCGGTCGAGCTGGCCATGCACATACTGGTCAATCAGCCGCAGCACCTCAGGGTCGAAGTCGGCGGCGGTCAGGCGGCGGGGCGGTGTGCTCATGGGTCATCCCCGACGAAGGCACAGGTGCCGACTTGTACCCGATCACCGCGCGGGCGGCGACCGCTTCGATGCTAAACTTTTAGGCTTGATGGGGGCGTAGCTCAGCTGGGAGAGCGTCGCGTTCGCAATGCGAAGGTCAGGAGTTCGATCCTCCTCGTCTCCACCAAGTCCTTAGCTATGAAAACCGGCCTCCTGGCCGGTTTTTTCTTGGGTCAAAGTTCCGGCGAGCTCCCGGCTTTTCCTTGCTTGCCTGTGCCGCAAAAAAGTTCTACGCCTTGCGCAGACGCGATTCGAGTTTTTTGGCTGCCGTGATGTCGATCAAGGTGATGACCACGCCCTGAATCACGTTTGACAGCGTTCGGTAGGGCTTGATGCGGACCATGAACCAGAGCCCGTCGGTGGTGGTGATCTGCTTTTCGGTGAAGGTCAAGGTGCGCAAGGTCTCCTTGGCATCGTCATTGAGTTGCGGGTAGATCAGCGTGCTGGCCAAGTCGGTCAGGGGCCGGCCGATATCGCCTTCACGCAGGTGGATGATGCGCGTGATCTGGTCGGTGTATCGCCGCACGTTCAAGGCGCTGTCCAGGAACAGCGTGGCGATGTCGGTGCTGTTGAGCAGGTTCTGCATGTCGCTCTGTGCCAGGGCCAGATCGTCGAGCTTCGATTGCAGCTCGCTGTTCAGCGTCTGCAGTTCCTCGTTCATTGACTGCGACTCTTCTTTGGAGGTGGTCAGCTCTTCGTTGGCCGACTGCAGTTCTTCATTGGTCGATTGCAGCTCTTCGTTGGCCGCCTGCAACTCCTCCGCCGATGCGCCCATCTCCTGGCGCAATGCATGGATCTCGTCCTTGCAGCGTTGCATTTCCTCAGCCGTAGCCGCATCGATCGCACCAGTTTTCCCGCGCCTGCGCTTGGCCTGGGGAAGTTCGACGATGTCGCGGAAGACGATCATCACCAGGCTGGCCAGCGCCTTCGGCTCCTGCATCGCCTTGACTGTCACGTTCAGCGTGGCCTGCCCGTCGTCGCCCAGGCGCAAGCCGCGCAACTCGATGGCACCCCGCTCCTGCCCCGCCAGCCGAAGCGCCGCAGCGATCTGCGCCCGGATGGCCGGGCGTGCCATCACATGGATGTTCCAGTTGGCCTTGCCCGAGGCCGGTTCCAGGTATTTGCCAACGCTGCCATTGATGAACACGACATCGCCCTGTTCGTTGACCAGCACCGCCGGCGGCGAGAACTCCTGCAGCAGTGCCTGTTCTGCATGGGTCTGCAGGTTGGCTATGGGGGTGGCCGGTTGCGACACGTTCGACTCCTTGGGAAGCCGGCGCGGCGGCAGGCGAGAAATGATCGGGAATTCCACCGAACCGGCAGTGAGCGCAGTCTCGTTGCGCAGGTACAGCCTGGACTTCTGACTCAGGGGCGTGAACAGCGCATGCGAGCTGCCGACGGTCTCGGATCCCCCCAACAGCAAGGCGCCCCCCGGGCGCAGGCTGTAACTGAACAGGGGCATCAAACGCCTTTGCAAGGTGGCGTTGAAATAGATCATCAGGTTGCGACAGCTGAGCAGGTCCAGCTTGGTGAAGGGCGGATCAGAATCACGTCGTGTTGTGCGAACAGCACCATCTCGCGAATCTGCTTGTCGATCAGGTAGCCATCGCCCTGGACAGTGAAGAATCTCTCCAGGCGCGCCGCGTCCATGTCGGCCGCGATCCTTGCCGGGTAGCGGCCCCTGCGGGCGGCGTTGATGGCATCGGCGCTCAGGTCGCTGGCGAAGATCTGGATCGATCGGCCTGCTGCCGCCGGCAACTCGGCCACCACCTCCTTGAAGGCCATGGCCAGCGAGTAGGCCTCTTCACCGGTCGAGCAGCCGACCACCCAGGCGCGCAAGCGGCTGCCTTCGGCGCCGCGCGCGAGCAAGGCTGGCAGCACGGCGTCCTTGAGTTCCTGCCAGACCTCGGGGTCGCGGAAAAAGCTGGTCACGCCGATCAGCATTTCCTTGAACAACAGGTCCAGTTCCTGGGGGTTGTGTCTGAGGAAACCTTCGTAGGCGGCTTTGGTCGCCAGGCCGTGCACGCTCATGCGGCGCTGGATGCGCCGGCGCAGCGTGCTGGGCTTGTAGTCCGAGAGATCGTGTTTGCTGCGCTCGTGCAGCAGTTGCAGGATCGAGGACAGTGCCTGCGCATTGCTCTCGTCGCTGCCTGCTGGCAACAACGAGGCGGCGCGCCGGTCGGCCGTGACGCGCAGGATGTGGCTGGGCAGATCGGCCGGAAGGCCGACGATGTCGACGCAGCCTGCGGCGATGGCGCTCTTGGGCATGGAGTCGAATTGCGCCGAATCGGGCGACTGCGCCAAGGTCAGGCCGCCCCGCGATTTGATGGCCTGCAAACCCAGCGTGCCGTCGGACCCCATGCCCGACAGCACCACGCCGACGGCGCGCTCGCCAAGCGCTCGCGCGAGCGAGGAAAAAAGCAGGTCGATGGGCAGGCGCAGGCCGCGCGGCTGACTCGGCGGCGCAAGATGCAACACGCCGGCCACCAGCGTCAGGTCACGGTTGGGGGGAATGACGTAAACGACATTCGGCTCCAGGCGCATCGCCTCGGCGGCTTCGAATACCTGCATGGCAGTGTTTCGCCGCAGCAGTTCGACCAGCATCGCCTTGTGCGTCGGGTCCAGGTGTTGAACCACCACGTAGGCCAGGCCGCTGTCTGCAGGGACCTGAGCCAGGAATTGCCCGATCACGGCCAGCCCGCCAGCCGAGGCACCGACGCCGACCGCTTGGACTGCGGTGTCCACGCCAGGGTTGGTACTGTTGGTCGTGGCAGGACGCATGATGAATTATCGTAGCAGGGCCTGGGTCGCAAGTAGTGCGAACCCTTCGATGAGGTGACACCGCTCGCTCCAGCATGCACCGCGAATCGGTTTGCAAAACCAGCCCTTCCAGAAATTCTCGACGGCTTTCATCCGACGCCGCTTTTCGGTCGTGACGTACAGCGTTGTAGTGGCCAGCGAGGCGTGGCCGAGGTTCTGCTGCGCTATCTCGACGGGCATTCCGCCGGCAATCGCGTGGCTTGCGTGCGAGTGCCGCATCCAGTGCGACTCAGGGTTCTTCATCGCGGCGATGGACCATCATCGGCGAAGCGTTGCAGGGCAGTCAACGCGCGCTCGGTGGAGCCCGCTGCATGCGCTCGCAACTCATGGCCTTGAACCACCGGCTGGCTCACCGATCACACCTGCGGCGCGCAGGGCCTGGATTTCCACCGAGTGATAGCCCAGGCCCAGCAAGACCTCATCCAGATGCTGGCCCAGAGCAGGTGCGCTGCTGCGCACGGGCAGGCGTTGGCCGCCCAGTGTCAAAGGCAGCAAGGGTGTGCGGGTGTGCACGGCCTGGCCGGTGCCGCTGGCGTCGGCTGGCACCAGGGTGGGCGCCAGGCCGCCGGTGGCCAGCAGGTGGGGGTCGTCGAACAGGTCCTGCGGTTGGGTGATGGGCGCAAACGGCAGGCCGATGCGCTCAAAGCGTCCAGCCAGCGTGGCTGCACTGAACGGGGCGAAGCGCTCACGCAACAGCGGCATCATCCAGTCGCGGGCCCGCACCCGGTGGTTGTTGCTGCGCAGCCTCGGGTCGGCCAACAGGTCGGCAAAGCCGAACTCGCCGCACATCAATGCCCATTGGGTGTCACTGACGGCGGCCAGGAAGATCTGCTCACCGTCCTTGACGCTGAACACGTCGTACACCCCCCAGGCGCTGATGCGGCTGGGCATGGGTGCGGCGGCTTGGCCGGTCAGCGCAAATTGCATCATGTGCTGGGCCATCAGCAAGACGTTGTTCTCGAACAAGGCCGTCTGCACGGCTTGCCCCCTGCCGCTGATGTCGCGCTGGCGCAGTGCCGCCAGCACGCCGATGGCGCCGAACATGCCGCCCATGATGTCGTTGACGCTGGTGCCCGCGCGCAGCGGCCGGCCTTCGGGTCCGGTCATGTAGGCCAGGCCGCCCATCATCTGCACCACCTCGTCCAGCGCGGTGCGGTGCTCATAGGGTCCGGGCAGAAAGCCTTTGTGCGAGACATAGATCAAGCGCGGGTTCAGTGCCGACAATGCCGCGCAGGACAGGCCCAGCTTGTCCATGGTGCCGGACTTGAAGTTCTCGCTGAACACGTCCGCAGTGGCCACCAGCTTGAGCACAAGTTCCAGCCCCCGAGGATCTTTGGTGTTCACCGCCAGGCTCTTCTTGTTGCGGTTGAAAGTGGCAAAGAAGCCAGCGCCCGAGCCCAGCAGATGGCGTGTTCTGTCACCGGCCAGCGGCTCGATCTTGATCACCTCGGCACCCAGGTCGGCCAGCACCATGCCGCAGGTCGGACCCATGACCATGTGCGTGAACTCGAGCACCCGCACGCCGGCCAGGGGCAAGGCGGCTGCAGCAGTGGCTTGGCGGTCCGCCTGGCAAGGCGCTGGTCGGGCGTCATTCATGTGGGGATCCCGTCTCAGGCTGGGCCTGGCAGTTCGGTCGGCCTGGCGGGTCAGCCCGGCCTGCGGGTGTTCTGGTGGCGCGGCCCGGGCCGCGCCCGAATGCCGATGAGGGTGGCCGGGTGCTGGACGACAAGCCCCGATTCTCGCCACTTGAATCATCAGGAGTCCCTGAGACATGAAACTGCAAGGCATTCGAGTGCTGGACCTGTCGCAGTTTCTACCCGGCCCGCACCTGACGATGATGATGGCCGACCATGGCGCGGACGTGATCAAGGTCGAGCCGCCCCAGGGCGAGCCGGTGCGCCACCTGGGCCTGCGCCAGAACGGTCACAGCGTGTGGTTCCGCAACACGCACCGCCACAAGCGCTGCGTCATGCTCAACCTCAAGGTTCCTGCCGGACGTGACGCCTTTCTGGCTCTGGCGGCCAAGGCCGACGTGATCGTCGAGTCTTTCCGTCCCGGTGTGGTCGACCGCCTGGGCGTGGGCTTTGATGCCGTGCGGGCCATCAACCCGGGCATCGTCTACTGCGCCATCTCGGCCTTCGGCCAGACCGGCCCGCTGGCGCACAAGGGCGCGCATGACATGGCCGTGCAGGCCGAGGCGGGCCTGCTGTCGGTCAATCTGGGCACCGATGGGCAGCCAGCCATTCCCGGCGTTCCGGCATCGGACATGGCCGCCTCGCTGATGGCCCTGTCGGGCATTCTGATGGCCTTGCTCAAGCGCCAGAGCACTGGCCAGGGCGACCACCTGGACATCGCCATGTATGACGCGCTGCTGGCCTGGACACCCCATGTGATGGGCCCGGTGTTTGCGCAAGACCGCCCGCCGGTGGCCACCCACGAGCGCTCCTGGGGCGGCTCGTCCTTCAACGCCATCTACGCCACGGCCGACGGCCGCCACCTGGCACTGGCCGGTGGTGAACACAAGTTTGTGCAGGCACTGCTGGGCCTGCTGCAGCGGCCCGACCTGGTCGCCACCGCGCTGCTGCCTCCCGGGCCGGCCCATGAACCGGTGCGCGCGTTCCTGCGCCAGGCTTTTGCGCAGCGCACGTTGGCGCAGTGGTCTGAACTGCTGGCGCCGCTGGACATCGCCTGGGCGCCGGTGCGCAATCTGCATGAAGCGGTCAACAGCGAGCATGCCGCGGCCCGGGGCATGCGTGTGGAGCAACCCGGTGGCCAGCCCCACCTGGGCCTGCCGATCAAGTTTCTTCTCGAGCCCGGCGCTGTTGATGGACATCTCGATGAACTGGGCCAATCCACCGAAGCGGTGTTGCGTGAGATCGGCTATGACGACGCCGGCATCGCTGCCCTGCGCGAGGCGGGCGCTGTCTGATCTGCAACCGGGCCCAGGCGGGCGAAGGCCGGCCGATGCAGGACGGGGCGTTATGCTCGGCGCAAGGCCCGCAAGGGCGGCAAATCCTGGAGAAAACATGCACCAAGCCCACCAGACCGGCAGCCGGTCGCTGGCCCTGATCGCCCTGCTCTGCGCCGCTCTGGCCCAGCCCTGCCTGGCCGACAGCTCCACCTCTTCGGCGTCCAGTGCGGGCTCGGCCTCGGTGGGTAGCCTGTCCGACTCGGTCAAAGGCTCGAGCAACAGTTCCAGCGGCAACACCAAGGTCGCCGAAGGCCCTTACCGCGTGCTGGCGGTGGTGGCGTTGGCCGACCGCCCCGGCCACGTGCGACTGCAGATGCAGGCCCTGCAACAGCCCGGCGCGGCCGGCCAGCTGTGGCTGACGCTGCCGCATCAGGCCCTGGCCGGCCGCGGCCTGCAGGCCGGAGACCTGGTGGCCGCGCAGCAGCGGCCCTATGGCATGGCCTTTGCCTATCTCGATCAGGACGCTCGGGGCCAGGCCAGCACCGAGCCGTTTTTTCTCGCCCTGAGCCCCGGCTGGAGCCAGGAACTGGCGCCCCAAGCGATCAGGCTTTGAGGCCGGGGCGCGCCGGCCGGCCCGGCGCCCTGCGGTCCTGCATGCTGGCCGCGTTGCTGGCTGGCGGGGCCGCGCCGGCACTCGCGGCCTCGGACGCGCTGAGATTCTGCAACGGCGCGCCCACCCTCACGGCCCGACAGCAAGACCGCTTGCTGCGCGTGGCAGCAAGGCTGCAGCAATTGCTGGATGGCTCCGGCCAGCGCCTGGCCCTGCTTGCCCGCTCGGGCCTGAACCTGAAGCGCTTTGGCCTGCGCTATTCGCATGCCGGCATCAGCCTGCGCCACAGCCCGCACACGCCCTGGGCGGTGCGCCAGCTGTACTACGCCTGTGACGAAGGCCAACCCCTGCTGTTTGACCAGGGACTGGCCGGTTTTTTGTTCGGCACCGACAACGCCGACGCCGGCCATGTGTCGGTGCTGCTGTTGCCGGCAGCGCCGGCCGCTGCGCTGGAGCAGGTGGCGTTGGACAAGGCCACCGCACTGCAACTGCTGGCCGCGCAGTACAGCGCCAATGCCTACCCTTTCAGCACCCGCTACCAGAACTGCAACCAGTGGCTGGCCGAAATGCTGGCCACCGCCTGGGGAGGCCTGGCCGGTGCGGCGCAGCCGCGCGAGGCGGCCCAGGCCTGGCTCAAGCACAGCGGCTATGCGCCTGCGCCCGTGGCCGTGCGCTCGCACCTGCTGATGTTTGCCGGCGGCTTTGCACCCTGGCTGCGCTACGACGACCACCCCGAGGCCGACCGCTTTGCACTGCGCTTCCAGACCAGCGTGCCCGAGGCCATCGAGGCCTTTTTGCTGCAACGTGAACCCCTGGCCCGGCGCGTCGAGCTGTGTCACAACACGCGGCAACTGGTGCTGCGCCAGGGCTGGACGGCCTTGTCAGACGATTGCCGCGCCGAGCCTGGCGATGAGGTGCTGGCGCTGGACTGAGGCCAGCGCCTGCCGCGTCCGGTCAGCGGCCCAGCCGCATCGCCCCGGCCAGCGGCAGACTGCGCTGCAGCACGTCTTCGGACAGCCACACCGCCGCGCGGCGCGCGCGCTCGGCCACCACCGGCAGTGGCAGTTGCTGGTAGTCGTCGTTGAAGACCTCGAAGCTGTAGTCACCCCGATAGCCCAGCCGGTCCAGGTCGATCACCAGCTGCGCCAGCTGCGCGCTGTGCACGCCCTCGCCGGGAAAGACGCGAAAGGTGCGCGCGGTGGTCATGCGCTCCTCGAAGGTCGGCGCCTCCTGCCACATGAAGTCGGACAGCTGCACCAGGTAGATGCGCTGCACGTCGATCAGGTCGAGCTCGGCCAGATCGTCCTTGGCCGCGAAGAGGTGGAACGAGTCCAGACCCAGGCCCAGGTTGGCGCAAGCTGCCATCTCGATCAAGCGCCAGGCCTGCATGAACTGGTTGACATTGCGACCCCAGGACAAGGCCTCATAGGCGATGCGCACGCCATGCGGAATCGCCAGCGTGGCGAGCTTGCGCAGGTCACGCGCCAGGCTGGCGGGGTCGTCGGTGGCATGGCGCGAGGTGGACGAGCAGGCCAGCAGCAGCTTGCAGCCCAGCGCGGCGCACATCTCGATCATGGCCTTGGCAATGTCGAGCTTGTAGGCATGCAGGTCGCCGGACAGACCTTCGAAGTCGCGCAGGACCTGAAAGCCGGTGCCACGCAGGCCGCTGCCACGCACCGCCTTGACCGCCGCGTCCAGGCCCTGCGGGTGGCCCACCACATCACGCGCGCTGAGCATGACCTGACCGAAGCCGGCGTTGCCGATGGCCGCCAGCTTGGCCTCCAGCGGGCCGGCCAGCGTGATGGTGTCCATGCCGAACTGGTCGATCTTCATGTCACCACCCTCATGCACGCTGGTCGTGCACCAGCTCGAACGCCACCGCGCCCAGGGTCGACCGCGTCAGTGCGCCCTGCGCGGTGACCTGAACCTGGGCCGTCTCGACAAAGTCGACGCCGCGCTGGCGCAATGCCGCCACCAGCGCCGGTACGTCACTGCTGCCAAAGCCGATGCGCTGGAACAGCTCTTGTTCGTCGTAGCTCACGGTAGCCGGGTCGGGCTCGATCAGCTGCAGATAGAAGCGGCTGGCCACCGAACCCGGGCTTTGCAGCAAGCGGCCCTTGGGCAGGATGCCGAAGCGGGTGTGTTCGGTCAGCGCCTTAAAACCCAGCAGGCGGCAATAGAAGTCGATCCAGTCGGCACTGCGGTCGCGGCCGATGTACTGCACCAGACCGAAGTAGTGCAGGTCAAGCAGCGCTGGAGGCTGTGGATCGACACCTGGAATGGGCACGAAGTCGACGTGGTAGATCGAGAACTCCTGATACCGGTCGACGAAGTAGATGTGCGCACCACCCGGGCCGTGGATGCCCGGAATGTTCAGCTCCATCACCTGGGCGTGCATGGGCACGTCCCAGGCGCCCAGGTCCAGCGCCCGCTGGTAGGCCGCGCGCGCATCGCGCACCCGCAGCGCCAGTGCGCGGATGGCGGGCGGCGCGTCCGCGCTGGGCGCACAGCCGCGCACCACGCCGGCATGCGCATTGATGACGATGTTCATGCTGCCCTGCCGGTACAGCAGCACTTCGCGCGAGCGGTGCCGTGCCACCGGCCTGAAGCCCATGGTCTCGAGCAACTGGCCCAGGGCCTGTGGCCTGGCGGTGGTGTATTCGATGTACTCGATACCGTCCAGACCCACAGGGTTGGGCAGCTCGCCCAGCGCTTCTCGGTCTTGGCTGTGCTCACTCATGGCGTGCTCCTGGCGGCGACGGGTTCAGGTATTGCCCCGGGCTGAGACCAGGGCACGGAAATGGGCGTCCACCCGCGCCGCGTCGGGCGAGTGGCCGGTGATCAGCCTGAACGCCCCCAGAGCCTGGCCGACGGCCATGCCGCCGCCGTCCACCACCGCGCAGCCCAGGGCCCGCGCCGCGCGCAAGAGTGGCGTTTCGAGCGGAAAGTAGACGATCTCGGCCAGCCACAAATGCGGGCTCAGCAGCGCCTGCGGCAACGGCAGGCCAGGCAACTTGTCCATGCCCGTGGGTGTGGCGTGGACCAGGCCGCTGGCACGGGCCAGCAAGGCCTTCAGGTCGTGACCCACATCAACTTGCGCCGAGTAATGCGAAGCCAGCGACTTCGCCAGGCCCTGCGCCCTGACCGCGTCGCTGTCGACCAGGGTCAGTCGCTGCGCACCCATGCCCAGCACGGCATGGGCGATGGCCGAACCCGCACCGCCCGCACCCAGCAGCACCACATGCGACAGGTCGGCGCCGGGCAGGCTGCGCTCGAAGCCCCAGCGCCAGCCCGAGCCGTCGGTGTTGTGACCAATGGCGCGACCAGCTTTGAACACCACGGTGTTGACCGCGCCCATGGCACGGGCCTCGTCACTCAAGCCGTCAAGCAAGGGGATCACCGTTTGCTTGCAGGGGTAGGTGATGTTCAGCCCCGCAAAGCCCATGCGCGCAGCGGCCTCGATCAGGATCGGCAGTGCCGCACTGCCGTCCGGCGACTGCTCAAGGTCAATCAGCTGGTAGTGCAGCCGCAGGCCCTGCTCGGACGCCTCGCGTTCTTGCATCGCCGGCGTCAACGAGCGCTGGATGCCCGCGCCGATCAGGCCGGCCAGCAGCGGTCGCGGTGACGCGGAAGTGCCCACTGGGGCGGTGTTGGCAATGGCGTCGGCTGGCATGGCTCAGGTTTGACCGGGCGGGCAGGAATGGCAGTAAGTATGTACCAAATAGTTCATTAGGCGCAATGACCTGTCATGATCACCACGCCATTCATGGCCGTTTTTGCAGACAAACAAGGGTTTTTACTAGGCTTGATGCAGTTGACGTTAATGAACCATTTAGTACATCATTCTTCAATCGACCGCTGCTGGCGGTACACCACCGCCCATCAGCGGCCCACCCAAGGAGAACCCATGACCTCAGCCCTCCACCGTCGAGCCCTGTTGTCCACTGCGGCCGGCCTGTGCGCCGCCACCGTCGCGCCCTGGGCCCTCGCGCAGAACAAGGTCGGTCTGATCTATTCCGACACCGTGACCGACGCCGACCCGCGCGCCACCATCCTGCGCGAGGTGTTCGGCGGCGCACTGGGCGCCGAGTTCGACTTCAAGCCCTACTTCGGCGCGACGCTGTTCAAGCAGGGCACCGAGCCGGTGGCCATGCAGCGCGGCAACCTGGACATGGCCAACCTGGCCGCGTTCGATGTGCAGAAGCAGATTCCGGCTTGGGGCATCACCACCACGCCCTACCTGTTTCGCGACCTGGCGCACATGAACAAGGTCTTTGCCAGCGATGTGGGCAAAGAGCTGTTCAAGATGATGGAAGACCAGATGGGCATCAAGGTGCTGGCCGTGCCCTACATCGGCACCCGCCACCTGAACCTCAAACCCAAGAAGAAGATCATGGTTCCGGCCGATCTGGCCGGCGTCAAGCTGCGCATGCCCGGCGGCGAGGCCTGGCAGTTCGTCGGCTCGTCCCTCGGTGCCAACCCGGTGCCGGTGGCCTTCACCGAGGTCTATACCGCGCTGCAGACCGGCGCCATCGACGCGCAGGACAACCCCTTGGGCGCGAACAAGGTGATGAAGTTCTACGAGGTCACCTCGCAGATCGTGCTCACCGGCCATCTGATCGCCAACAACCTGTTCGCTATCAGCCTGAAGAAGTGGGCCAGCCTGAGCCCGGCCCAGCAGAAAACACTGCAGGCTGCGGCGGACAAGTTCAGCGCCGCCGTGACCGCACAGGCTCTGAAGGATGAGGCCGAGCTGGTCGGCTTCTTCAAGGCCCAGGGTCTGGAGGTCTACGCGCCCGACGTGGCCGCCTTCCGCAAGCATGTGCTGGACGTCTACGCCAAGAGCAAGTTCGCGGCCGACTGGAAGCCCGGCATGCTCGACCGCATCAACGCGCTCTGAGACTGACCATGACTGCCCTGCTGTCCTGGCTGCGCCGCCGGGCGGAAAACCTGCTGGTGCTGATGATCACGGCGATGTTCGTCGCCTTCATCCTGCAGATCATCTTCCGCTACTTTCTCAACCTGCCGGTGGCCTGGACCGAAGAGGTCTGCGTGCTGACCTGGCTGTGGGGCATTCTGTGGGGCTCGGCCTTCGTCACCCGTGACGACGAAGAGATCCGCTTCGACATGGTCTACGGCCAGGTCTCGGCCAAGACCCGGCGCGTTTTTCGCGCCGTGGCCGGGCTGATCTTCGTCACCGTGATGGCTGTCGCATTGCCGGCCACCTGGAGCTACATCAGCTTCATGAAGGTGGAGAAGACCGCCTCGCTGGGCATTCCGCTGAACTGGGTGTTTTCAGTCTACCTGCTGTTCGCCGTGTCGATGATGCTGCGCCACCTGGTGATCATCTGGCAGGCCGTTCGCGATGACGAAGAGCCGGTTTCGCACAGTACACCAGGGACTGCAACATGATGGCTTCTCACCCATTCGCCTGGACGCTGGTGGCCATCGTGCTGCTCAGCGTGATGGGCCTGCCCATCGGGCTGTCGATGATCACCGGCTCGGTGGTCTACCTGATGGTCACGGGCCAGGACCTGGCGCTGGCCGCCGAGCAGTTGCTGCAGGGCCTGTTCAACAGCTACACGCTGCTGGCCATTCCGCTGTTCATCTTTGCCGCCAACCTGATGAACCTGGGCTCGCTCAGCGACAAGCTGCTGGGCTGGTGCAATGCGCTGGTCGGGCGCTTTCGCGGCGGGCTGGGCCATGTCAACGTGGTCGCCAGCCTGGTCTTCTCGGGCATGTCGGGCTCGGCGGTGGCCGACGCGGTGGGACTGGGCCGCATCATCATCAAGATGATGACCAAGGACGGCCGCTACACGCCGGCCTATGCCGCGGCCATCACCGCCGCGTCGGCCACCATCGGCCCGATCATCCCGCCGTCGATTCCGTTGGTGCTGTACGCGCTGGTGTCCGACACGTCCATCGGCTACCTGTTCCTGGGCGGCGTGGTGCCCGGCCTGATCATGGGCGTGGTGCTGATGGCGATGAACGCCTACCTGGCCCGGCGCCACGACTTCCCGGTCGAGGTGGCGGTGCCGCTGCGCGAGCTGCCCAGGATGACCTGGATCGCCCTGCCCGCGCTGATGATGCCGGTGGTGCTGCTGGGCGGCATCTACAGCGGCGTGATGACGCCGACCGAGGCCGCTGCGGTGGCCGCGCTCTACGCCTTCGTGGTGTCGCTGGTGCTGTACCGCTCGATCAGCGCCCGACAGGCCTATGGCGCGCTGCTGGAGAGCGCCCGCTCGATGGCCAGCGTGGGCATCCTGATCGCCGGTGCGCTGGTCTTCAACTATGTGGTGACGAAGGAGAACATCCCGGTCTCGCTGCAGGTGTTCATGTCGGCCTTCGATCTGTCGCCACTGGGATTCCTGTTCCTGGTCAACCTGGTGCTGCTGGTGCTGGGCTGCCTGCTCGAGGGCGGCACCATCTTGCTGGTGATCATCCCGATCTTCATCCCCACCGCGCAGGCGCTGGGCATCGACATGGTGCACTTCGGCCTGGTCGTCACCGTGAACATCATGATCGGCCTGATCACGCCGCCCTACGGCCTGCTGCTGTTCATCGTGGCCAGCATCAGCGGCACCTCGCTGCGCCAGATCGTCGTCGCCGCCCTGCCCTTCATGGCCGTGCTGATCGCCGCGCTGGCCTTCATCACCCTGGTGCCGGATTCGGTGCTGTGGCTGCCGCGCATGTTTGGCTACAAAGGCTGAGGCCATGATCAATCCTGAACTCGCGCCCTTCCTCAAAGACTGGGCGCAGGCCTGGGCCCGGCTGCCTGCGGGCTCGGGCGCGGCGGCGCGGCGGGCGCACTTCGAGGTCATTGCCCTGGAGATGCGCCAACCCACGCCCGAGGCCGTGAGCACCGAGGTGTTCCAAATCGAGGTGCCAGGCAGCACACGCAGCGTGCGCGTGCGCGCCTTTCGGCCCGCCGCACCCGGACCGCAGGCTGCGCTGGTCTACATGCATGGTGGCGCCTGGATGCAAGGCAGCCCGGAGACGCACTGGGACATCACCGCCGGACTGGCCCACGACACCGGCCGGGCGGTGTTCAGCGTCGACTACGCCAAGTCACCCGAGATGCCCTTCCCGGCGGCGGTGAACGATGTGCGCGCCGTCGTCGCCTGGCTGTTTGCGCAGGCGGCCACGCTGGGTGTCGATGCCAAGGCCATCGCCATCGGCGGCGACAGCGCTGGCGCCAACCTGGCCGCTGCGATGACGCTGGTGTTCCGCGATACGGCCTGCGCGCTGCAAGGGCAGTTGCTGGTCTACCCGGCCTGCGACTTCAACATGGACCGGCCTTCTTACCGCGACAACGCCGACGGCCCGATCGTGACCACCGCGTCGATGCCTGGCGTCAACGCCATGTACTGCCCGAACCCGGCCGATCTGCTCAACCCGCTGGCCGCACCCCTGCACGCGGCCAGCCACACCGGCCTGCCGCCCTGCTTCCTGGCCGTGGCCGAGCATGACCCGCTGCGCGACAGCGGCCTGGTCTATGCCGAAGCGTTGCGCGCGGCCGGTGTGGCGGTAGAACTCGATCAGGGCCCGGGGCTGATCCACGGCTACCTGCGCGCCATGGCCTATTGCGCCGACACCCGCAGCGCCTTTGCCCGCATGGGCGATTGGCTGCGGAAGCTGCCGGCCTGAAGGCCGGGCCATGACACCGACGGCGCCCGCACTCGAATTCGCCTTCGAGATTCGCGCCGAGGTGGCTGCGCCGCTGCAGGGCGCGGCCGGGCGGCTTGGCGTGCGCGTGCACATCGCCATCACCGGCGGCAGCGTGTCCGGACCGCTGCTGAACGGCCGCATCCAGCCCGGCGGCTCGGACTGGCTGCTGAGCCGGCCCGACGGCGCCTCGGTTGTCGACGCGCACTACACCGTGCTGGCCGACGACGGCACGCCGATCTATGTCCACAACCGCGGCCTGCGCGTGTCCAGCCGCGCGGTGCTGCAGCGCCTGAAGCGGGGCGAGCCGGTGGCGCCCCACGAGTTCTACTTTCGCTCGGCACCGGTGTTCGACGCACCGGCCGGGCCGCATGGCTGGTTGTCCGACCATTTGTTCATCGCCGACCTGCGGCGCGACGGCGCAGCGGTGGTGATCAAGGTCTTCGTCGTGCGCTGACTGGCGCGCCGCGCCCTGCCCTACCTGCGCACGAAGCGCACCACCATCTCGATGATGCTGTCGCGCCGCGCCACGATGGCCGCAGCCGACTCCAGGTCACGCTGAAAGATCAGCGAGAAGGTGTGGCGGTTGGCCACGTTGAACACCGACAGCGCGCTGATCGACATGTGCAGGTCCACCGGATCGATGCCGGTGCGAAACACCCGCGTCTTCAAGCCCCGTTCCAGCACCTTGCGCAAGCCGTCAATGGCCGGCAGATTCAGTTCCTGGATGACCTGGCTCTGCGCCAGGTACTCACCCCGGTGGATGTTCTCGGTCGCCACCAGGCGAATGAACTCGGGGTGGGCGAGCTGGTAGTCGATGGTGAAGCCAACCAGGCGGCGCAACGCGTCTTCGGGTGCCAGGTCGTCCAGGTGCAGGCCCGACTCGATCTCGCGCATGCGGCGGTAGGCCTCTTCCAGCACGCGGATGTACAGCCCCTGCTTGCTGCCGAAGTAGTAGTAAATCATGCGCTTGCTGGTGCGCGTGGCCTCGGCGATGACGTCGATGCGGGCCCCGGCAAGGCCCTTCTCAGAGAACTCTCGCGTGGCCATGGCAATGATGTCGGCCATGGTGCGGTCAGGGTCGTTGGTGCGCGAGGAGGCCTTGGCTGCCCCATCCGGCAGCTTGACCGCCTTGTTTTGTACCGATTGGTTCATTTCTTCAGTTTAGGAGATATCACCGCGCAGGGCCAGCCGAGCATCAATCGTCTTCTGGCAGCGCCGCACCACGCTGTGGCGCCTGGCGCTTGCGCTGCTCACGCTTTTGCTTGCGCTCGGCCTGGCGCTGCTCATCCTCGGCCTGGCCGGCGGCCAGCCAGGCGGCAAATTCATCCGGCGTTTCCAGCGTGATTCGACCCCAGGCGCCGCTGCGAAAATCATTCAGGCAAATCTCCGCCGCCTTGTGCAGGTTGACCTGGCCGCCGGGCAGCAGACCGCCCCGGCGCTTGCCCAGCTCGCTCAGCAGGTCTTCGTCGCTGGCATCGTCCATGGTGGGCAGCTTGTAGCGCGCGGCCAGCAGCGGCGCGTAAGGTCCGCGCACCTGGGCCAGCAGGGCCAGTGCGACCTCGGTCTCGTCGTAGGCATTGCGGCCTACGCTGCCACCGGCGGCCAGGTGGTAGCCGGCCTGCTCGGCAACGATCTTGGGCCACAGCATGCCGGCGGTATCCCACAGGTAGACGTCCTGCGCCAGCACGATCTTCTGCTCGTTCTTGGTGATGCCGGGCTCGTCGCCGGTCTTGGCCTTGCGGCGGCCGGCCAGGGCATTGATCAGCGTTGATTTGCCTACATTGGGAATGCCGCAGACCAGCACGCGCAGCGGCTTGACCATGCCGCCCCGCCCCGGCGCCAGCGCCCGGCAGGCCGCCACCAGCGGCTTGACCGCACCGGCCTGGCCGGCATGCAGGGCCAGCGCGCCGGTCTGGTCGCGGGCCTGAAAGTGCGCCAGCCATAGCGCGGTGCGCTCGGGGTCGGCCAGATCGTCCTTGGTCAACAGCTTCAGCGTGGGCTTGCCGTCGATCATCTGGGCCAGCAAGGGGTTGCTGCTGGAGCCGGGCAGGCGCGCGTCCAGCAGTTCGATCACCACGTCGGTATCAGGCAGGCGCTCGGCAATGGCCTTGCGCGTGGTGTGCATGTGGCCGGGAAACCACTGAATGGGCATGGGTCGGGACAATGTCGGTGCGAAGCAGGCATTGTCGGCGCCTCGGCGCCTCGGCGACGGCGGCCAGACAAGGCGTGTCGCGCTCGGTGCATCCATGGAGCGGCTGGCGGCGTAAGGAGCTCAGGTCAGCCTGTCTGGCCGGCATCAAACCCCCATCAATTCGTCTCCGGAGACACACCCATGATCAAGCTTCAACGCCTTGCCCCGCTGGCCCGTCACGGCCTGCTGTCGCTGGCCCTGGTCGCGCCCGTGGCCTTTGCCGGCCACCTCAACGCCTTGCTCAATGCCGAGCTCGACGGTCGGCAGGAAGTCAGCGCCAAGGGCAACAACGCCATCGCAGGCGACCCCAACGGCAGAGGCGAGGCCTATGTCTTCGGCATCGACGCGAACAAGGACACGCTTTGCTACAACCTGCAGGCCAAGCGCATTGCCGAGCTGGACATGGCCCCTGGCAATGGCCGCGCCGCGCATATCCACTCCGGCAAGCGCGGCGAGAACGGACCGGTGGTGGCCAACCTGGCATGGCCGCAGGACGGCCAGTCGGCCGATTGCCTGGACGGCATCAACCAGCGCGCACGCTTTGCCGCCGACGTGCCCGACGTGCGGGCACTGATCGCCGACATCCTGGCCAACCCGGCGAACTACTACGTCAACGTGCACAACAGCGTCTTCCCGGCCGGGGCCATCCGGGGCCAGCTGGCCGAGGCGCACTGAAGCAGCACGAGCGCCTCAGAACCCGCCGGCCTCTCAGCCGGCGGGCCGCTTCAATACGATTTGGGCAGGCCCAGCACCTTCTCGGCTATGAAGCACAGCGCCAGCTGCTGGCTGACCGGCGCCAGTCGCGGGATCCAGGCCTCGCGCAGATAACGCTCGACATGGTAGGCCTTGGCATAGCCCATGCCGCCATGGCTGAGCACCGCGTTTTCGCAGGCGTGGTAGCCGGCCTCGGCGGCCAGGTACTTGGCGCTGGTGGCTTGCTCCCCGCAGGGCTGGCCATGGTCATACAGCCAGGCCGCCCTGTAGACCATCAGTTCGGCCGCCTGCAGCGCCATCCAGTCTTTTGCCAATGGGTGCTGGATGGCCTGGTTCTGACCGATGGCGCGGTCGAAGACGATGCGTTCACCGGCGTACTGCGCCGCGCGCTGCAGCGCCACCTGGCCCAGGCCCACGGCTTCGGCGGCGATCAGGATGCGCTCGGCGTTCAGGCCATGCAGCAGGTACTCGAAGCCCCGGCCTTCGTCGCCGATGCGGTCGGCCAGCGGGATGCGCAGGCCGTCGATGAAGACCTGGTTGCTGTCCACGCAATGGCGGCCCATCTTGGCTATCTCCTGCACCTGCACATGGGCCGGGTCGAGGTCGGTGTAGAACAGCGACAGACCCTGGCTGGCCGGGCCCTGGCCCAGCGGCGTGGTGCGCGCCAGCAACAGCATCTTCTGCGCCACCTGGGCGGTCGATGTCCACAGCTTCTGCCCGTTGACGACGTAGTGTTCACCGTCGCGCACGGCCTGGGTCTTGAGCTTGAGCGTGTTCAAGCCGGCGTCGGGCTCGGTCACCGCAAAACAGGCCTTGTGCTCCCCCGCGATCAGCGGCGGCAGCCAGCGCTGCTGCTGCTGGGCGCTGCCAAAAGCCACCACCGGCTGCAGGCCGAAGATGTTCATGTGCACCGCTGACGCACCCGACAGCCCGGCGCCGGTGGCCGAGATGGTCTGCATCATCAACGCGGCCTCGGTGATGCCCAGGCCGGCGCCGCCGAAGGCCGCTGGCATGGCCACGCCCAGCCAGCCGGCACCTGCCAGGGCCTGGTGAAAGTCATGCGGGAACCGGCCGTCCTGGTCGCGCTGCAGCCAGTAGCCGGCATCAAACGGTGCGCACAAACGCTCGATGGCGCTGCGCATCTGGCGCTGCTCGTCGCTGAAGCCGAAGTCCATGCCCTGCCCCTTGGTGCACGCCCGGCCGATGCGGCCAGGACCAAAGGCCATTCTCAGGCCAGCAGCAACGCCCGCAGCCGGGCCGGGCCGATGTGTTCTTCGATGAAGTCGGCCAGGCCGTCAAACACCGTGTCCAGCGTGGGCACCTGGACGCCAAACAAGGCCTGCAGCACGGGAGCCGATTCAAACAGGCCATGGGCATACAGGCCCAGCACATTGGCGCGCTGCCAGCCGATGGGCGCGCCATGGTCGTCCATCAGCGCGGTGGCCACATCTGGTCCCGCGTCGTCGGCCAGCCAGGTCTGGCCGCAGCGGATCTCGTAGCCCTGTGCGGACACACCGGCCAGGCCTGACCAGGGCCCATGACAGGCGCCAAAGCGCAGCGAGGCGGCCAGCAGCCGCTTGTCCAGGCCAAACTCGGTGTACAGCGGCAAATGGCCCAGTCCGGGCAGGTCCTGCACCCTCTGGCCGTCATGGCCCTGGGGGTCGTTCAAGCGCTGACCCAGCATCTGCAAGCCGCCGCAGATGCCCAGCAATCGCCGGCCGGCCAGCACATGAAGGGCAACGGCGGCGTCCAGCCCCTGCGCGCGCAGCCAGGCCAGGTCGCCGCTGACCTGTTTGCTGCCCGGCAGGATGATCCAGTCGCTGCCGGCCAGTTCAGCCACGCTGCGCACCCAGCGCAGGTTCAGGCCGGGCACCCGGCGCAGCGGTGCAAACTCGTCCAGATTGCTGATGTGCGGCAAGGCCAGCACGCTGATCTGCAGGTCGTGCGCACCGCCACTGGGCGCGGCGTTGAACAGGCCGTCCTCGTCGGGCAGGCCGTGCTCGCGCCACATCGGCAGCACACCCACCACCGGTACACCGGTGCGCTGCTGCAGCAACTCGGGGCCCGGCGCCAGCAGCGACGCGTCACCGCGAAACTGGTTCAGCACATGGCCGCTGAGGTGGCCACGCAGGTCGTCGGGCAGCATCTGCCAGGTGCCGAACAAATGGGCAAACGCGCCGCCCCGGTCGATGTCGGCCACCAGCAGCGCCTGCAGGCTGCCGGCAGCAACCGCCCAGCGCGCGGCACCCAGGTTGACGTAATCGCTGGCGGCCAGGTTGATCTCGGCCGGCGAGCCCGCGCCTTCGATCACCAGCCGGTCAAAACGTGAGGGCAGTTGCTGAAAACTCTCGTGTGCCACCTCGGCCAGCCAGCGGCTGCGCTCCCGCCAGGGCAGATCGGCCAGCCCGGGCGCCACCCGGCCCTGCAGCACGACCTGGCTGGCGGTGTCGCGCCAGGGTTTGAGCAGCACCGGGTTCATGTGCACATCGGGTGCGCAGCGCGCGGCCAGCGCCTGCAGGTACTGCGCCGAGCCGATTTCACCAAAGCCGCCGTCCGCCCGTGCCACCACACGGGCGTTGTTGCTCATGTTCTGCGCCTTGAACGGCGCCACCCGAAGGCCCTGGCGTGCGGCCCAGCGGCACAGCGCGGTGGCGAGCAGGCTTTTGCCCGCATGGCTGGTGCAGCCCCAGACCATCAGGCTGTGCAGCGGGCGTGTGGCGCTGGCCATCAGATCTGCGGGATCACCAGGTGGCGATCGCCCTGGGTCTGGATGCGCACCGCCTGGTCGAAGGTGCGCTCGACCGCCCGCTGCAGGCTGGCGTCTGCGGCGGCACCTTCGGCCACCACCCGGCCCTGCTGCAGCACGAGCAGGCGGTCGGCGGCAAAGGCCACCGGCAGGTCGTGCAGCACGCTGACCACCGTGTGCGTGGCGCCCAGCCGGCGCAGCAGCCTGGCCATCGCCATCTGGTGCGGCGGGTCGAGGTGGGTGCTGGGCTCGTCCAGCAGCAGCACCGGGCAGCCGGTGGCCAGCACCCGGGCCAGCAGCACACGCTGGCGCTCACCGCCAGACAAGGCCATCAGCCGCTGGTGCTGCCAGGCCGTGCATTCGGTGGCGGCCATCGCCGCGTCCACGGCCGCTTCGTCGTCCGGCCCAGCATCGGCAAACAGGCCCAGGTGGGCCAGCCGGCCCAGGCGCACGGTCTCGCGGGCGGTCAGCTCGCCCGAGGCCTCGCCCTGTTGCGACAGCCAGGCCAGCTGGCGCGCCCGCACGCGCGAGCTCATTGCCGCCAGCGGCAGGCCGGCCAGCACCACCTGGCCGGCACGGGGCTTCATCAGCCCGGCCAGGCAGCGCAGCAGGGTCGACTTGCCTGCGCCGTTGGGACCGACCACGGCCGTCCAGCCGGCGGCAAAGCGGCAATCCAGGGCGTGCAGCACGGGCTGCTGGCCATAGCCTGCGCACAAGGCCCGGGCTTGAAGTTCGGGCGAGGCCTTGTTCATCTCAAGCGCTGCCTGTGCATCAGCCAGAGCAGGTAGACGCCACCCAGCACGGCGGTGAGCACGCCCACCGGCAGTTCCTGCGGCGCGACCAGTGCCCGCGCCAGCACGTCGGACGCCAGCAGCAGCACCGCACCCGTGGCCGCGCTGGCCAGCAGCGTGAAGCCATGGGCGGCCGGCGCAAAGCGCCGCACCAGATGCGGCGCGACCAGGCCCACAAAGGCCACCAACCCGGCCTGCGACACCGCCAGCCCGGTGCAAAAGGCCAGCAGCACGACCAGCAGCAAGCGCAGCCGCGGCAGCGCCACGCCCAGGCTCAGCGCGCTGTCATCGCCCAGCGTCAGCGCGTCCAGCACACGCGCAAAGCGCAGCGCCAGCGGCAGCGCCAGCGCCAGGCCGGCGCCCAGCAGGGCCACGCCCTGCCAGCCCAGCAGGCTGGTGGTGCCCAGCATGAAGACCTGCTTGCCGCGCAGCGCCTCGGGCGAGACGGTGGTCAGCAGGTCGGCCACCGCGCCCAGCAGCACGCCCACCACCACGCCGGCCAACAGCAGGCGCAGCGTGTGCCGCGCGCCACCGGCCAGCAGCAGGGTCAGCAGCACACCGCCCAGCGCACCGGCGAAGGACGCACCCAGCAGGCCCAGGCGCTGCAGCCAGCCGGCCGTGGCCAGACTGAGCGCAGACCCTTCAGCGCCCACGACCGAGGCCGCTGCCAGCACCAGCACCACCGCCAGGCCGGCACCCGAGGCCGAGCCCAGCAGATAGGGGTCGGCCAGCGGGTTGCGGAACAGGCCCTGTGCCAGCGCGCCGGCCAGGCCCAGCAAGGCACCCACGCCCAGCGCGCCCAGCGTGCGCGGCGCGCGAATCTGGCCCAGGATCAGCGCGGCCTGGTCGCCGGCCAGATCGGTCCGCAGCGCGGCCCAGGACAGGCCCTGGCTGCCGGCGGCCAGGCCCAGCAGGCTCAGCAGCAGCATCATGGCGGCCAGAGCCGCGAGCAATCGCTGGCGCGAGCGCCGTGCCTGGCGCTCGACATCGAGACCGGCGGCGGTCGCGGGCGGGCTGGCTTCGGTCCACCCCGCGCTCATTTCACCGCCGGCAGCTGGTTCAGGCAATCGGCCATCAGCAGGGCGGCCTCACCCAGGCGCGGGCCGGGGCGCACCAGCACGTCGTAGGGCGCCGAGGCAAAGGCGCACAGGCCGTTGTGCAGCGCACGCAGCCGCTGCCAGCCCGGCCGCGCGGCCATGGTCGCCGCTTCACGCTGGTGGGCCATCACCAGCCGGGGCTGGCTGCGCAGCACGAACTCGGGGTTCAGGCGCGGGAAGGGGCCCATGTCGGCCGGCACGATGTTGACCAGGCCCAGCCTGGCCAGTGATTCGCCCAGGAAGGACGCGCTGCCGGCGGCATAGGGCGCCGACGCCACCTCGAAGTAGACGCTGGCACCCTGCCATTGCGCCGGCACCCGGCTGCGGGCCAGGGCGATGTCGCGCTCTATGCCCTGCCACACCGCCACGCCCCGCTCGGGCTGGCCCAGCAGCGTGGCCAGCAGCAGCAGGCTGCGCTGCACATCGGCATGGGTCTGGGATTCCAGCAGCACCAGCTTCAGGCCCAAGGCCTGCAGCCGCTCGGCCACCCGCTGCGAGCGCGAGGCCAGCACCACGTCGGGCTTGAGCGCGACGATGCGCTCGATCTGCGGGTCTTCCAGGCCACCCAGCCTGGGCACCGCGGCCAGCGACGCCGGCCAGTTCGAGAACCGGTCCACGCCCACCAGCCGGTCACAGGCGCCCAGCGCGCACACGCCTTCAGTCAACGATGGCAGCAGCGAAACGATGCGCTGCGGCGGCGCCGCAAACTGCAGCGGCTGGCCACGGTCGTCGCTGAGGGTGATGGGAGCCTGGGCCTGGGCCTGCGTCACCAGGGCCAGACCCAGCACGCAGCACAGCAGCCCATGCTGCAGTGCTGCGAGACCTTGGGGCCAGCTCATGGTCGCAGCGCCTTGTCAGACGCTCAGCGCCCGGCCAGCGTCCAGCGCAGGCCCAGCCAGGCCTGGCGGCCCAGGCCCTGGTAGTCGCGCGCCGGCACCACGTCCACATTGCCGGCGTTGTGCAGCTTGGCCTCCAGCGTCCACTGCGGCGCAAACTGCCAGTGCGCCTTCAGGTCAAGCAGGGTTTGCGCCGGCAGCTGGATGCCGCTGTCGGGCCGGGCACCGGTGTTGATCAGCTCGGCGCCCAGACCCCAGGCCCCGCCGTTGTAGCCCAGGGACAGGCTTTGCTGGTGGGCGGCACGGCGCGGCAGGCGCTGGCCGGTGGCGCTGTCCTTGGCGTCCAGAAAGTCCAGGCCGGCGCGCAGGTTCCAGGCGCCCTGCTTCAGGCTTGCGCCCAGGTTCGCGCCCTGCAGCCGGGCCCGGCCGACGTTGGCCGCGCAGCCGTAGTCGTAGGCCGCGCCGCCGGGGCAGAAGGCGCGGTCGGGTTCGTAGTTGATGAGGTCGCGCGCGCGGTTGCGGAACACCGTGGCCGACAGGTCGACGGGCCCCAGGCGACCGTCCATGCCGGCCTCCAGGCTGTGTGAACTTTCCGGCCGCAGCGTGGCCACGCCGTAGCCGGGGTAGTAGAGGTCGTTGTAGCTGGGCGCGCGGAACGAGCTGCCAGCCAGCGTGCGCACGCGCCAACCCGCCACCAGGGGCCAGGACGCGCCGATGCGGCCGGTGTTGACCGCGCCGAAGGCGCTGTTGCGGTCGTGCCGCACATCCACCTGCACACTGGCGCCGGCCAGCGTGCCGGCATAGGCCAGCACCAGGGCCTGGTTGCGCCGGCTCAGCTCGCCGCCGAAGGCATCGGCCAGGGCCTGGTCGTGCATGACTTCGAGCGCCAGCGTGAGCTGCTGGCCGGGCATGGCCCGCCAGGTGGCCTGGGCATCGAGCTGCTGGCGCTGGGTGCGGAAGCGGTCGATCTGGTGGCCACCGCTGCGGGAGTCACTGTCCTGGCCCGACAGGCGCAGCGTGCTGGCCCAGGCCGCCGACCAGTCGGCGCGGTGTTCCAGCGCCAGCACCTGGCTGCGCTGGCGGTTGCGGAAATCGGGCGTGTTGTCCTGCGCATAGGTCGGCGCCGGGTACTCGCTGGCGTCGTACTGGCTGTTGACGCGGCTGTTCAGCGCCGTCAGCCCGATGCGCTGTCCCGGCGCCAGCGCCAGACCGAGCTGGGTCTGGGCGGTGGTGCGTGAAAAACCGTCGCGGTCGGGGTTGTAGTTGCCATACTGGTCGCCCGGGCGCAGCGCCGAGACACCTTCGGCCCGCTCATGCGACAGCCCCACCGCGATATCCAGCGCGCCATGACGGTGACTGGCCTGCAGCGAGCCTTCACGTGCGCCATAGCCGCCCAGCGCGAGCCGGGCCGAGGCCTGCGGCACGCTGCTGCCGCGGCGGGTGAAGATCTGCACCACGCCGCCCGAACCATCGGCACCGTAGAGGCTGGACGCCGGGCCGCGCAGCACCTCGATGTGGTCCACCGTGGCCAGCGAGATGGTCTCGAACTCGGGCAGGCCCAGCGTGGCCGAACCCACGCGCACACCGTCCACCAGGACCAGGGTGTTGCCGCCATTGGCGCCCCGGATGAAGACGCTGGCGGCCTTGCCCGGCCCGCCGTTGCGGCTGATCTGCAGGCCGGCCTCGCGCCGCAACAGGTCTTCGACCGAATCGGCGGCCGACGCGCGGATCGTTTCGGCGTCGATGGACACCACATCGGCCGCCAGCGCATGGCGCTGCAGCGGTTCACGGGCGCCGGTGACCAGCACCTGTTCAGACGGGTTCTGCGCGCGGGCCGAAGCGACCATCGACAACAGCACAAACGAGGCACAGCAAGCTTGCAGCACAGGGCGCTGCGACGGAGCAAGAAAGTTCAAGGGATATCCAGCACAAGAATCGTGTCCACCCGCTTCCCCGCAGGTGCCACCTCAAGACGCCCGAACCAGGCCGGGCGCCACCTTGTTGGCCGGTATCCGGGCTGGCGGATTCAACCCATGTGCCCTTCCCAGACGCCTGAGGCGTCCAGTGGCTTCGACATGAGCAGAGGGTGGACAAAAAAGTTCACCCTCGTCCGCTGACCGTTGCGGGGGCAGCTCAGGCAGCTGTGAGGCCCGTCATCTGACGAACCCCCACGGCGCTGATTCCCGTTTAACTGCGCCGCCTTCGAGGAGGCGGGCGCGAGCACCAACAACCAGCACTGTAACCGGTGATGCCGCGAGCACCGCCACCCTGGCCGGTTGGCAAACCGCCGCGCGACGGCGTTTGCGGGTACGTGGCGAGCTCAGTAGGTCGCCCGTCCGCCCGACAGGTCAAACACCGCGCCGGTGCTGAAGGCACAGTCCTGGCTGGCCAGCCAGCAGATCATGGCCGCCGCCTCGTCGACCTGCAGGAACCGCCCCATCGGGATCTTGGACAGCATGAAGTCAATGTGCTGCGGCGTCATCGAATCAAAGATCGCGGTCCTGGCTGCGGCCGGGGCCACCGCGTTGACCAGCACGCCCTTGGTCGCCAGTTCCTTGCCCAGCGACTTGGTCAGCGAGATCAGCCCGGCCTTGGACGCGCTGTAGTGCGAGGCGTTGGGGTTGCCCTCCTTGCCGGCCACCGAAGCCAGGTTGACGATGCGGCCATAGCCCTGGCTGATCATCTGCGGCACCACCGCGCGGCAGACCAGAAAGGGCGCGACCAGGTTGACCTCGATCACCCGGCGCCAGACCTCAGGCGCCAGCTCCCAGGTCGGCCCGTTGCCGCCGGTGATGCCGGCGTTGTTGACCAGGATGTCGATGCGGCCCAGCGCGGCCACTGCGGCTGCCGTGGCGGCCGACACGGCAGCGTCGTCGGTCAGTTCCACCAGCACGACGCTCACGCGCCCGGCCTCGCCCAGCGCAGCTTGCGCCTGCTCCAGCATCGCCGCGTCGATGTCCCAGAGCTGCACCGTGGCGCCGCTGGCCAGCATGCGGCGGGCGGTGGCCAGGCCGATGCCCTGGGCACCACCGGTGACGATGGCCACGCGGCCATTCAGGTCGATCTGGTTCACCGCTTCTCCTTCGGATGGTCAGGCGCTCGGGTGTTCAAGTGTTTTGTGCGCACAGGACGCGCAGACGCTGCGTTATCAATTGTTCGGCCTCGGCCATGATGCGGTCGATCAGGTCCTGGCAGCTGGGCACGTCGTGGATCAGGCCGGCGACCATGCCGCAGCTCCAGGCACCGGCGTCCATCTCGCCTTCGGTCATCACCTTGGGGTAGATGCCGGCCACCTCGTCGTGGATGTCGGCGATGGTCAGCGCGGCGCCCTTGTCGCGCTCGATGTCGAGCACCCGCTGCACACCGGCATTCATCATCACCCGCTCGGTGTTGCGCAGGCCGCGCATGATCAGCCGGGTGTCGAGCTCGCTGGCGGCGACGATGGCCTGCTTGACGCGCTCGTGGATGGGCGCCTCGATCGTGGCCATGAAGCGGGTGCCCATGTTCATGCCCTCGGCGCCCAGCGCCAGCGCGGCGACCAGGCTGCGGCCGTCGGCCATGCCGCCGGAGGCCACGAACGGAATCTTCAGCTCGTCGGCCGCGCGTGGCAGCAGGATGAAGTTGGGCACGTCGTCCTCACCCGGGTGGCCGCCGCATTCAAAGCCGTCCACGCTGACCGCGTCGCAGCCGATGGCCTCGGCCTTGAGCGCGTGGCGCACGGAGGTGCACTTGTGAATCACCTTGATGCCCGCCGCATGCAGCGCCGGCATGTGCGCCTGCGGGTTGCGGCCGGCGGTTTCAACCACCTTGATGCCACCTTCGACGATGGCCCGGATGTACTCCGGGTAGGGCGGCGCGGCAAAGCTGGGCAGAAAGGTCAGGTTCACGCCAAAGGGTGCATCGGTCATCTCGCGGCAGCGGGCAATTTCACGCGCCAGCCGCTCGGGCGTTTTCTGCGTCAGCCCGGTGATGATGCCCAGGCCGCCGGCGTTGGACACCGCCGAGGCCAGCTCGGCCAGGCCCACATAGTGCATGCCGCCCTGAATGATGGGGTGGCGGATGCCGAACAGTTCGGTGATGCGGGTGCGCATGGCGGCCTTTCAGGGTGACGGGTGACGGCGAAGCGCGCATGTTCGCTCAATCTTGCGCGGCAATGGCCTGGGCCAAGCCACCGTCAGAAGCGCAGCCTGGCTGCGCTGGCCACCGCCGCGACGCCGGCAAAGCCCGCGCCCAGCCACAGCGCCCACACCGGCCCCTGCGTGCCAGCCAGGCCGAAACACAGCGCCACCAGTGCCGCGCCCAGGGCCTGGCCGTTCAGCCTGGCCATGGCCACCATGCCGCTGGCACCGCCGCTGCGCTCGGCCGGGGCCGACGACATCAGCGCATTCAGGTTGGGTGACTGGAACAGGCCGAAGCCGGCGCCGCACAGCGCCATCAGGGCCACGATGGTGCTGGTGGCCGAGGCCGGGCCCAACAGCGCCAGCCCGGCCAGGCCCGTGCTGAGCAGCACCAGGCCGATGCCGCCCAGCAGCCCCGGCGGATAGCGGTCTGACAATCGCCCGGCCAGCGGCGCCGCGCTGGCCACCACCACCGCCCAGGGCAGCAGCAAGAAGCCGGTCTGCACCGGCGGGCGGTGCAACACGGTCTCGAAGAAGAACGGCAGCGACACGAAGGCCAGGCCCTGGGCGGTGAACGAGGCGCTGGAAGTGGCCACCGACAAAGCAAACAGCGGCCGTCGCAGCAGGTCCACCGGCAGCATGGGCGCCGGCTGGCCGGCCTGGCGGCGCAGCAGCAGGCCACCACAGCCCAGCGCCAACAAGGCCAGCAAGATCACGTTGACGCCATTGCCGCGTTGCCCGGCGGTGGCCAGCGCGCCAATGGCGGCGGCGAAGGTGACGGCCGTGAACAGCGCGGCCAGCGGGTCAAAGGCCTGGCCACGCGGTGCCGCATGGGGCAATGAGCCACGTGCGACCCAGAACGCCAGCACCCCCAGCGGCAGGTTCAGCGCATACAGCCAGGGCCAGGGCAGCACCGCCAGCAGCAGTGACGCCACCGTGGGCCCCACCGCAAACGACACGCCCACCACCAGCGCGTTCAGGCCCACGCCCCGGCCCAGGCGGCCGGGCGGGTAGATCTGGCGGATCAGCGCGATGTTCACGCTCATCATCGCCGCCGCGCCCAGGCCCTGCAGCAGCCGGCCGGCCACCAGCAGCCCCAGGCTGCCGGCCAACGCACTGACCAGCGAGGCCAGCGTGAAAAACAACAGCCCGGCCAGGTGCACGCGCCGCGCGCCCAGGCGGTCGGCCAGCGCGGCCGCCGGCAGCAGCACCGCCACCACCGCCAGCTGGTAGGCGTTGATGATCCAGATCGATTGCGCGGGCGCCGCGCCCAGGCTGGCCGCGATGCGTGGCAGCGCGGTGTTGGTGACGGCCGAATCCAGCGTGGCCAGGGCCACCGCCATCAGCACCGCCGCCAGCGCGCGCAGCTCGGTGGCGTTGAAGCGCGCCCCGGTCAATGCGGGCGCGTCGGCCAGGGCGGTGGGCGGCGATGGGGGCATGGCGCGCACGATAGCCGCTGGCGAGGTCGGTAGCGTCAGCGGGCCGACATGCCGGCTGTGCAAGTTTGCCGGTGGCGGCCGACGTTCTGTGGCCCGTGGCCATGCTAAAAGCGCCGCTGTTCTGGCCCTCACAGGAACCACCCATGGACCGCATCAACATCGGCATCGTCGGCACCGGCATCATGGGTCAACGCATGATGGCTGCGCTGGCGCCGCACCC